>DATKMZ010000188.1:0-13672 GCA_035541575.1 Caulobacteraceae bacterium | reverse complement strand
CTCGATCTCGCGCGCGCCGGTCAGGTACTGGCCGGTGAGGCTCTTCGGGTTGGCCATGATGTCGGCGGGCTTGCCCTCGGCGACGACGTGGCCGCCGTGAATCCCGGCCGCCGGGCCCATGTCGATCACGTGATCGGCCGTGAGGATCGCCTCCTCATCGTGCTCGACCACCAGCACCGAGTTGCCGAGGTCGCGCAGACCCTTGAGGCTGGCCAGCAGCCGCGCGTTGTCACGCTGGTGCAGGCCGATCGAGGGCTCGTCGAGGACGTAGAGGACGCCGGTGAGACCCGAGCCGATCTGGCTCGCGAGCCGGATGCGCTGGCTTTCGCCGCCCGAGAGGGTGCCGGACGAGCGCGAAAGGTTGAGGTACTCGAGGCCGACGTCGACGAGGAACCTCAGCCGGTCGTTGATCTCCTTCAGGATCCGCCGCGCGATCTCCATCTGCTTGTCGGTCAGCCGGTCGTCGAGCGAGGCGAACCAGTCGCGCGCGGGCTTGATCGCCAGGGTCGAGACCTCGGCGATGTTCTTGCCGGCGATCTTCACCGCCAGCGCTTCGGGCTTCAGGCGCGCGCCGCCGCAGACCTCGCACGGCGTCTCCGACTGGAAGCGGCCGAGCTCCTCGCGCACCCAGCTGGAGTCGGTCTCGCGCCAGCGACGCTCGAGGTTGGGCAGCACGCCCTCGAAGGTCTTGCTGACCTCGTACTTGCGGGCGTTGTCGTCGTAGACGAAGTGGATCTTGTCGGCGCCGGAGCCGTTCAGGACCACGTCGTGCGCCTTCTCCGGCAGCTTCCACCACGGCTCGTCCATCGAGAAGCCGTAGTGCCGGGCGAGCGCCTGCAGGGTCTGGGTGTAGAGTGGGGAGGGGCCCTTGGCCCAGGGCGCGATCGCGCCCTTGTGCAGGCTCTTGTCGTGGTCGGGCACCACGAGGTCACGGGTGAACTTCAGCTTCATCCCGAGCCCGTCGCACGACGGGCAGGCGCCGGCCGGGTTGTTGAACGAGAAGAGTCGGGGCTCGATCTCGGCGATGGTGAAACCGGAGACCGGGCAGGCGAACCGCTCGGAGAACAGCAGCCGCTGCGGCTCTTCGCCCTCTCTTGGCGCGTCGGCGTACTCCGCAACCGCGATGCCGTCGGCCAGGCGCAGCGCCTGTTCCAGGCTGTCGGCCAGGCGCTCGGCGATCCCCTCGCGCACGACGATCCGGTCCACGACGACGTCGATGTCGTGCTTGAAGGTCTTCTCCAGCGCCGGCGCATCCTCGATCGGATAGTAGGCGCCGTCGATCTTCAGCCGCTGGAAGCCGGCGCGCTGCCACTCGGCGATCTCCTTGCGGTACTCGCCCTTGCGGTCGCGGACGACGGGGGCGAGCAGATAGAGTCGCGTTCCCTCCGGCAGCGCAGTGACCTTATCGACCATCTGGCTGACGGTCTGGCTCTCGATCGGCAGCCCCGTGACCGGCGAGTAGGGGACGCCGACCCGCGCCCAGAGCAGCCGCATGTAGTCGTGGATCTCGGTCACGGTGCCGACGGTCGAGCGCGGGTTGCGGCTGGTCGTCTTCTGCTCGATCGAGATCGCCGGCGAGAGGCCCTCGATCAGGTCGACGTCGGGCTTGCTCATCAGCTCGAGGAACTGCCGGGCGTAGGCCGAAAGGCTCTCGACGTAGCGGCGCTGGCCCTCGGCGTAGATGGTGTCGAACGCGAGGCTCGACTTGCCCGAGCCCGATAGCCCGGTCAGCACGACGAGCTCGCCGCGCGGGATGTCGACGTTGACGTCCTTCAGATTGTGCTCGCGCGCGCCGCGCACGCGCAGAAATCGGTTTGGATCTGACATGCCGCCGACGCCTCGCAGGTCCCCCTCGCCGTCAAGGGGACCGCCTAATCTAATATAGGGAGTCCGATCTGCAGCAAGAACAATATGCGAACAGAGCCGCTGCTGTCACGGACTGACACTCCAGGCGCCTCGCCTCTGGCGAAGTCGGAGAAACTCGCCTATTTCGCGCGCCTTTCAGGCAGGGCGGCGCGCCATGACCCAGACCGACATCGGTCCCACCTCGCAGTCTTACATCTCGCAGCGGCTGAGGCTGCACTACGCTGACTGGGGCAACGCCCAGGCGCCGCCGCTGATCCTGGTCCACGGCGGACAGGACCACTGCCGCAACTGGGACTGGGTCGCCCAGGACCTGCGACGCGACTACCACGTCATCGCGCCCGACCTGCGCGGCCACGGTGATTCCGCCCACTCGCCGAGCGGCGACTACGGGCTCTCGGGCTACGTCTACGACCTCGCCCAGCTTATCCATCAGCAGCAGCTGGCGCCGGTGAAGATCATCGCGCACTCGCTCGGCGGCAACATCGCCTTGCGTTACGCCGGCGCGTTTCCGGAGACGGTCTCCAAGCTGGTCGCGATCGAGGGGCTCGGTCCCTCGCCGACGGTGATGGCGCAGCGCGCCTCCCGCAGCGCGCCGGAGCGTCTGCGCAACTGGGTGGTGGACAAGCGCGCGTTCGCCGGCCGCCTGCCGCGCCGCTACGCCTCGATCGAGGACGCGCTCGCCCGCATGCAGGCCGAGAACCGCCACCTGACGCCCGAGCAGGCCAGGCACCTGACGCTGATGGGCGTCGCCCAGAACGAGGACGGCACCTACAGCTGGAAGTTCGACAACTACGTCCGCACCCAGTCGCCGAGCGACTTCCCGGAAGCGGATCTGCAGGCGATCTGGGGCGAAATCACCTGTCCGATCCTGTTCGTGAACGGGACGGAGAGCTGGGCGTCCAACCCGGAGAAGGACGGCCGGCTGAAGCATTTCCGGGACGGCCGGGTGATCGAGTTCGAGCGCGCCGGACACTGGGTCCACCACGACCGCCTCGATGCGTTCCTGGAGGCGGTGCGGGCGTTCCTGGCCGACTAGAAGCGCCGGGACTTACTTTGCGCCGGACACAGCCAAGCAGATCCCGGACGACTCCGCTCCGCGGGTCTCCGGGATGACAATCTCAGGTCCGGACCCTGGTCCGTCGCTACCCGGAAATCTCAGCGGCCAGCGAATGCGGGGGCGCGCTTCTCGACGAACGCCTTGGCCGCCTGGGCATGGTCGTCGGTCATCATGGTGCGCACCATGTTGGCCGCCTCGAGGTCGAGCAGCTCGCTGAGCGTCGAGTGGGCCGCGAGGTTGAGGTTCTTCTTCATGTAGCCGACGGCGATCGTCGGCAGGCCGGCGAGGCGACGCGCGTACTCGGTTGCGACCTGCGCCAGCTCCTCGGCCGGTACGGCCCGGTTGACGATGCCGAGCGCGGCCGCCTCGGCGCCGCTGATGACGTCGGCGGTGAAGTAGAGCTCGCGCGCCTTGGCTGCGCCAACGAGGTGGCTCAGGAACCACGAGCCGCCGTAGTCACCGGCCAGGCCGACCTTCGAGAACGCCGTCGTGAGCTTGGCGGTGTCGACTGCGATCCGAAGGTCGCAGGCGAGCGCCAGCGAGAGACCCGCGCCGGCGGCGGGACCGGGGATCACCGCCAGCGTCGGCTTGGGCGCCTCGTGCAGCCACTTGACCAACTCCATGCCGCTGCGCAGCCCCGCCACGCGCTGCTCGTAGCTAGGTCCGCCGCCCTGGCCGACGCCCGCGCCGCGGCTAGTGTCGGCCGCGAAGCCCTTGACGTCGCCGCCGGCGCAGAAGGCGCCGCCCGCGCCGGTCAGGACGATCGCCCGCACCTTCGGGTCGGCCGACGTGCGCCGCACCGCTTCCGACAGGGCGGACAGCATCTCGCCCGAGAGGGCGTTGCGCGCCTCGGGCCGGTTCATCGTCAGCGTGGCGACGCCGTCCTCGAAGGTTTCGATCAGCTGCTGAGTCATGGCGGTTCCTCCTCGTTTCGAGTGGATTTTCTCAGAAAACTCACGGCGGCGCGAGCGTCTTCGCGCGCGCCTTCAGGCGGTCTGGCGGGTGTTGCTCCAGACCACCTGGCCGACGCCCAGCAGCGCGAGGATCGCCCCGTAGAGCGTCCAGTGCCAGTCGCTGACCATGAAGCCGCGCATGATCGCGGCAGGGCCGACATGCATCCCCTGCATCATCCAGATCGAGCCCATCAGGACCATGAGCACGCCTACGAGCGAGCTGACGATCCGCATGACGATGTTGAATACGCTTCGCATTGAACTTCCTCCCCGAGCGCTCTCTTCGTCCCCGGACGCATCCTGATCCAAACGCAGCCTAAGCGCGAGGGCTGACGTCGGGTCGGCGTTTTCAGGGCGCGGGCGATGCTCTAGCGTCGGTCCATGCCGACGCCCGAGATCATCCTGCACCACTACGACAACTCGCCGTTCTCGGAGAAGCCGAGGCTGCTGTTCGGGCTCTACGACCTCGAGTGGCGCTCGGTGATCCAGCCGACCATCATGCCCAAGCCCGACCTGACGCCGCTGACCGGCGGCTATCGGCGCATCCCCGTTATGCAGATCGGCGCGGACGTGTTCTGCGACACCCAGGTGATCATCGCCGAGATCGCCGCGCGGGCCGGCGCCGACCTCGCCGCGGGCGGCGCCTGGGCGGTCAACCTCTGGGCCGACCGCCTCTTCTTCCAGGCGACGGTGCCGATCATCTTCGGTGAGATCGAGGTCCCGCGGGCGTTCATAGAGGACCGCGAGAAGCTGTCGGGCCGGCCGTTCGACGCCGCGGCGATGAAGGCCGCGAGCCAGCTGATGAAGAGCCAGTGGCGCGGCGAGGCCGCCTGGATCGACGCGGCGCTGGCGAAGTCCGACTGGCTCGCCGGCGACAAGCCAGGCCTCGCCGACATCGCGGCCTACATGAACGTCTGGTTCCTGAGGGGCGCCGTGCCGGCCATCACCGATCAGCTGATGGCGGGGCTCGACAAGCTCAAAGACTGGCGCCTGCGCGTTGCTGCGATCGGCCACGGCCGGCGCAGCGAGTTGACGCCGACGGAGGCGCTCGAGATCGCCCGCGCGGCCGAGCCCGCGCCCTACGCCGGCCATGACGCGGCCGACCCGTCCGGGCTCGCGCCCGGCGCCGCTGTCACGGTGGCTGCCGACGACTACGGCCGCGACCCGATCGCGGGGACCCTGGTCGCCGCCAACGCCAGCCGCATCGTGATCGCGCGCCAGGATCCGGCCCTCGGGCGCCTGCAGGTCCACTTCCCGCGCGTGGGCTACCTGCTCGCCACCGCCTAGGGCGAATGGCTGAGCAGATCCTCCCGGATTGGCGCGGGCTCTAGCCCCGGTCGATCCGGGCCGCGTAGCAGCCGTGGGCGGCGTTGTGGGCGTGCAGGTAGGCGACCTCGGGGTCGGCGAAGCTGCGCTCGATCACCGTTTCGACGTCGTTGTCGAGCGCCAGTTCGGCGCCCAGCAACGTGCCGTCGGCGCTGTAGGCGCGCACCGCGATCGGGCGGTTCTTCAGCACCGGCGGCAGTTCGCCCTCGGCGCGGCGCGTCGCCAGCGCCGACTCGTTGACGAAGATCGCGTAGTCGGAGCGGTAAGGGGTGGCGACGTCGTGATGGCGATGGTTCAAGAGCAGCACGCTCTCGCCCGGCCGCGCGTCTTCCAGCGTGATGCGGCAAGGGCAACGGTCGCCGGGCTGGGCGACGTAGCGGACGATCCCGCGAGCCGCGAGCGCCGCCTCGTCGAGGCCGAACAGGGGCTGGAAGACTTCGACCGGCAAGCCGGATACGCTGAACGACATGATGCTGGCTCCTTGCGTCGGGAGCCTGGCATCTAGGGGGCATTGCGCACCCATGCTCGCGGTTTTCGGACATCGCGCCGATTGCAGGTCCGAAAGCCGCCATTGCGGCGCGCGACCGCGGCGCCTATCTTCGCCGCCTCCAGAGAGAGGACTTCGACGCCGATGCGCCTGCCGACGAACCGCTTCGCCGCTCCGTTCGTCAGCTACCGTCCAGGCGCCCATGCCCTCCCTGATCACCTTCGACTCCCTTAGCCAGACCAGCCCGGAAGGGCGCCTCCTCTTCGAGAACCTGACCCTTGCGTTCGGGCGCGAGAGGACCGGACTCGTCGGCCGCAACGGCGTCGGCAAGACGACGCTGCTGCGCCTGATCCTCGGCGAACTGGCGCCGGCGGCCGGCGCGGTCATCGTGTCCGGACGGATCGCGGTGCTGCGCCAGCAGCTGGCCCCGCCGCCCGGCGCGACGCTCTCCGATCTGCTCGGCGTCGCCGAGCCGCTGGCCCGCCTGACGCGCATCGAGCACGGGGAAGGGGAGGGCGCCGACTTCGAGCGCGCCGACTGGACCTTGCCTCAGCGCACCCAGGCAGCGCTCGCCGAGATGGAGCTGGCCGGCGTTCCGCTCGAGCGGCCGGCGGCGACGCTCAGCGGCGGCGAGGCGACCCGCGCGGCGCTCGCGGCGCTGCTGATCGCCGAGCCCGACTTCATCCTGATGGACGAGCCGACCAACAACCTCGACTCGGACGGCCGCGCGGCGGTCGCGGCGATGCTGGCGGACTGGCGCGGCGGCGCGCTGGTCGTGAGCCACGACCGCGCCCTGCTGCGCCGGATGGACCGGATCGTCGAGCTGACCAGCCTCGGCGCGAACGTCTACGGCGGAAACTACGACCTCTACGCGGCGCGCAAGGCAGAGGAGGAGGCGGCCGTCGCGCGCGATCTCGACCGGGCGGAGCAGGCGCTCGCCCGCACCGAACGGCGGGTCCAGGCGGCGAAGGAGCGCAAGGCCAAGGCCGACGCCGCCGGCAAGCGCTCGCGCGCCCGGCGCGACATGCCCAAGCTCTGGCTCGACGCCCAGGCCGAGCGGGCGGAGAGCACGTCGAGCGGCCTCAGCCGCATTGCCGAGCGCCAGCGCGCCGAGGCCGAGCGCGATCTCGCCGACGCAGAGGCGCGGGTCGAGCGGGTGCGCCGCCTGGCGTTCGAGCTGCCGCCGTCGGGCCTGCCGGATGGCAGGGTGGCGCTCGCGTTCGATGACGTCGGCTTCGCCTGGCCGGACGGGGCGCCGGTGCTGGAGGGCGTCTCGTTCCGACTGGTCGGGCCCGAGCGGCTCGCCGTCACCGGCCCCAACGGCGCCGGCAAGACGACGCTGATCCGGCTCGCGACGGGCGATCTTGCGCCGACGCACGGCCAGGTCGGGCGCGGTGTCCCGGCCGTGCTGCTGGATCAACGCGCGGGGATGCTCCACGACGACGAGACGCTGCTGGAGAACTTCCGCCGGCTCAACCCGGCCGCCGACGACAACGCCGCCTACGCCGCGCTGGCCAGGTTCGTGTTCCGCAACGTGACCGCCCTCAAGCCGGCGGCCGCGCTCAGCGGCGGCGAGCGGCTACGGGCCGCGCTCGCTTGCGCGCTGATGGCGGTGAGGCCTCCGCAGCTGATCATCCTCGACGAGCCGACCAACCACCTCGACCTCGACTCGATCGCCGCGGTCGAGGCCGCGCTCCTGGCCTACGATGGCGCGCTCGTGGTCGTCAGCCACGACCGCGACTTCCTGGCGGCGATCGGCGTCGAGCGCGAGCTGGCGCTGCCGGCGCGGTGAAGCGCGTTGATCAGGGCCGCAGCGAAAGACCCTTCCCCCCGAGGGTGAAGTGTTTGAACGCCGCCGAGTCGATTCCAGGCAAACCCAACCCCCCGCTAAGCCGCCCGCCGCACCACCCGGAACGTGGCGTGGGCTTTGGCGCAGGGGACGCCGTCGGCGGTCACGACCGCCTCGGCGAAGCAGAGCGTCGAGCCGAGCCGGCTGATGGTCGGCCTGACCTCGATCCATTGCCCGAGCGCGGCCGAGCCGAGGAAGTCGACGGCCAGGCTCACGGTCACGAGGCTCGCGCCGCCCTCGAGCGACTGGCCGCACGAGAGCCCCATGGCGTTGTCGGCCAGGGCCGAGAGCATGCCGCCGTGAACGAAGCCGCGGCTGTTGGCGTGAGGCGCGCCGGCGCGAAAGCCGATGGTGACGATCCCGCCGTCCTTGCGGCTGAAGAGCGGCTCCCACGGATCGGTGAGCGGGCTCTGGCGGAAGTGCCGGACGAAGCCCTCCGGCTGGGTGAGCACGGCGTCCATCAGACCGTCGCCGGAATGCGGGCGAGACTGTCCATCGTCCGCGCGCAGGCGCTGGCCGCCTCTTGGCCCTTCTTCACCAGATGGTCGCGGAAGAACGCCTCGTGCGTCTCGTGCTCGTGGAAGTGATGCGGCGTCAGCACGACCGAGAACACCGGCGTGTTGGTCTCGAGCTGCACCTGCATCAGAGCGCGGACGACCGTCTCGGCGACGAATTCGTGCCGGTAGACGCCGCCGTCGACGACGAGGGCGGCCGCGACGATCGCAGCGTAACGGCCGGTCTTGGCCAGGCGCTTGGCGTGGAGCGGAATCTCGAACGCGCCGGGCAGCTCCCAGCGGTCGACGAGGTCGCGGCTGAAGCCCAGCCGGGTCAGCTCGGCGGTGAAGCCTTCGAGGGTCTGGTCGACCAGCGGCTTGTGCCAGCTGGACTGGACGAAGGCGATGCGCCCGGTGGGCGAGGCGCCGTCGGTGGAGAGTGGGTAAGCGGCAGTCATGGCAGGCTCCCTGAGCGGGGGTGGACCACGACTCAGGGGTGGGCCGTCTGGAGCGCGGCGCGGGGAACCCGCGCAGGCTCGCTTCCGACCGTTCTCATAACCGGACTCTGACCGTCGGCCCCGGAATCGCACCGGATCTGCTCGTCCCCCGGCTCCTGGCGGAACCGAGGCGCCCGCGGGCTTGTGCTTGGCCCCGAAGAGCCTCGCCATCACCGCCGGTGGGGACTTTCACCCCGCCCTGAGAACGCGCGCCGCCGGAACGGCCCGGCGACGTCCGGCAAGCTAGCAGCGGAGTCGGATTCGAACAAGTGTTTCAAACGGGCGATCGTGGCGTTGACGGCGTGGCGGCGAGACGCGATGTTCCGCCGCTGAGCCAGCCAGAGGAGGTCGCCCGATGAATGCTACGTCTCGCCCGCGGACGACCCGGACTCTCTAGGCGCGTTTTCTGCGACCAGGCTCCGGCCGCTCGTCTCGCTTCCCATCCGCCGGCCGCCGAGCCGGCTTATTCATCCAGGCGACCGCGGCAAGCCGCGACCGTCGTTCGCATGCGAGACAACATGCCTTCATTGTCCAACGCCTCCCCGCTCAACCGCTACGGCGCGATGTGCGCGGAGGTCTACGTTCTCGACAAGCCGCCGGGCGCGCTCGGCGACGTGGGCTACTACAAGGCCGCGCTGGCGCCGCTCCGCGGTCCGATCCTGGAGGCTGCTTGCGGCTCCGGGCGTCTGAGCATCCCGCTGCTCGAGGCTGGCATCGACGTCCACGGATTCGACCACTCGGAGCACATGCTGGACCAGCTGCGCCGGGCCGCCGATGAGCGGGGCCTGACGCCGAAAATCCAGCGCACGACCTATCAGGACTTCGCCTTCGAGACGCCGTTCCAGGCGATCGTCTCGCCGGTCGGGTCGTTCACGCTGGTCGACCAGTACGACGCCGCGCTCGAGGTGCTGCGCCGGTTCCACGCCGCGCTGGCGCCCGGCGGGCGGCTACTCGTCGACCTGATGCCGCTGGCGTATCTGACGACGACGCCCGCCCATTTCGTGCGCAGCTGGGTGACGCCCGGCGGCGACCTGCTGCAGCTCACCTCGACGCGGGTCGAGCTCGACCTGGTCGGGCAGCGGCGCGTCAGCCACGACCGCTACGAGCGCTGGCGGGAGGGGCGTCTCGTCGAGCAGGAGCTGGAGCAGCTCGCGCTGCGGGTCTGGGGCCTGAAGGAGTTCGAGCTCGCGCTCCGCGAAGCCGGCTTCGACAGCGTCTCCGTCTGCGGTGACTATCGCGTCGGACGACCGGTGCGTTCTTCCGACGGCTGGTGGTGCTTCCAGGCGGTCAAGCCCGGCTAGGCCTGCCGGTTCAGCGTGATGGCGGTCGCGGAGGCGTCGCGGCCCTTCTTCGGGCCGTAACCCTGGCCGACGCTGCGCTTGGCGGCGATCTCCTCGGCGATCGCCTTCACCAGACCCTCGGTGACAGTCTTCGAGGCCGCCAGCGCTCGGCCCTGGCGCATCAGCACCGCGTCGAACGCCTCGGTCGCCCGCAGCAGTCGTCGCCGGGTCTCGATCGGCGCGGCCTCGACGATCTGCGGCTGGCTGCGGATGTGCGCCGACGTCGCCCGGTAGATGTTGGTCAGGCGCGTGACTTCCTCGAGGCTCGCCGCGACGTCCTGCGGGCGGTGGGTCTCGAACGCGCGCGCCTGGCCCGCGAGAAGCCGCGTCAGCTTCTCGGTGAGGTCGATGACCGCCTCGAGGGCGACTTCGCCGCCGGTTTCAGGGGCGCTCATTGCGGCGCCTCGCTGAGGCCTTGCAGCTTGAGCATCTCGCGCTCCACCGCCTTGGAGACGCCGATGCCGCCGCGCCGGGCCATGTCCTTGGCCATCGCCTCGGCCATGAACGACTTCCACATATCCTCGCCGGGCCCGCCGCCGAACGGCGGGGACGAGGTGTCAACGCCCTGGAACATGGTCTGCAGCACGGTGCTCAGGAACGAGGCCTCGAAGCTGACCGCGGTCTCGTGGGTCTTGCCGCGGCGCGCGAGCTCGGCGGCGCTCATGGCGTTCGGGCCGGGCGTGAGGCTCGCCGGGTCGACGGGCGAGGTGAAACTCGGAATGGCGCTCATCACATCACCGAAATGTCGGCCTGCAGGGCGCCGGAGGCTTTGACGGCCTGCAGGATGGAGATCATGTCGCGCGGCGTCACGCCGAGCGTGTTGAGGCCGGCGACCAGGGTCGAGAGCGAGGCCCCGCCGCCGATCACCAGCAGGCGCTTGCCCTTTTCCTCGTCGACCTTGACGTTCGACTGCGGGGTCACGGTGGTCTGTCCTTGGCTGAACGGCGCGGGCTGGCTCACCAGCGGCCGTTCCTGGACGCTGATCGTCAGGTTGCCCTGGGCGATGGCGACCTGGGAGATCCTGACGTCCGCGCCCATCACGACGACGCCCGAGACCTCGTCGATGACGACCTTGGCTGGCGCTTCGGGCTCGATGTCGAGGTCTTCGACGTCGGTGACGAAGCTCACCATGTCATGCCCGCTCGGGGCCCTCAGCGAGACGATGGTCGGGTTCTCGGCGACGGCCGTGCCCGGGTAGGCTGCGTTGATTGCCTGCGCGATCCGCCGGGCGGTCGTGAAGTCCGGGTTGCGCAACGTGAGCCGCAGCTGGCTCATCGCGTCCATGTTGAAGCCGGTCTCGCGCTCGACGATCGCGCCGCCGGCGATGCGGCCGGCGGTCGGGACGCCGCGCGTGATCGACGATCCGGAGGCGCCGGAGGCGGAGACCGCGCCGGTCTCGACCGTGCCTTGCGCGGCCGCGTACGTCTCGCCGTCGGCGGCCATCAGCGAGGTCATCAGCAGCGTGCCGCCCAGCAGGCTCTTGGCGTCGCCCATCGCCGAGACGGTGGCGTCGATCTTCGAGCCGGAGGCGGCGAAGGCCGGGAGCCGCGCGGTCACCATGACGGCGGCCACGTTCTTGGTGTTGAGCAGCGCCGAGGCGGCCGGGTCGCGCGTGTTGACGCCGAGCCGCTCCATCATCGACTGGATCGCCTGCTTGGTGAAAGGCGCATTCTGGAGCGAGTCTCCAGTGTTGTTCAACCCGACGACGAGTCCGTAGCCCACGAGCATGTTCTCGCGCACGCCTTCGAACTCGACGACGTCCTTGATGCGGGATCCAGCGAACGCGGGGCCGCCGAAAACGAGGGAGCCGAGGAGGGCGACCAGGGCCAGCCGCAGGAAACGACGCATGGAAGGGCCTTCTTTCACGCCCGCGCCCCATGCCAGAAGCTTGCCACCGCGGCGGTGACGAAAACTCAATCAAAACAAGCCTATCGTCGGCGCGATCGGACGGCGCCCGCCGCTCCCGGCAGAATTTGCCCGGCATTAACCATGCCGCAAGCAAGCCAGCAGACTGTGGGCCGCCAGGGCGAGGAGGCGTCGGAAGCATGAAGGTCACGGGACCGGCCGGCTCGAGCGGCGCGACGGGCGCGAGGCCCGCCGCCCCAGCGCCCTCCGCCGCGCCCGGCTTCCAGCCGATCGTGACGTCCGCGCCGGCTTCCGGCGCCACAGGTGTCGCCGCCTCGGCCGGCGTCGGCCAGGTCAGCTCGCTCGAAGCGCTGATCGCGCTGCAGGAAGTCGACGGGCCGGTCGAGCGCAAGCGTCGCGCGATGGGCCGCGCCGGCAAATTGCTCGACGCGCTGGACGGCCTGAAGCTTGACCTTCTGGAGGGCAATCTGAGCCCGCGGTCGATGGAAGCCCTGACCCGCGCAGTGCGCGAGCAGCGGTCGCTGACCGACGATCCGCGGCTCGAGGGCCTGCTCGACGAAATCGAAACGCGCGCCACGGTAGAGCTCGCGAAGCTCGAGGTTGCAAGAGTTGCGACCTAATGGCGCCCGCCGCGCGAGCCGCGTTGCCGCTGGGCGCGGGTTTGCTATAAGCGCGCGCCCGAGGGAAGAAGCGGGACCTACGTTAGGGGGCAGTGAGGCGTCAATGGAGTCAGTTGCGCCGGTGCTGAATGGCAACGTGTACCATCCCTCCGAGGATGAGCCGTTCATGAACGACCGTCAGCTCGAGTACTTCAAACAAAAGCTCCTGAACTGGAAGGAAGATATCCTTCGCGAATCTCGCGAGACAGTGACGCACTTACAGGCCGAGACGGAGAATCATCCTGACCTCGCCGACCGTGCGTCGTCAGAGACCGACCGGGCGCTGGAGCTGCGCACGCGAGATCGTCAGCGCAAGCTGATCGCCAAGATCGACGAGGCGCTGCGCCGGATCGATGAGGGCGCGTACGGCTATTGCGAGGAGACCGGCGAGCCGATTGGCCTCGCGCGGCTCGAGGCCCGCCCGATCGCGACCCTGAGCCTCGAGGCCCAGGAGCGTCACGAGCGCCGCGAGCGCGTCCACCGCGACGACTGAACGGGGGCGCGCCGCACAAGCCCGCTGGCATCGGCCCTTGCGCGTCAGGCGTTCGCCGGCGCGCGCTGCTGCTGTTGCTGGCCGGGGCCGGCGAGGGACGTGAACTTCGGCGCCATCTTCGGCAGCGCGTCCGAGAGGATCGACGCCACGGTCCAGGTGTCCTGGGCGGTGAGGCTCTCGATCGGCCGTGGCTGGCTGAAGAGCTCGAGCGTCTCCGAGCGGGCGCCGAAGATCTGGCCGGAGACGTCCTTGGCCGCCGGGCTCGCCAATGCGACCGCGAGCTTGGCCGGCTGGTCCGGCCGCAGCGCCTGCTGCATCGCCTTCATCCGCGCCGCGCCGGCCTCGTCCTTGATCGGGATGGTGGCGATCAGCCGCGTCCAGGCCGTCGGCGCGATGATGTTGGAGCGCACGCCCTTGGAGGCGCCCTCCATCGCCAGCACGCGCGAGAGCCCCATGATCCCGAGCTTGGCGGCCGCGTAGTTGGTCTGGCCGATGTTGCCGATCAGGCCCGAGGTCGACGTGAAGAGCACGTACGAGCCTTCGTTCTGGTTCCTGAAGTGCTCGATCGAGGCGCGGCAGACGTTGTAGGAGCCGCGCAGGTGGACATCGATGACGATGTCCCAGTCCTCGTCCGGCATCTTGTGGAACATGCCGTCGCGCAGGATGCCGGCCGGGTTGATCACCGCGTGCAGGCCGCCGAGCTCGTCGATCGCCTGCGCGACCATGTCCTTCACCGCGCCCATGTCGGTGACGCTTTTCGAGTTGGAGACGGCGGTCCCGCCGGC
>DATKMZ010000187.1:0-26405 GCA_035541575.1 Caulobacteraceae bacterium | reverse complement strand
CGCGACGCCTTCGTCGCCGCCGAGATGGCCGAGCGCGAGGCCGCGCGCCTGCCGCCCTACGGCCGCCTGGCCGCGCTGATCGTCTCCGGCTCGGACCCGCCCGTGCTCGACCGCTTCCTGCGCGACCTCGCGGCGGTGACGCCTAACGCCGACGGCGTCGACGTCTACGGCCCCGCCGATCCGCCGTTCAGCCTGGTGCGTGGGCGACGGCGCAAGCGGTTCCTGATCCGTGCGGACCGCGGCGTCGACCTGCAGGCCTTCCTGGCGGCCTGGCGCGCCCGGGTGAAGGTCCCGGGCTCGGTGCGCATGACGATCGACGTCGACCCCTACAGCTTCCTTTAACGTCTGGCTTACCCTTTGCACCGCCGCCCGCGAGCCGTCCCGATCCGGCTCGCTGGAGTGCGCTTCGGCATGGGAACGCCGGCCAACATCAAGCCGCTGACGTCGCTGCGCTTCTTCGCAGCGATGTGGGTGGTGCTGTTCCACTACTGGCCACACCTCGCGGGCGGCGCCGAGCGGCCGGCGCTCGTGGCCAAAGGCTACCTCGGCGTCGAGCTCTTCTTCGTTCTCTCCGGCTTCATCCTCTGCCACGTCTACCTGCCCTCGTTCGAGGCTGGGCGCTTCCGCTACGGCGACTTCATCTGGGCCCGGCTCGCGCGGATCTACCCGCTGCACCTGGCCACTCTGGCCGGCATGGGGCTGATGGCCGCCGCGGCGGTGGCCGCGGGCGAGGCGGTCGACCCGAACGTGCTCTCATGGGCCGCGCTGCCGGCGAACATCACCATGACCCAGGCTTGGGGCCTCGCGCCCGTCGCCGGCTGGAACCACCCCTCGTGGTCGATCTCCGCGGAGTGGTTCGCCTACCTGACCTTCCCGGCCTTCGCCGCGCTGGCGATAGCGGTGCGTCGCTGGCCGGGCGTGGCGGTCGCCGCGGCGCTGGCGTTCCTGTCGACCCTCTACGTCGGATTCGAGCGAATCACCGGGTTCCCGCTGACCCAGGCGACAATCGCATGGGGCGCTCTGCGGATCGTTCCGTGCTTTGTGCTGGGTTGCGCTCTCTATCTGGCGTGGCGATCGAGCGCGGCGGATCGCCGCAAAAGCCTCGCCGGCGCCTGCTTTTTCGGCGCCGCCGTGATCGCGTGCGCCGGATTCGGCGCGCCAGACATGATCACGGTCGCCGCCTGCGGCGGGCTGATTATTACTTTGGCGCAAGTTTCCAAGGCCGGTGGGCGGCTGGGATCGCAGCCAATCCTCGTCTATCTTGGCGAGATCAGTTACGCGGTCTATATGGTTTGTGTCCCATGGCAGGTGCTCTTCGTAAATCTAGTTGCGAAGACCTTGCACTTACAGGGCAAGCAGGTGCCGCTTCCACTGTGGCTCATCTTCGTCGTATCTTTGGTTCCTGTTGCTGCTGCAGCGCATCATCTGATCGAGAAACCGGCGCGGGAGACCATGAAGCTTTGGCGCAGCTCGCACGGTCATCACAAACTTGAGAGCGCAGGTGCGCGGTAAAGACTCTTTTCATCCGGGCAAGGCAGGGTTATGCCCTACCTGTCGAGGCGGGAGACATCGCTAGCATGGTTGGACGAACGAGAGGTTCTCTCGGCGCCCTATTTTTAGCCGCAGTCCTCGCGTTCGCGCCTGGCGGCGCTCTCGCGGACGACTACTGGCAGTGCGTTCCCTTCGCTCGCCTCGTCTCCGGCATCCAGATCTTCGGCGACGCCTGGACCTGGTGGAGCCAGGCCGCAGGCAAGTACCAGACCGGCTACGTCCCCAAGGCGGGCGCGGTGCTCTGCTTCCGGCCCACCGGCCGGATGCGGCTGGGCCACGTCGCGGTGGTCAGCCAGGTGCTGACCGACCGCGTGATCCAGATCACCCATGCCAACTGGTCGCTGATCGACGGCAGCCGAGGCCAGGTCGAGCGCAACGTCACCGTCGTCGACGTCTCGCCGAACGGCGACTGGAGCCTGGTGAAGGTCTGGAACGATCCGTCGCATAACCTCGGCACGACCACCTATCCGACCTACGGCTTCATCTACGCCGACCCGGCCACGGCCACCTCGGCCAGGATCGCCGCCGCCTCCGACGCCGCCATCGCGATGGCGCAGTCGGCCGCGAGCCAGGTGGTCGCCGCGGTCCGCCCGGGTTCTGCGCCGATGCAGATGCTGAACCAGGCCGCCGACTCGACCGACCGCATCGCGGCCCTGATCCAGCAGGCCGCGGGCGGCGACGCGCCGGCCGACAAGAAGGACGGCAAGTAGCCGCTCAGGGCCGCAGGTCCTCCACCTCGAAGTCCGCCGCTTCCGTCAGCCGCCCGGCGACGATACGGCGATGGCAGTGTGCGGCGTCGGCCTCGTAGCAAAGCAGCGCGGCCGGCCGTTCCTTCGCGATCTCCAGCGCCTGCCCCAGTTCCAGCTGCGCCTCCGGCTCGGCAAGGTGCGCTGCGTAGATCGCCTCCATCACGGCGACGCGGCCGGCGCGCACGGCCTGCCGCCCGGCCTTCGGCGTGCCGAGCGCCCGCAGGTGCACGTAGTCGATCCCGGCGTCCGCGAGGCTCGCCGCCAGGATCCGCTTGGAGAAGCCCGCGCGCCGCGACGAGGGCACGGCCCGCACGTCGATCAGCACCTCGACGCCGGCGCGCTTCAGGCAGTCGATCACCGCGGCCTGCGTCGCCGCTTCGTAGCCGATGGTCCTCAGCTTCATGGCCGCTCCTTCGCGCGGCGGGGTGGACTTACCCTGCGACGCCAGCCTAGCAGGGAGCGGCGCTGGGTCAGTCAGGAGCCGCCGAATTTGGACGCCGACCTCGAACTCGAGCCGCGGACCTGCCGCATCGCCCTGCCGCCGGCTGCCGGTCCGGGCGAGGTCGCCTACTTCGACTACGGACCCGACAACCGTCCGCCGGACGTCGTCTTCCTGCACGCCAACGGCTTCAACGCGCGGGCCTACCGGACGATCCTGAGTCCGCTCGGAACGTCGCTGCGCATCCTCACGCCCGACCAGCGCGGGCACGGCGCGACGCGGCTCGCGACCGACCGGCCGCGCACCTCCTGGCTGGATCTGAAAGACGATCTCCTCGCCTTCCTGAACGCGATGGAGATCGAGCGCACTGTGCTGGCAGGTCACTCGATGGGCGGCACGGCCTCGTTGCTGGCGGCGGCCGAGGCGCCAGAGCGGGTGAAGGCGCTGGCGCTGTTCGATCCGGTGATCCGTCCGCCAGGCCCGTCGACCGTGCCGGCCGGCGCAATGCGAGCCTCGCCGATGGTGGCCGGCGCGCTCAAACGCCGTCGCCACTTCCCGAGCAAGGCGGCCGCCATCGAGAGCTACCGCGGCCGCGGCGCCTTCCGCACCTGGACCGAGGCGCAGCTGGCTGACTACGTCGCCGCGGGCTTCCACGACGCCCCGGATGGCGGCGTCGAGCTCGCCTGCACGCCCGAGTGGGAGGTCTCGAACTACCTCAACCAGGACCACGACGCCTGGGCGGCGTTCGAGGCCTCCAGCTGCCCGATCCACATCCTGCGCGCCGCCGAGGACTCGCCGGGACGGATCGAGGGTCGGATCGACGCGCTGACGTCGACCGGCCGGATCCGCATCGACACCATCCCGGGCACGACCCACTTTCTTCCGATGGAGCGGCCCGACCTCGTCCGCGCCGCGCTGCTGGAGGCGGTCGAGACGCCTTGAGCGTCACCAGCGCAGGGCCCGCGCGCCGATCGCGGCGCCGAGCGCGGCGCAGGCGGCGATCCCGAGCGAATACCAGACCACAACGAACGCCGCGGCGGTCTCGCGGCAGTAGAGACCGTAGACAGTCGCGCCGACCGCGCCGGCGAAGAGGCCGGCCATCGCGCCCGCCAGCGCCGGCTGTGTCGGGGCCATTCGTCGCAAGGCGATGAGCGCGGCCGCCAGCACCGGCAGGCTCAGGGCGACGATGCGGAACGGGCAGACGCGCCAGGTCTGGCCAAGCCACAGGCGCGGCAGTCCTGCGGCCGGCGTATGCATCGTCTCCATGCCCGCCATGGTCGCCAGCCACGCGATGGCCAGCGCCGCGATCCAGAGGGCCGCCCCTGCGCGTCCGCCCGGGCGGGCGAGCCGCGTGGTCACGAACAGCCCCGACGCCGCCAGCAGCGTGGTGTAGGCCGCTTTCATCCAGAACGAGCCGCTGCGCATCGCCTCGTGCATCGGCCGCATCCCAAGCCAGGCGATCAGCACGGCGAGCGAGACGGCAGCCCCGACCACCCCTGCGCCCAGCAGCAGCGGGGCGAAGCGACGCCCGGCCTGAGACGGCGCGTCCCTCGACAGCAGCGTGATCAGCTCGTCGGTCCTCATTGGCGCACCTTCCGCGCCAGGCGCTGCAGGCTGCGGTGGATTGCGACCTTGGCCGCGCCGGGGGTCATACCCTGGCGCCCGGCGGCCTCCTCGATCGAATGTCCGGTCAGCTTGACGTCCTGCACGAGCGCGCGCTGGCGCTCGGGCAGGTCAGACAGCAGCCGGTCGAGGTCGCGCCGCACCGCGCCCTCCTCGGTCGTCTCGGCCGCGATCAGCTCGCCCGCGTCCTCCAGCGGCACGGCGCGCCGGACGCCCTGGCGGCGGAAGTGGTCCAGGAGCTTGTAGCGGCCGATCGCGTAGGCCCAGGGCGTGAACGGCTGGGCGGTGTCGTAGGTGTCGCGCTTGAGGTGGATCGCCAGCAGCGTCTCCTGCACGAGGTCCTCCACGTCGACCTGCGCGCCGCCGAGCCGCCGGGCGAAGAAGGCGCGCAGATGGCGCGCCAGCGTGGCCAGCAGCTCGCCATGCGCCTTGGCGTCGCCGGCGAGGCCGCGCAGCATCAGCGCTTTCAGCACGGTCTCGGTGTCAGTCACGCCGTCAATGTCAGTTCGCTATCGAACCCATGCAGTTACAGGCGTAACCGAATTCGACTTTGCGGCGTAGTAAGCGCCTAGGCCGGCGTGCGAGCCGGCCGCAGGAAGGACCGCCCGCACCATGTCGAGGCCCCAGAAGATCCTGGTCCGCCGCCACGGCGCAGTCGTGCGCGTCACGCACTGGATCAACGCGATCAGCCTCTTCTTCCTGCTGCTCTCGGGCCTGCAGATCTTCAACGCCCACCCGGCCCTCTACTTCGGCCAGCAGTCGCACTTTGGCCAGCCCTGGTTCGCGACCGGCGCCTACGAGCGCGGCGGTCAGTTGCGCGGCGTGACCATGATCGGCCGTCAGGTGTTCGACACGACCGGCTTCCTCGGCGCTTCCCAAGAGGGCCACGTCATCGTCTCGCGCGGCTTTCCGGCCTGGCTGACGATCCCATCGCATCGCTTCCTCGCGCTGGGGCGTCGCTGGCACTTCTTCTTCGCCTGGGTATTCGCGCTGAACCTGACGCTCTATCTCGCCACCGGCCTCATCAGCGGCCATCTGCGGCGTGACCTCGCGCCGACGAAGAGCCAGCTCGCGCCCGGCCACGTGCTGCACGAGATCTGGGCCCACATGCGGCTGAAGTTCCCGAAGGGCGAGGAGGCGCGGCGCTACAACGTGCTGCAGAAAGGCGCGTACCTCGGCGTCGTGATCGTGTTGCTGCCGGTGATGATCCTCTCGGGCATGACGATGTCGCCGAGTCTCGACGCGATCTTCCCGTTCCTGGTCGACCTCTTCGGGGGGCGACAGTCGGCCCGCTCGATCCACTTCATCACCGCGAGCCTCGTCGTGCTCTTCTTCCTCGTGCACATGGTGATGGTCGTGCTTTCGGGGACCTGGAACAACATCCGCTCGATGATCACCGGCCGCTACGCCATCGAGGTCGAGCCTCCTGCCGCCCCCGTCGGAGACGCGCCATGACGCTTGCTCGCCGCGCCTGGCTGAAGGCCGCCGGCGCCAGCCTCGCCGCCAGCTTTCTCGCCGGTTGCGACAAGATCACCGAGAACCCGGACGTGGTGAAGGCGCTCTCGAGCGCCGAGGTGCTGAACCGGCGCGTCCAGCGCCTGCTCGGCCGCGGTGCGCTCGCCCGCGAGTTCACCCGGGCCGACATCACGCCGAACTTCAAGGCCAACGGCACGATCAACCCGCCGGACGCCGAATACCAGGCCCTGGTCGCCGAGAACTTCGCGAGCTGGAAGCTGGTGGTCGACGGCTTGGTCGAGCGGCCGCTCGCGCTCAGCCTCGACCAGATCAAGGCGTTGCCCGCCCGCACGCAGATTACGCGACACGACTGCGTCGAGGGCTGGAGCTGCATCGGCGAATGGACCGGCGCCAGGCTCGGCCCGCTGATCGACATGGCGGGACTGAAGCCCGAAGCCAGGCATATCGTGCTGCACTGCGCCGACACGCTGGGCGGCGCCAAATACTACGAGACGCTCGATGTCTTCGATGTCCACCACCCCCAGACGATCCTCGCCTACGCGATGAACGGCGCGCCGCTCACCGTGCCTCACGGGGCCCCCTTGCGCCTGCGGGCGGAGCGCTACCTCGGCTACAAGCAGGCCAAATACCTGATGCGGCTCGAGGCGGTGGCCTCGTTCGACCACATCCGAGGCGGCCAGGGCGGCTACTGGGAAGACCAGGGCTACGACCGCTACGGCGGCATCTGACGCCTTGCAAGTTGCCGTGCGCACGCCTACCTTAGCCAGGGTTGGCTAAGGAGCCGTCATGACCGTCGTCAACATGCTCGAGGCCAAGAACAACCTCTCGAGGCTCGTGGAGGCTGTGGAGAGCGGCGGGGAGGACGAAATCATCATCGCCCGGAACGGCAAACCGGCCGCCCGCTTAGTGCCGCTAGAACAGAAGAAGCGTGGCGTCATACTTGGTATCGCCAAGGGTAAGTTCGTCGTTCCGGACAACATCGACCGCGACAACGATGAGATCGCGAAGATGTTCTACGGCGACGAATGAGGCTGCTTCTTGATACCCATGTCGCGCTTTGGGGGGTGACGGACTACGAGCGTCTGAGACCAGAGACGCGCCGGCTGCTGGAAGATCGCGAGAACGAAGTGTTCGTGAGCGTCGTGACGCTCTGGGAGATCGCGATCAAGCATGCGCTCCCGAAAGGCCGGACTGACGACATGCCCGTCTCGGCGGCGCAGGCTCTGGCCGAATTCCTCGAAGCCGGCTTCCGGATACTGGATGTCGCGGCCCCGCATGCTGTGGCCGTCGCCGCGCTGCCGTCGCTGCATCGCGACCCGTTCGATCGGATGCTGATCGCTCAAGCGCGAGCCGAGCCTCTCCGGCTCCTGACCGTCGATCGAACGGTCGCCGCCTACGGCGCCGGAATCGAGCTGGCGTAGGGCTTCACGCCTTTTCGAACAGCTTCGCCCAGCGCCGCTTCTCGCGACGCTTCCACGCGCCGCGGTGGTAGGCGTCCGAAGCGATCAGCGGGACGACCGTGGTCGCTTCGGCGAACACCATCTGCTCGTGCGTTGTCTGCACCTTGCCCCACGAGGCCGCCTCCTGCAGCGTCGATGACGAGCAGGCGCCGTCGCGCACGTCGGCCACAGTCACCTGTACGGCGTAGCGGTGCATCTCGGCGTCGATCCCCAGGATCTCGGCGCAGACCACGGTGTCCTGCGCGAAATTCTTCGGCACCCCGCCGCCCACCATGAAGAGCCCGGTGACGCCGGCGGCGATCTTGATGTCGGTCAGCTCACGGAAATCGGCCACCGCGTCGATCGTCACGTAGGGCTGTTTCGCCGCGATCCGATCCTTCTGGTGCTTGACCAGCCCGAAGCCGGCGGACGAGTCCACGAACGCGGGGCAGAAGATCGGAACGCCTTCCTCGTAGGCGGTCTGGATCAGGCTGCCAGCCTTCTTGGCGTTTCCGGCCGCGAGCCACCTGCCCATCTCATGAATGAACTCGCGGCTGGAGTAGGGGCGCGGCTCGAGCGAGCCCGCGATCTCGTAGATCGTGTGGTCGCAGTTCTGCAGCTCTTCCTCGTCGATGTAGGTGTCGTAGATGCGGTCGACGTAGTTGGCGCGCAACACGTTGTCATCGACCGGGCCTTCGGCCTGGTAGTGCTTGAAGCCAAGCGCCTCGAAGAAGTCCATGTCGACGATCGAGGCGCCGGTGGCGATCACCGCGTCGACCATTCCGAACCGCACCATGTCGCGGTAGACGTGCATGCAGCCGCCGGCCGACGTCGAGCCGGCGAGGATCAGCCAGGGCGAGCAGGCCCGGTCCTCCAGCGCCATGTTGAGGATGTCGGCGGCCCGGGCGGTGTCGCGGCTCGAGAAGCTCATCTTGCGCATCGCGTCGATCACCGGCCGCGCGTCGTAGGCGGTGATGTCGACGTGCTCGACGACCGTCGAGAGCAGCTCGGCCTTGGTGTTCGGGGTAGGCGCGTTCATCGATGCCTCGCTCCCCTCCCTTGAGAGCAGGGGTTGGGGGTGGGGGTCTATCAGATCGTCGGGGTCATGGGGACAAAGAGCGCCTGCCTCGCAGCCCCCCACCCCCTGGCCCTTCCTCGATAGGGAGGGATTACCGGCGCCGCCGCTTCCTGCCACGCGCCCGCGACAGCTTCACGACGTCGGCGGTCTCCGACTTCGGGGTCGGGACCGTCCGCGGGCCTAGGCCGAACATCGAGAGCATCGGCGAATCGTCCACTTCGACTGTCTCGATGTCGCCAAAGCCGTTGAAGCGGCTCGACATGGCCACGCCGTAGGCGCCCAGCATGCCGATCTCGACGTAGTCGCCTTCACGCACGTCTTCCGGCAGCCAGAACGGACCGGGCATGGCGTCGAGGGAATCGCAGGTCGGGCCGAAGAAGCGAAACGGCTTCAGGTTCGCCGCCCCATCGCCGTCGGCGCGGTGCAGCTTCACCGGGAACGGCCACTTCGTATGCGCCGCGTCGAACAGCGCGCCGTAGGCGCCGTCGTTGAGGTAGAGCGCCTCGCCCTTGCGCAGTTCGACCCGGGTCAGCAGCGACGAGCCTTCGGCGACCAGCGCCCGGCCCGGTTCGCACCAGAGCTCGGTGGTCTCGTGCACCATCATCTCGCCGAAGCCGCGCTCGATCGCGGCCAGGTACTCCGTCAGGTCCGGCGGGATCATGCCCGGATAGACCGATGGGAAGCCGCCGCCGACGTCGATCACGTCGGCGAACACGCCGGCGCGCACCAGCGCTCGGGAAGCCTGCGCCATCGCCGCCTGGAACGCCGAGGGGCGCATGCACTGGCTGCCGACGTGGAACGAGATTCCCATCAGCTCGTCGGTCGCCCGGCGGGCGGCCAGCAGCAGCGGCGGCGCCTCGGGCGCGTCGACGCCGAACTTGCCGGCCAGCGAGTAGGCCGCGCCGGCGGTCTCGACGCCAAGGCGGACGATCAGGTTGAGGTCCTTCGCGTCGCCGGTGACGTCGACCAGCTTGTCCAGCTCCTCCATCGTGTCGAACGCGAAGGTGCGCACGCCGAAGTCGAAGTAGGCCTGGCCGATCGCGGCGCGGCTCTTCACCGGATGCATGAAGCCGATCCGCGCGCCGGGCGCATGCGCCTTCACGAGCTCGATCTCGGGAATCGAGGCCACGTCGAACGCCGTCACGCCGCCCGCGGCGAGCGTTTCAATCACCCACGGCGACGGGTTCGCTTTGACCGCGTAAAGAACGTCGCCTTTGAAGTTGTCCTGGAACCAGCGCGCCGCTAGGGCCACGGCGTCATGTCGCACGAGGGCGACAGGACGTTCCGGGGACCGCTCACGGACCAGGTCCAGGGGCGTATGGTAGCTTCCCACCTCACGCAACCCCCTGAAGGATTGTTGAACCCAGACCGGCGTTAGCAGCGCAGATGGACACGGGGTCCGCCGGAGCCGTGCGAAATAGGGAAACTGGGACTCGATGTAAAGTCCCAATGCCCCAACCCGCGGCTGCGTGGCACGATGCGCCCTGCGTGCTTTACGAACCGTCACTAGACCTTCGCAATGAGGGGTGAAGAGGCTAAGCAGCGCCGCAGCCATTCGGGAGCCTTCATGCCGTCCGACGCCGCCGTCCTCAGCGTGCGGGGCATCTCCAAGACCTACGGCGAGCGCCGCGCGCTCGACGGCGTGAGCCTCAGCGTGGCGCGTGGCGAGATGGTCGGGCTGATCGGCCCTTCGGGCTCGGGCAAGTCGACGCTGCTGCGGACCCTCAGCGGACTGACGGCCATCGACGCGGGGTCCGGCGAGATCGTCGCCTTCGACCAGCCGGTGCAGGCCCGCGGGCGAGTTTCCGACAAGGTCCGTCTGGTGCGGGCGCGGATCGGCTTCGTCTTCCAGCAGTTCAATCTGGTCGGCCGCCTCTCGCTCTTCACCAACACCGTGCTCGGCTCGCTCGGGCGGATCGGATTCTGGCGCGGCCTTCTCGGACTTTGGCCGGCCGAGGCGAGGGCCGGGGCCATGGCTGCGCTCGCCCGCGTCGGCGTCGCCGACTACGCCGGCCAGCGCGCCGGCACGCTCTCGGGCGGGCAGCAGCAGCGCGGCGCGATCGCAAGAGCCCTGGTGCAGAAGGCCGAGGTGATCCTCGCCGACGAGCCGGTCGCCTCACTCGACCCGGTGGCCGCGCGCCGGGTGATGGAGATCCTGAAGGATCTGAACGCGGCCGACGGCCTCACCGTGCTGGTCTCGCTGCATCAGGTCGACTACGCCTTGCGCTACTGCCGGCGGATCGTGGCCCTGAAGGCCGGCCGCGTCGCCTACGACGGCCCTGTCGAGGGTCTGGGCCGGGCGCGCCTGGTCGAGATCTACGGGCCTGAGTTCGAGGACGTGTTCTGGGAAGGAGCGCCGGCATGATCACCCGCCGCCACTTCGGCCTCGCAGGCGCCGCCGCGGTCGCGGCCTGCGGCAAGGCGCCGACCACCGAGGCGCCCGGCGAGCTCACCTTTTCGATCCTGCCCACCGGCCCCGCCGCGACGCTCGAGAAGAACTGGCGGCCGGTGCTCGACGACATGTCGAAGGCGACGGGGCTGAAGGTGAAGCCCTTCATCCCGTCGAACTACACGGTGCTGATCGAGGCGATGCGCTTCAAGCAGACCGACGCCGGCTGGTTCTCCAACGAATCCGGGCTCGAGGCGGTGCGCCGGGCCAACGGAGAGGTCTTCGCCCGCACGATCGGACCCGACGGCCTCAACGGCTACGAGTCTCTGCTGATAGTGAACGCGGGGAGTCCGATCACCATCGAACGCATCAAGAAGTGCGACCGCACCCTGAGCTTCGGCCAGGCCGACCCCAGCTCCACGTCGGGGTATGTCGCGCCGATCGCCGAGTTCTTCGGTCCGAACGACCTGCAGCCCGAGAAGTGTTTCTCGGTCGTCCGCACCAGCAACCACGGCGCCAATCTGCTGGCGGTCGCCAATGGGACCCTCGACGTCGCGACCGGCAACTCGCGCTCGCTGCTGCTGAACCGCCAGGCCGGCCGAGCGGAGGCCGACAAGGTGAAGGTGATCTGGCAGTCCGATCCGCTGCCGGAGGACCCGATCATCTGGCGCAAGGACCTCGACCCGGCGGTGAAGGAGAAGCTGCGCCAGTTCTTCCTTACCTACGCCCGCGGCGACTCGGCCGAGGCGGCGGCGCAGCGGGCGAAGCTCCGGCCCCTGAGCATCGGCGGCTTCGAGCCGGCCGATAACAGTCACCTGCTGATGGTCCGCGACGTCGAGGCCAAGGAACAGTGGTTCCTCGCCAAGTGGGGCGGCGACAAGGACAAGATGGCCGCCGCGAAGAAGGCGATGGATGAGCTCGACGTCCAGGTGCAGGCGGTCGAGGGCCGCACCGGCGCGCCCGCCGCCGCGCAATGACGGCGAGCTCGTCGTCGCCGGCGGCGCTGAGACCGCCGAGCCGCCCACTCTCGGCGCGCTTGTTCGACTGGCTCGTCTGGGGCGCGGTCATCGTCCTGCTGCTGATCAGTTTCCGGCCGGCCCACCTCGAGCGGGCTGGCCTGCTTTTCACCCACACCGAGAACATGCGCGAGTTCCTGCAGGACTTCCTGCGGCCAGACTTCGGCGACCTCCGCGGCTACGTCGCGATGATGTGGCTGACGATCCAGATGGCGCTGTGGGGTACGGCGCTGGCGACGATCGTGGCCGTGCCGCTCGGATTCCTCGCCGCCCGCAACGTGACGCCCGCGTGGGTCTGGTTCCCCATGCGCCGCCTGCTCGATCTGCTCCGGGCCGTCCCGGATCTGGTGGTCGGCACCGTGTTCATCGTGGCCGTCGGACCTGGTCCCTTCACCGGCGTCCTGGCGATCGCGGTCAACACCGGTGGCGTGCTGGGCAAACTGTTCTCCGAGGCGATCGAGCAGATCGAGCGCGGCCCCGTGGAGGGCGTTCGCGCCACCGGCGCCGCGCCGGCGCACGAGCTGGCCTGGGGCGTCCTCCCGCAGGTCGCGCCGCTCTGGACCTCCTATGGCCTCTACCGCTTCGAGTCGGCCGCCCGGTCTGCGACCGTCCTTGGACTGATCGGCGCGGGCGGCATCGGCCAGACCCTGCTCGATTCGATCAACGGCTTTCGCTACAGCGAGACCGGCGCGATCGTCGTCGTCGTCGTCGCCGCCGTCAGCCTGATCGACCTGCTCTCCCAGGTCATCCGCACACGGCTTGTCTGACCTACGTCGCCCGCAACGCTTCGGCCACTGGGAGGCGGGCGGCGCGGACGGCCGGCAGGATGCCGCCCAGGAGGCCGATCGCGACCGCCGCGACCGCGCCGATCAGCGCGACCTGCGGCGTGACGACCGAGCTGAAGATCACGCCGCCGGTCGTGATGCTGTGACCGTCGAACGCTATGAGCGCGACCGCAAGGCCGATCGCCGCGCTCGGGATGGCGAGCGCCAACGCCTCCAAGACAACCGACGCGACGACCGCGGCGCCGGAGAAGCCGATCGCGCGCAGAGTCGCGATCTCGCGCGCTCTGGCGTCCACCGCCGCGTAGAGCGTCGTCACCGCCCCGCAGATCGCCCCGATCGCCATCAGTCCGCCGACGAAGTAGCCGACGAAGTCGAACAGGGTCAGCAGGCTGCCCATCTGGCCGCGATAATAGTCGGTCAGGCGCTTCACCTGCACGTGCAGCTGCGGATTGCTCATCAGCGAGTCGCGGAAGCGGTCGAAGTCGGCGCCGGAGCGCAGCGTGGCCTGGACGCTCTGGTAGGTGGGCGAGCCGATGTCGGCGCGCACCATGTCGACGTCGCCCGCCATAGCGGTTTCGTCGATGCCGCCTTGGTCGACATAGACGCCAACCACCGTCCAGGGCGCGCCGTGGATCAGCACATGGTCGCCGATGTCCAGCCCGCGGAAGATCGCCTGCTCGCCGCGCCCCACCACCAGTTCGCGCAGGCCGGTGCGATACATGCGCCCGGCGACGACGCGCAGGGTGGACTTGCTCATCGCCAGCAGCAACGGTCCGGCCCCGCGCAGGAAACCATAGCCTGGCACGCCGTCGGCCTTGCGCACCAGCAGCACCGGCACGGCCGACAGCGGCTGCACCATAGGCCGGCCGTCGGGCAGGCGCTTCACGCCGGGCGCGTCGCCGATGATCGCCACCTGCCCGGCGTCGAACGCGCCGGCGAACTCGGAGGGCGAGGCGGCCGACAGGATCACCGCCCGTTCCGGCTGGTCGGTGACGTCGATGAACCGCCGCACGCCAGAGCCGATCGCGAGGATCGAGACCATCACCGCGACCACGGTGGCGACCCCGATCATGGTCACGACCGCCGAGCCGACGCGCTGCGGCAGCGCCTGCAGGGCCAGCGCCGTCGCGGTCCAGACCTGGACGAGCAGGTTCCTCATCGGTCAGCGCCCCGCCAGTCCGTCGACGATCGAGAGCCGGGATGCGCGCCAGGCCGGAATCGCGCCGGCGACGAGCGCCAAGAGCGCGGCGACCACGAACCCGGTTCCGAAGATCGGGCCGGCGCTCAGGTTCACGCCGATCAACTTCAGTACGATCGGGTAGAGCCCGCGCGAGGCCGCGAGCCCGAGGGTCGCGGCCAGCCCGCAAAGGATCAGAGCCTCGATCAGGACCAGCGCGAAGAGCGCGGAGTCGGTGAAACCGAGCGTTTTCAGCACCGCGAACTCGGCGGTGCGTTCGCGACCGGACTGAATCATCACCGCGCCCACCGAGAACAGCAGCGCGAAGAACACCGCGCCCGCGATCATCTGCACAGCCAGCCCTACCTGGCCGAGCGAGCTGACCGATTCCTGCGCCAGCTGCCGCTCGCTGAAGGTGCGGGTCGGATGGGCGGAGTTGATCGAAAGCTGGTCGATGGCGGCGGCGATCTGGCTCGCCTGACGCGGGTCCGCAATGCGCTCAGAGAAGATGTTGACCGTGCCGGCGCCCTTGGCGCGCGCCTCGTCGACATAGTCGTAGTTCAGGAGCGCGCCGCCGACGAGGAGGTCGTCCGTGGTCGCCGGGTAGATGCCGACGATGTCGACCGGCCAGACGTTAGTCCCGTCGCGGTTGGGCCAGAGGTTCGGGGTCAGCGATATCCGGTCGCCGATCTTCAGGTCGAACAGTTTGGCCCTGTCGGCGGAGATCAGCGCGCCGGTCCGCCTCGCTTTCAGCGCCGCCCACTGGTCGGGCGTCACTTTCAGCTGATCGTCGAGCCCGCGCAGGTCGTCGGGGTCCATAGCGATGGCCGGCAGGAACTCATGCGGGCTGCGAAACTCGCCGCCGAAGTAGAGTATCTTGGCCACCAGCCTGACGCCCGGCACGTGGCCGATGTCTCGCTCCATCGCGACCGGCAGCGGGTCGACGTCGCTGACTTGGCTCTGCGTGACCAGCACGTCGGCCTGCGCGGTGGAGACCAGCTTGCCCAGGCCCGCCGTGAAGCCCTCCAGCACGCCGAACAACACGAAGGCGCTGATCACGGAGATCATCATCAGCGCCGTGCGCGCCGGCCGTCGCCAGAGCCCCGCCCAGATCAGCGGCAGAAATTTCATCCGGCGGTCCCCATCGCCCGTGACCCAACGGCCATGACCGGGACCCGCCATCCTTGCCGCGCCCGAGCCCGCGGCACAAGGCTAGCCGAGATCGACCATCACTGGTCGGCCAGGAATGTCAGCACCGCCTCGACGACCGCGCCTGGCGCCTCCTGCTGCACCCAGTGGCCAGCGCCGTCGACGAGGTGGGCGCCCCGGAAGTCGGCGCAGGCGCTGGTCTGCATGGCCTCGAAGGCGCCAGGCGATTGGTAGACCCCCCAGTCGGCCGCGCCGGCGATGAACATAGCCGGAACCTCGATCCGCCGTCCGGCGAAGAGGCGCAGGTCCCTGCCCACCAGGCCGCTTGTTACGCAGCGATACCAGTTGAGCCCGCCCTGGAAGCCGGTGGCTCCGAACGCCCGGGCGTAGACGGCGAGGTCGGCGTCGGTCAGCCAGCCGCAGGCGGCGATCTCGGCGGCGGTGGGCATGAAGGGCGCCACGGCCTCGGGCATCGTCGCCTCCAGCGGCATCACGTAGTAGTCGGGTAGCAGGGCGAGCTGGTCGGCGCTCCAGCCGGCGAGCCGATGCGGACGGTTCGCGGCCCAGTCGGCGCTCTTGGCGTGATAGTAGGCGCGCAAGAACGCGTGCACGCCCTGCGGCGCGCCCCGCATGTCGGCGTCGGCCTCGGGTCCAGAGAAGTACCACTGATAGTGCTTCCGCGGCGGCGCGCAGGCGGCCAAAGCCGGGCCGAGGTCGCGACCCCCGCCGCGCGGAACGGTCGGCGCCGGCGTTCCGCCGAACGGCGCGCTCATCATCACGACGGCGCGGAAAACGTCCGGACGGACGAGGGCGCAGTGCGCCGCGACCGACGAGCCGAAATCGTGTCCGATCACCGCGCGGACCTCGCTGAGGCCGAGCGCGAAGACGAGCTCGAGGACGTCCTGCGCCAGGCTGAGCTGCCGGAACGAGCCGAGGTCGCCGTCGTAGCGCCCGTCCCAGCCCGTCGTGCCGCCATAGCCGCGCTGGTCGGGGGCGACGACGTGATAGCCGGCCTGGGCGAGCGCGGGCGCCACCTTGCGCCAGGACCACGCCAGCTCCGGAAAGCCGTGCAGCAGCACCAGCGTCGGCCGGCCGGGTTCGCCTGCCTCGAGGAGGTGCAGGCTGAGCCCGTTGACCCCCTCGATCCGCCGACTGCTTACGCCGCCCGGCAGGGCCGCGCCGAAATAGGCTGGTTCGGTCATGTTCGCGCTGTCGCCTTGCTCGCTAGGCCGTCGGCGCCGCGGCGGGCGGGCCGGCGTCTTCGCGGCGGGGGCCGCGGCGCAGGCGCGCCAGGCGGCGCAGGCGTCGCCAGAAGCGGCTCTTCTCGGGCTCGGGATAGGGCTGCAGGTTGCGGCGGAACTCCTCGGCGCAGGCGGGCCACGAGAACTGCAGCGCGAACGCGCGCACCGCCTCGCGGTCGAGCTTGAGGCAGGCCATCGCCGCCTCGCGCAGGCCATGGCTCTGGCCCGGCGCCACCACGCCGGCGCCGGAGCCCGGGATCAGATCGATCGGCCCCGGCGCCGAGAAGGCTGCGACGGGGGTTCCCGACGCCATCGCCTCCAGCAGCACGAGCCCGAACGTGTCGGTCAGCGAGGGAAACACGAAGACGTCGGCGCCGGCGAAGTAGGCCGCCAGCTCCTCGCCGAACCTGGCGCCCGCGAACACCACGTCCGGATAGCGGCTCGCCAGCTCCTCGCGCTGCGGCCCGTCGCCGACCACCACCTTGGTCCCCGGCAGGTCGAGGCTGACGAACGCCTCGATGTTCTTCTCCACCGCCACGCGCCCGACGTTGAGGAAGACCGGTCGCCTCAGCTCGGCGTAGACATCTCGGCCCGCCTTCGCGTCCGGTCGGAATATGTCGGTATCGACGCCTCGGGACCACTGCGAGAGGTTGCGGAAGCCGTGCTTCGCCAGTTCGTCGCGCAGCGTGGGCGTCGCCACCATCAGCCGGCCGGACGGCTTGTGGAACCACTTCATGTACGCGTAGCCCGCCGCCAGCGGCACCGGCAGGCGGGCCGAGACGTACTCCGGGAAGCGTGTGTGGTAACTGGTCGTGAACGGCAGCTTCCACTCCAGGCAGATGCGTCGCGCGGCGAGCCCGATCGGGCCCTCCGTGGCGATGTGGATCGCCTCCGGCTCGAACGACTTGAAGAGCTCCTGCGCCTTCTCGTAGGCGCCGACGGCGAGCTTGATCTCGGGGTACGTGGGCAGCGGGAAGGTGGGGAACTGGTCGGGGCTGATCACCTCGACCTCGTCGCCCATGTCGCGCAGCTCGGCGACGATCCGGGTCAGGGTGCGCACGACGCCGTTCACCTGAGGCTCCCAGGCGTCCGTAGCCAAGAGGATGCGCATCAGGCGATCAGGGGCTCCGAAAGCTCGCCCTCGACGTGGCGGGCGCGCTCGATCATGGACCAGGAACGCAGCTTCGCCCACTCCAGAATCTCGAGCCGGCCGTCGAAGTGCTCGACCAGCGCGGTGCAGCTTTCGACCCAGTCGCCGTCGTTCACGTAGGTGATCTCACCGATCTGGCGCATTTCCGCCTTGTGGATGTGGCCGCAGATCACCCCATCGACGCCGCGCCGGCGCGCCTCGTCGGCGACCGCCAGCTCGTAGTTCTCGATGAACTGCAGCGCGTTCTTCACCTTGACCTTGAGGAACGCCGAGAAGCTCCAGTAGCCGAAGCCGAGGCGGCGGCGCACGCCGTTGAGCAAGGTGTTGAGCATCAGCACGGTGCGATAGGCCCAGTCGCCGAGGACCGCGAGCCAGCGGGCGTATTGCACGACGCCGTCAAACTCGTCGCCATGGGTCACCAGGAAGCGCCGCCCGTCCGCCGTGACGTGGATCGCATCCCGGGCGACGACCACGCCGCCGAAATGGACGCCGAAGAAGCCGCGCACAACCTCGTCGTGGTTGCCGGGGATGTAGGTCACCGTCACGCCCTTGCGCGCCAACCGCAGCAGCTTCTGAACCACGTCGTTGTGCGCTTGCGGCCACCACCAGCCGCCCTTCAGCTTCCAGCCGTCGAGGATGTCCCCGACGAGGTAGAGCCGGTCGCACGAGAGATGTCGGATGAAGTCGAGCAGCAGCTCGGCCTGGCAGCCGCGCGTGCCGAGGTGGACGTCGGAGATGAAGACGCTGCGGTAGCGGAGCTGGGGGCTGTCGCCGTCCATTCGAGCGGGTCCTGGGCCGCCCGATAAGCTGATTGCTTGTAGCTTTTATGACTCCGGGTCCGGCATGGCCGCGGCGCGCTTGGACCTGCCGCGATTCGCGCTCTATGAGCCTTGCCTTGAGGGCGCTCCCCCGCCTGGGTCTCCGATCGGTCGCCTTCCTTGCGTAAGGACACGCCCAAGTCACGCCGCACGCGCGTCCGCATCCTCGAGGCGGCGATGCAGCTCTTCGCCGAGGCCGGCTACCACGCGGCGACGAACGCGCTGATCGCCGAAGCCGCCGGGCTGACGCGCGGGGCGATGCTCTACCACTTCCCGACCCGAGAGGACCTCGTCGCCGCCGCGATCGAGCACATCCACAATGCGCGGCTGGCGCTGTTCGACGCCGCCGCCAGGCCGCCGCCCGGCGTGGACGCCACCGCGCACGCGATCGGCGCCTACTGGACCCTGCTCGGCCAGCCGCCGTTCGTCGCTTTCGCCGAGCTGGAGGCCGTGGCGAGGACCGACGCGATGGTGCGCGAGCGGCTCGGCTCGGCGCAGGCGGCGTTCGACCAGGCGCAGGTGGCCGCCTTCTCGGCGCTGGCGCAGGCCGGCGCGGGGCCGAGGTTCCAGGCCAGCCGCGACCTCGCCCGCTTCCTCCTCGAGGGTCTGGCGCGCGGCAACCTCGCCTACGACCGCGACGTCCGGGTCAGGAACCTGCTCGCCATCGTCGACCGGGCAGTGCGGATGCTGAACCGCAAGGGCGACGTACAGGAACTCTGGCTGGAGTGACGGAGCTCAACGACCGAACGTCTCCGCCAGGATCCGTTCGATCCCGGCCGCGTCTGTCTCGTCGAAGGCGGAAAGCTCGGTGGAGTCGACGTCGAGCACGCCAATCAACGCGCCGTCCGGCCCCAGCACCGGCGCCACGATCTCGCTCCTCGAGCGCGCGTCGCAGGCGATGTGGCCGGGAAAGGCCTCGACGTCGGGCACGATCATCGTGCGCCGTTCCGCGGCCGCGGTCCCGCACACGCCGCGGCCGAAGGCGATGCGCAGGCACCCGAGCGTGCCCTGATAGGGGCCGATCACCAGCTCGTCGGGCCGCTCGGGGTCGACGACGTAGAAGCCGGTCCAGAAGTAGTGGTCGAACGCCTGCGCCAGCATGGCCGCCACCGTCGCGAAGCGGGCGACGACATTCGTCTCCCCTTCCAACACCGCGGCCACTTCCTCGGCGAGCGCGGCGTACCGCGCCGCCTTGGCGGCCGGCAACTGCGTCTCATCGAAGGCCTCGGCCATCTTGCCGACTCGTCTCCACCACCGCCGCCGCGACCAGTAGCACGCCCGTCTGGCCGACGCCGAAGCGATGGGCGCTGCTTTTCAGGCCAGGCGCGACTGTTGATCGCCTCCGCTTGTCTGCCATGTTGAGGCTCGGGGGAGGGCGACATGGCGGCGCGCAGCTCGATCCGGGTTTCGGCGTGCGTATCTGGAGGCTGCGCGGTTTTTGCGGCGGGGGCGCTGCTGCTCTGGCGGCCCGCCGAGGACAGCGACTTCTTCTGGATCCGCTGGCTGCTCATCGTCGTGGCCGGCTACGTGGCGCTCTACCACGGCCTGCGGGTGCTCGGCTGGGGGCTCGGCTGGGCGCTCAGACCGCGGGACGCCGCGACGGAGGGGACGACGCTCGCCGACGGCGGGCGCGCTTACGTCGCTTCGCGATGGCGTCACGGCGCGCTGACGCTCGGGTGCGTCGCGATCCTGGCGTTCTTCTGGTTCTCCCTCGGCCTGCCGAACCCGGTCGCCGCCTGGATCGGCCTGCCGGTGTTCGCGCTCTTCGGCCTCGGTCACGCCCTGGAGGTGATCTCGCCCGCGCGGCTGGTGTTGTCCCGGTCCGGCTTCGAGGTGAATGGCTCGATCGGTCGCCGGCGGAGCATCGCCTGGCGGGACATCGAGCCGCTGTTTGTGGTCGGGACGAGCAGCGTCCAGGGCGTGGGCTACCGCTACCAGGAAGGCCGACGTCCCGATCTCGGGTGGTGGCGGCGCCTCGCCAGCCGCATCGGCGACACCGACGGCACGCTGCCGATGGACCTGGAGCTGGAGGCGGGTTCGCTCTGCCGCCTCATGAACGAGATGCGCTCGCGCACCGGAACCTGAGTCGAATTTGGCGTTTCAGGCGGAAATGACTCTCGGCCCGCCGCCGGCGAAGCCCAGCTCTGGCGGTCGATATGCGCAACCCGCAAGGATTGGCGTCATTCCGGGGACGGCGCGAGGCCTGGCAAGCCGTCGATGGAGACCGCGTTGGCTTCGTACCGGCGCGCCGCCCACTCCTCATCTGCCCTAGCGACGACCCAGCGCCGGAGCTGGTCGCGCTCACCCTTGTAGTCGAAGAAGGGGACGCCCCAGCCGCAACTGTCGGCCACACGGTGGATTCGGATTGTGACGACGCCACGCGCGCGCTCGAAAGCCGGAAAGAGCTTCATCTTCCGGGCGAACCCCGGCTCGTCAAATGAGCAGGTCTCTCCGCGCCCATAGACCCGCACGATGTTCGCCGGCCCCTGGAAGGCGCAGAACATCAACGTGACTCGACCATTTTCGCGCAGATGGGCGTGGGTCTCGATCCCAGAGCCACCGAGGTCCACGTAGGCGACCGTCTTGGGATCAATGATCGCCAAGCTGTCGTACCCCTTCGGCGAGACGTTGACCGAACCCTCGGCCGACAGCGGCGCGGTTGCTACGAAGAAAATCTTCTGGCGGCGGATGAAGCCGATCAGCCTCTCGTCCAACTCGTCATAGACGGTGCTCATCTCTCACACACATCTCCAACATCGTGCGCGGCCGCTACGGCCCGGCCGGCCTCTTCTAGGCGGCGGATTGCGGAGACGCAGCACCCCTCATGCGGATCATCGCGCTCTGATCATGCCGAGTCGGACAACAAGTGCAATGACGGCTCAGCGCGCACCCGGCAGGCTCTGGCTTCGGCTGGGTTCAGGACGACGCGGCCAGGTCCGCTTCGGGGTCGGCTGGGAGGAGGTCGCCCAAGCCGTTTCGTCAAGCGGTTCGTCTGAGTTCGCCCTGTCGCGACCGGCCCCTCAGGCCCCGCGCAGCCGCGATTCCGCGGCGGCGATCATGGCCTGGAAGCGGGGGTCGTCGCGCAGGCCGTCGAGATCTGGATCGACCTTCGCGTCCTCCAGACAGAACGCCGCATCCTGCTCAAGCAGGGCGCCCAGCATACCGAGCGCCGCCTCCTCGTCGCCGAGATGGGCGGTGAGGGCGCAGGCGAAGTTGTAGCGCATCAGCTTGTTGCCGGGGTCGATCAGCAGCGCGCGGTCGATCCAGTCCTTGGCGCGCTCGATTTCCCCGAGCACGGCGAGCGCGTTGACGGCGCAGGCCATGGCATGGCTGTTGTTCTGATCCCGGGCCACGGCCTTTTCCGCGCGCCCCAGCGTAAGCGTGGCGGTCTTGCGCGCGTTTTCGCGGTCCCCGAGCGCGGCGTAGCAGCTCAGCAGCATCATCGGTGCGCTGAAATTGCTGTCGGCGAGCGCGGTCGCCTTCTCCAGGTAGCGGATGGCGTCGTCCAGCTTCAGCTGCTGATAGCTGTTGGCGCCGGCGCGGAAGTTGACCTCGAAGGAGTCGGGGTCGAGCCGCAGGGCGATGTCGACCTCGGCGGCGGCCTCGTCGTGCCGGCCGGCCACCGCCAGCAGCCGCGCCTTCAGGGCGTGGGCCTCGGCAAGGTTGGGGTCCAGGGCCAGAGCGCGCTCGATCGCCTCGGCGCCGTCGTCGCCCGCCTGCTGGAACGCGGACGCCAGGGTGGTCTTGCCCGAAGCCAGCAGGACCCAGGCCTGGGCGTAGCCTGGATCGATCTGGGTGGCGCGCTCGCACAGGCGCACGATCGCCTCGTAGTCGCGAGTGTCGCCCTGGTTGCCCGACAGCCAGTAGCGGCGGGCCATGAGGTAGAGGTTGTAGGCCTCGACGTCGTGGGTGCCGTGGCGCTCGATGGCCGCCTTCTCCCCGGGCAACAGCTTCAGCTTCAAAGCCTGGACGATCGCCTCGGCGATCTCGTCCTGCAGCGCGAAAATGTCGGTAAGGTCGCGGTCGTAGCGATCGGCCCAGATCTGGTCGCCGGCCGCCCCGTCCACCAGCTGCGCGGTGATCCGAACCCGACCGGCGGCCTTGCGGACGCTGCCGGCGAGCACGTGGCTCACCCCCAACTCGCCCGCCACCTGCGGCACGCTCACGTCACGGCCCTTGAAGGTGAAAGCGGTGTTGCGCGCCACCACCGAGAGGGCGGACACCTTCGAGAGGTCGGTGATGATGTCCTCGCTGATCCCGTCGCTGAAGTATTCCTGCTGCGGGTCGTCGCTCATGTTGGCGAACGGGAGCACGCAGATGGAAAGCGCGCGGCCCCGGGGCCTCAGCTTGGCGGCCGGCGCGCCAGCCTCGGCGCCGACGAGGTCGGAAATGCTGGCCACGACTGTGCGCCACCCCGGCGTCTCAGACTCCCCGGTCCACCCGGTCAGATCGGCGCACTGAATGCGGTCGAACGGTATCGGCAGCGCGGCCCGGTCGACCGTGACCTGCACCAGCTTGCGGCCGGCTCTGGCGCGATCCGCCTCCGCCTGCACCCATTCGGATTTCGCCGCCTCGGCCGACCAAATGACCAAGACCGCCTTCGCCGCCTTCAGTCGTTCTTCGATCACCTCGGCGAAGGAGCGGTGAGCCGGGAGCTGGTCATCGCGCCAGACCGAGTAGCCGAGGCCCTGCAGGGCCTCGGTGATTCTCCGGGCCTGGGCCTCGGTGGAGCGGGCGTAGGAAACGAAGACGTCCGTCGCGAACCGTGCGGCGGCCGCGACGGGGGGCGGCGCGCGCACCTCGCCGACAAACCGGTAGCCGACCCCATGGTGCGTGCGGATCAGCCGCTGCGCGCGGCCGTCGTCGCCGATCGCCGCCCGCACCGACTTGATGCGGCTGGAGAGCGCCGCCTCGGAGACGATGCGGCCGCCCCAGATGCGATCGATGATCTCGTCGCGACTGACCAGGCGGTCGCGGTTCTCGACCAGCAGCTCCAGCAGCGCGAAGACCTGCGGCTCCAGCGGCACGACCTCGCCGGCGCGGGTCAGCTCGTGCGCGCCCAGGTCCAGCCGGCAGTCGTCGAAGTCGTAGATCATCGCTCGCCATACATCTCCACGACTTCTCCGCGAAATCTACAGCCGCGCTACAAGCAGCCCTGATCTGGCCGGCCTAGCTTCTCCACACGACCCGGGGTGTCCCGGGTGCGACAATGGAGAAGAAGGCCATGCCCCTCGTCACGATCGACGTGATCAAGGACGTTTTCACCCCCGACCAGAAGCGCCAGCTCGTGGACCGGGTCACCGATGCGATGGTCGCCATCGAGGGCGAAGCCCTTCGCGGCGTCACCTGGGTGCGGGTGCAGGAATTCGAGCAGGGCGACTGGGCGATCGGCGGCAAGCGTCTGACCGCCGCCGATGTGCACGCGCTTAAGAACGCCAAGGCCGCATAGGGACCGGGCCTGTCTCGCCTCGCCGGCGGGACAGGTCCGCCTCCCGACAATACCGCCTGGCGTCTACGGCGGCGCGACGCCGCCGCGACCACCCATCACGCAAAGGAGTTCGAGGTGTCTCGAACAGTCACGCTTCTCTACGGCGTCCTCGCCTACGCCACGTTCCTCGGCGTCTTCGTCTACGCCGTGGGCTTCGTCGGCGGCTTCTTCACGCCCACCCGCCTCGACGGCCCGCCCACCCATCCGCTCGGAGTCGCGCTCGGCGTCGATCTCGCCCTGCTCGGCGCGTTCGCGCTGCAGCACAGCGGCATGGCCCGGCCGGCGTTCAAGCGCTGGCTGACCCGGTTCGTCCCGCAGGCGGCCGAGCGCAGCACCTATGTGCTGGCCTCGAACCTTGCGATGCTGGCCCTCTTCGCCGCATGGCAGCCGATCGGCGGGGAGATCTGGACCGCGACCGGCGCGGCGCGAATCGTCGTCATCGGCGTCTATCTGCTTGGCTGGGTGGTGCTTTTCCACGCCACCTGCCTGATCGACCACTTTGATCTGTTCGGCCTTAAGCAGGTGTGGCGGCGGTTCGCGCGGCAGCCCTATGTCGCGCCTCAGTTCCACACCCCCGGCCTCTATCGGATCGTCCGGCACCCGCTCTACGTCGGCTGGCTGATGATCTTCTGGGCCGCCCCGACGATGACCGCAGCGCATCTCGTGTTCGCGCTGGCGACCACCGCATACATCCTGGCCGCCATCCAGCTGGAAGAGCGCGACCTGCTCGACGCCCTCGGCCGCGACTACGCCGAATATCGCCGCCGCACGCCGATGCTGATCCCCAGGCTCCGTCGCCGCAAGCCGCGCCCCGCGGTCGGCTCGCCGACCGTCATCTGAACCCTCACTCAGGAAACCAAACCCATGACTGCGCCCTACACCCCGCTGATCAGCGAGTTCAGCCGGAGCATCCGCGCCCGCCGGACGGCGGAACAGCCGCCCACGGGCTCGCAGACCGTCCTCATGTTTCGCTTCCCCTCACCAGGTCCCTGGGAGCAGGCGCTGACGGACCAAGCGCGCCCGCTCGCCGCCGATATCGCCGCCGAACCGGGGCTCAGGTGGAAGATCTGGCTCGAGGACCGCAAGAGCGGTCACGCCGGCGGGATCTACCTTTTCGATGACGCTGCGGCCGCCGAACGCTATCGCGCCAAGCACATCCAGCGCCTCGCCGCGATGGGACTCACCAGGGTCGAGGCGCACGCCTTCCAGGTGAACGCAGCGCTCTCCGCGCTGACCCTGGCGGGCGCCGCGCTCGACGAGGCCGGCGCCTCGCAACCCGGCGCGACGTCCGCCGCGGCGACCTGACGACATCCCCTCGCTCGCGACCAAAGGAACCAAGCCATGTTCTCGACTTCCGTCACCCGGGCGTTCGGGCTCAAAACGCCGATCGTCAACGCCGGCATGGCGATGGTCGCCCGTCCAACGCTCGCCGCTGCGGTCAGCGAGGCCGGCGGCCTCGGCACGATCGGGGCCGATATCAGTGCGCCCCAGGTCGTGCGCGACCTCGTGGCGCAGACGAAGGCGCTGACCCGGCGGCCGTTCGGCGTCGACATGATCGGCGACTTCGTCACGGACGAACATGTTGGCGTCCTGGTCGAGGAACGGGTCGCGCTGGCGATCTTCTTCTGGACCCTGCCGAAGCCGGAGCACGTGGCGCGACTGCAGCGGGTCGGGATCAGGGTCTGGATGCAGGTCGGCGGCGTCGCCGAAGCCGACCGCGCGGCGGCGCTCGGCGCCGACGGGCTGGTTGTCCAGGGCGCAGAGGCAGGTGGGCACAACCGGGCCGAGGCGTCGACGATGACGCTGTTCCCCCGCCTGCGCTGGCGTTTTCCCGGCCTGCCGCTGCTCGCCGCCGGCGGCATCGTCGATGGCGCGACCATGGCCGCCGCGCTGGTGCTGGGGGCCGACGCGGTCTGGTGCGGCAGCCGGTTCCTCGCATCGCAGGAGGCGGAGGCGCACGACGCCTACAAGGCCCGGGTTCTCGCCGCCGACGTCGGCGACACGGCGATCCTCTCGATCTACGGACCCGAATGGCCCGGCCAACCGATGCGGGCCATCGTCAACGACGGCGCGCGCGCAGCACTGGGACGGGAGGCCGAGGCGGTCGCCGAGGCCGACGGGCAGCCCAACGGCTCGACGATGCTGAACGGCGTTCGGATCCCGACGCCGCGCTACAGCGCCATCCTGCCGACGCGCGGCTTCGACGGCGACATTGAGCAGGCCTGCCTGACCGCCGGGCAGGGCGCGGGCAACATCGAGGCGATCCTGCCCGCCGCGGAGATCGTCCGGCGCATGACCAACGAGGCCCGGGCGGCGCTCGACCGGCTGGCCGAGCCGCGGACGGCTCCGGCGTGACCGGCCCTACGCCCGCAGCTTGGCGGTCTTCTCCGCCATACGCTGCGCCAGCGCGCCCTCCTGCCGGTCCGCCGTTTCCAGCGCCGCCAGTTAGCGGGCGATTGCTCACCTGCTTCAGGCCAAATCTGGACCCTCTTTGGCCCCCTCATCCAGTCCTGGCCGTCACGCGAACTTCGAGGGCGATGTCGGCAAGGCGCCAATAGCCGAAGTTGGCTTCTTGCCGGAAAGCCAGGTTGCACGCTCTGTGATCCCGACTAAGCCCTGACATCGAGCGCCTTAAGATGATCCCGAACGGACTTGAGAAACGCGTCTGAGCGTGCGGGATCCGTGACCACCCTGGCGAGCGCGAGCGCGCCGACCATCGCGCTGACCGCGACGATGGCGCGCTCCTCGTCCCCGCCGAGCGCCTCCGTAACGGTTGCGATGAAGGTCTCGATGTGGTCGGTCATCACCTCGCGCGACGACGTGTCCGCCCGTGCCAC
>DATKMZ010000186.1:0-7800 GCA_035541575.1 Caulobacteraceae bacterium | reverse complement strand
CCATCCTACGTCCTGAAGGCGATCGTCGGCGTGATCGACTGGAAGCTGCCGATGCAGCAGGCGCTTGATCTGCCGAACCTGATCGCCCGCGGACCGAACTTCTACTCCGAAGCGACGCGATTCCCCCCGGGCGTGGTCGAGACGCTCGCGGCCAAGGGCGTGACGTTCAAGGGCGCTGGCGGCGCCGAAGGCTCCGGCCTGCATGGCATCATGAAGGTCAAAGGCGGCTACGAAGGCGGCGCTGACGACCGCCGCGAAGGCGTGGCGGTGGGGTTCTGATTCCGCGAGCCGCGCCGGCGTGCGCCAGGTCAGTACTTTCCCACGCCTTTCGCCGAGGCTTTGATCCACTCGTCCTTGCGCCCACGATGGTGGGGGCGGCGTTGCGATGATCGGCGGCTAACGACCGTTGCTATTCGAAGAGTCAGCGGCAGTGATAGCAATGCGCGGGGGATTGCGCCTTGGGGGCCTCGAGCCTTGCGATGTCCAGGATGGAACGCGCTCCGCAACCGGACGGCGGGGCGCGGCGCTCGGCCGCGCTGGCGATCGCCGTCGGACTGATCCTCGCCGCCTGCCGGCGCGAGTCGGCGCCCGCGCTGTCCGCCGCGGCGGCGACCGGAGGAAGGCCGGAGGACGTCGCGCTCGCCGTGAACGACCCGGACGAGTACGCGTGGCGGCTGTTCTTCGCCGTCAACCGGCAGGCCGACCCGGCCAGGCCCGGCCTTGCCGATCCGGCCAAGCCGATCCGCCAGTACGATCCGGACGCGCCCGTGGTGTGGGAGACCTGGGCGCTCGTGTCCGGCCGAGGCGCGGGCCAGGCGGGCAGCGAGGTGTTCCGGCCTGATGGCGGCGACCCGGGACCCTGGGGCGCGTGGCCGCGCCGTCCGAACGACAAGGCGCTCAGCCCGCGGCTGGCGCTCCCCGACGGGCCGCGCGAGTTCGAGATCCGGATGAACCAGGCGGGCTACGACTTCGTGCGCGGCCATGCGCTGTTCAACCAGGACGGCCTGCAGCTGGCGTTCAATCAGGCGCAGGCGACCCAGAACCCGCAGTTCATCGCCTTCCCAGCCGGCGCTCAGGAAATCAAGGCGCACTGGCAGGACCTCGGCTCGCGCGTCGCTCCGGCCCGGCTGGCGCGCTACCACTGGCGGCGGATCGGCGCGGACTATTGGGTCCTCACCGGCTTTCACATCGCCACCAAGGACTTGCCCAACTGGTTCTGGGCCGACTTCGAACAGGTGGATTCGCCGTTGCAGCCAGGCGATCGCTTCGCGGATTCGACGACCCGAACGGACCACGGCTCGGCGGCGCCAGCCAAGGGCCAGGTCGAAGGCGAGCGGCGCGAGCTGACCGGCACGAAGTGGGCGTTCTACCGGTTGCGCGGAACGCAGACCGATTTCACCAACGCCCGCGGCGCGCCGGTCGTCATGGGCGACAGCGCCATCGAGGCCGGCTTCCAGCACACCTCGTGCATGACCTGTCATGCACGCGCGACGGTGAGCTTCGTCGGTCCGAAACTCGTTCACCTCAGCCCGGACGCAGCCCACGTCGACGTCGCAAGCGGTGCGCCGCGCATCGCCGATCGCGCGAATTCGGACCTCGGCCCGCCCGATCCGAGACCGTTCGGACCGTCCGTCGCCTACGCTCAGACCGACTTCGTGTGGTCGCTGCCGTTGCGGGCCGCCGCCCCGCGAGCGTCACGCTCCGGCGCTCCGCCGGCGCCTACCGAGGACGGGACCCGACGCCCAGGACCGCGCGGTTCCTGAGCAGGTCTTCGCTGGCGCTGTAGTCCTGCCTCGGCTCGGCGCCATCGTTCGCGGCCATGACCCTGATGCTCTGCGCCTCAGTCTCGAGGTGGTCGGCGGAAATTGTCCGCGCGCGAGGCTGGCCGGGTCGTCAGCGGACCTTGCCGAAGCAGGCGCGCAGCTCTTCGACGAAGACTGCGGGCTGCTCCCAGGCAGCGAAGTGGCCGCCTTTGGTGAGCTCGTTCCAGTGGATGATGTTGCTCATGCGCTTCTCGGCCCAGCGGCGAGACGGCCGGAAGATCTCCTTCGGGAAGAGGCTGACGCCGACCGGCAGCTCGATCACGGGCGCGCCTTGCGCGGCGGCGCCGAAGCTCTCCCAGTAGATCCGCCCCGACGACGCGCCGGCGCCCGGCAGCCAGTAGAGCATGATGTTGTCGACGATCTCGTCCAGGGTCAGCGCGTCCTCGGGCGCGCCGCCGTTGTCGGTCCAGGCCCACATCTTCTCGTAGATCCACGCGGCCTGGCCGACGGGCGAGTCCACCAGGCCGTAGCCCAGCGTCTGCGGGCGGGTGGACTGCTGCTTCGAGTAGCCGGAGTCCTTGTCCTGGTAGTAGGCCATCGCCGCCAGCGCCGCCTGCTCGGCCTCGGTCAGCGGCTGCTTCAGCTCCTCCGGCGTCGGAAACACCCAGGGCATGTTGAGGTGGATGGCGGCGCACGCGGGCGGACGGAAGAGGCCGATCGCCGTGGTGACCGCCGAACCCCAGTCGCCGCCCTGCGCCACCCAGCGGTCGTAGCCGAGCCGCGCCATCAGCTGAATCCAGGCGCCGGCGATACGGGGGACGCCCCAGCCGTGCCTCGCCGGCTTGTCGGAGAACCCGAAGCCCGGCAGCGAGGGCGCCACGATGTGGAACGCATCGTCGGCCGATCCGCCGTGCGCGGTGGGATCGGTCAGCGGCCCGATCACTTTCATGAACTCCACCACCGAGCCGGGCCAGCCGTGGGTGAGCAGCAGCGGCATCGCGTTCGGGTGCGGCGAGCGCACGTGCAGGAAATGGATGCCGAGGCCGTCGATCTCGGTCTTGAACTGGCCGAGGGCGTTCAGCCGCGCCTCGCAGCGTCGCCAGTCGTAGCGGCGGCGCCAGTGTTCGCAGAGCGCCTGCACCTTCGCGAGCGGCGACCCCTGGGTCCAGTCGTCGACGGTCTCGCGCTCGGGCCAGCGGGTCGCGTCGAGCCGGCGGGCGAGGTCGTCCAGTTGGTCCTGGCCTATGTTCAGGGTGAAGGGGACGATGGCGTCGCTCATCGGTGAGGCTCCGGCGCGGCTTTGGGCTTGGGCAAGTCGTGGCGACGATTACGACGGCGCGCGCGGAGATTCCAGGCGCGCGCCAGCCCCGCACGCGTCCCACACGCCGCTCAGAGCGCTTTCCTCAGGAAGAACTTGGCGTGTCCGGGCGGGTAGCCGTCGAGCTCGCCGAACACTTCGTAGCCGAGCCGCTCGTAGAACGGCCGCGCCTGGAAGCTGTGGGTCTCGAGCGTCGCGCCGACGGCCCCGCGCGATTTCGCATAGGCCTCGGCCGCCTGCATGAGCCGCGCGCCGAGACCCTGGCCGCGGGCCGCTTCGGCGACCCAGACGTAGGAGACCTGCAGCCAGCCGCCCCAGAGCAGCCCGATGAGGCCGCCCAGCACGTCGCCCCGCTCGCCTCGCAGGACGAAGTTGACCGGGAAGTACGCGGGCATCCCGGTGACGGCGATGTTGTGGTTGTCGACGCCGTCGACGATGAACTGGCGCGCCCCGTCGTCGATGAAAGGCTCGAACTCGAGCCGTATTGTCTCACGCACGCGATTTTCTCCGGCCTTGCGTCCGGACTACGTCTGCCGAAGCGTTCGGTTACGCAACCACCGCGACCGCCGTGCGCTCGCCGCCCTCTAACGCCGGCTGGCCGCGAACGCTGAGGGGCGCGAAGAGCGCGCGGTATTCCGACGGCGTCATGCCGGTCGAGCGTTTGAAGAGGGCGCGGAAGAACCCGACGTCCTCGTATCCGACCGCCGTGCTGATGGTCTGGATCGGCGCGGCGTCGCGCTCGAGCATCGCCTTGGCCGCCTGGATCCGCAGCGCCTGCAGGTACGCGGCCGGCAGATGGCCGGTCGCCGCCTTGAACCGCCGCGCGAAGGTCCGCGCGCCCAGCCCGACGCGATCCGCCAGAGATTGGGTCGAGACGTCGACGTGCAGGTTCGTCTGCAGGAACGCCTCGGCCTCGCGAACCCGCGTGTCGTCGTGCGCCTTCGAGACCGGCAGCATCGCGTAGCCCGACTGGCTGAGCCGAGGCATCGGCAGCAGCAGCGCCTTGGCGCACTGCACCGCCACCTGATGGCCGCAGAGCTTCTCGACGAGATACAGGCTGACGTCGATCGCGGCGTAGAGCCCGCCGCAGCAGATCGCCCGCGAGTCCTCGGTGACGAAAAGGTCCGGCCGCCAGCGCACCTGGGGGTAGCGCGCGCCGAGCGCCTCGCCCAGCGCCCAGTGCGTGGTGCCCAGACGCCCGTCGAGCAGCCCGGCCTCGGCGAGGTAGGCCGCGCCCAGGCAGACGCCGGCCACGAGCGCGCCGGCCTCGTAGTGACGGCGCAGCCAGGGCAGCAGGCGGCTGTTCTCCACCAGCTTGGCCTCGAATTCGAGGCCAGAGGTCGGCACGACGATGATGTCGGTGCGCTCGACATCGTCGATCGACCCTTCCGGCGTGATCGCGAAACCGTGCGGACTGCGCACCGGTCCGCCGTCCAGCGAGACCGTGCGCACGCAGAAAACCGGGTCGGGCTTGCGGCCGTTCAGCTCGTTCCACAGCACGCCGGCGAGCGAGAACACCTCCACCGGCACGATGGCGGTGGAGGTGGGCCCGTCGTCCAGCAGCACGACCGTCACGTCCCACACGGGCGCCGTCCTTCCGTCTCCTGAACCGGTTCCCGCTCGGGGTGTCAGCCCTGCGCCGACGCCGGCGAGAGCCCGGCGGCGATCTCGGTGATGCGCGTGGCCGGAAAGCCCGAGAGCCGGGCGTGCTCGCGGATCACGTCCTCGTCCTCGGCCAGATAGACGCAGAACGTCTTGTCCGTGACAAGGAACGACTCGACCCATTTCACCCGGTCGCCGAGCTGCGCCAGCGCGGCGTTGGAGGTGGCGGCCGCGGCTTTGCGCTGCTCGGCCGTGAGCTTGTCGACGCCCGGAATCTCGCGCTCGATCAGGTACTTCTTGAGGGGCTTGGCCATGGGGGCTCCTTGGGTTCCTGAGCTCCTATGTGTCCCCTTCGAGCCGCGCCGTGGAGCCGTCGATCGCGACAACCACCATAGGCGATCGCGCCAAAACGGCCGGAACACGTCCGCTAGTAACGGTAGTGGTCCGGCTTGAACGGGCCTTGCGGCGGCACGCCGATGTAGTCGGCCTGGTCCTTCGAGAGCTGGGTCAGCTTCACGCCCAGCTTGGCCAGGTGCAGCATCGCCACCTTCTCGTCGAGGTGCTTGGGCAGCACGTGGACGGTGGTCCCGTAGCTCTTGCCGTTGGTCCAGAGCTCGATCTGGGCCAGCGTCTGGTTGGTGAAGCTGGCGCTCATCACGAAGCTCGGGTGGCCGGTGGCGTTGCCGAGGTTCACCAGCCGCCCTTCGGAGAGCACGATCAGCTTCTTGCCGTCGGGGAACTCGACGTGGTGCACCTGCGGCTTGATCTCGTCCCAGCGGTAGTTGCGCAGGGCCGCGATCTGAATCTCGGAATCGAAGTGGCCGATGTTGCAGACGATCGCGTTGTTCTTCATCCGCCGCATGTGGTCGAGCTGGATGACGTCCTTGTTGCCGGTGGCGGTGACGAAGATGTCGGCGGTCTCGCAGACGTCGTCGAGCGTCTGCACCTCGTAGCCTTCCATCGCCGCCTGCAGCGCGCAGATCGGGTCGATCTCGGTGACGATCACGCGCGCGCCGCCCTGGCGGAGAGAGGCGGCCGAGCCCTTGCCGACGTCACCATAGCCGCAGACCACCGCCACCTTGCCGGCCAGCATCACGTCGGTGCCACGCCGGATCGCGTCGACCAGGCTCTCGCGGCAGCCGTAGAGGTTGTCGAACTTCGACTTGGTGACGCTGTCGTTGACATTGATGGCGGGGAACGGCAGCTCGCCGCGTTCGGAGAGCTGGTAGAGGCGGTGGACGCCCGTGGTCGTCTCCTCCGAGACGCCTTTGACCGCCGCGCGGATCGCCGAATAGAATCCGGGCTTCGCCTTCAGGTAGCGCTTCATCACGGCGTAGAGCGCCTCTTCCTCTTCGTTCTTCGGGTCGTCGAGGAGCGAGGGGTCGTTCTCGGCCTTCGGACCCAGCACGCAGAGCAGGGTGGCGTCGCCACCGTCGTCGAGGATCAGGTTTGGGTAGCCGCCGTCGCCCCATTCGAAGATCTTGTGCGCGTACTCCCAGTACTCCGTCAGCGTCTCGCCTTTCACGGCGAACACCGGCGTGCCTTTCACGGCGATCGCGGCCGCGGCGTGGTCCTGGGTCGAGAAGATGTTGCACGAGGCCCAGCGCACGTCGGCGCCCAGCGCCTGCAGCGTCTCGATCAGCACGGCGGTCTGGATCGTCATGTGCAAGGAGCCCGCGATCCGGGCGCCCTTCAGCGGCTGGTCCTTGCCGAACTCGGCGCGCACGGCCATCAGGCCCGGCATCTCGGTCTCGGCGATCTCGATCTCCTTGCGGCCCCAGTCGGCGAGGGACGGATCCTTGATGATGTAGTCGGCCACGGTCTGTCGGCTCCTTGTTCCGGCGTGGCTCTATAGCGACCGACACGAGATGCGGCAATGGGGATATAAAGGAAGCGTTATATGCTTTCGCGCTGGACCTCGCACGCAACGGCGATCCAGGGCCGGCCTCAAGGCGCGCCAGATTGCGTCGGAGCCCCCTGGGTCCTCGCCTTCGGCTCCGCCCGGCGTGGCCGGAAGAAGATCACCAGAACGGCTTGGTCGCCGCGAAAGCCTTCAGCGCAGCTTCGGCGCGGTCGGTGAGCGGGGCGATGCGGGCCTCCTGGGCGCCGGTGATGCGGCCGGCGACGAAGGCGCTGTCGGTCTCGGCCCGGCCGGGGAGCGCCGCCGCCTCGTGCGCCAGGCGCTCGCCGACAACGATGTCGTTGAGCTCGCCCAGCGTGTCCTGCACTTCTCTCAGCGCTCCGGTGAACGCCCGGGCGCGTTTCGGGTGGTCGAACAGGCAGGCGAAGGCGTCGGCGGCGTAGCGGAGCTTCTTGGACTCGATCCTGAGCTTGTGCCGCGCCGCGTTGTCGAGCGTGCGCAGCCTACGGCCGCGGCGCGAGATCTTGCGTGTGCGCTTGTCCAGTTCCTTCGCCGCGAACCGGCGGATCGGTCCTTCGCGAACGGGGGCGAGCTCCGGCGAGGCTGTCCAAGGCCCGGTCTCGATCCAGATCACGGTGTCGAGCAGCAGGCGCCGGAACCGTTCGCTCTCGACGGCGGCCGCGGCGCGGACATAGGCCATGCGCCGCGCGCCGCGCAGGCGTGAGCCCAGGCCCTTCAGGCCGATCGCATCCTGTTTTTCGTGTACGGCGATGCGGTAGTCGCCGTGCAGCAGCACGTCGAGGTTGCGCGCCGCGTCGAGCTCGCCGGTCAGCCACCTCAGCTCGGCCTTGATCGCCGGCAGCCGCGCGTCGGTCACCACCGCCTTGAAGCTGGTGATCAGGCTGCGCAGGCGGCGGAGGCCCACGCGCAGCTGGTGGATCACCTCGGGGCTCGCCCGGTAGCGCAGCCGCTCGGCGTTGCCGGCGATCTGCACCAGGCAGGCGCGCGCCACCGCCTGGAACGCCTCGGCCGAGCTCATGTCCGCGGCGAGCCGCGGCGCCTCGAACTTGCGCGCCCACGAGCGCGGCGGGTGGGCCAGCGCATGGCCGCGTTCCGCCTTGGTGGTGAACGAGAGCGTGAGGTTGGCGCTCGCCGCGAGGCGCCGGGCCAACGCGAAGAGGCCCCACTGCGGGCCGGCCTTGAGCTCCAGCTCCAACTCGGCGAACGCCGCCTCCTGGCCGCGCGCCTTGGCCACG
>DATKMZ010000185.1:0-50602 GCA_035541575.1 Caulobacteraceae bacterium | reverse complement strand
CTGTTTGAAAGCCCGCGACTCGGCGCGCCGGAAGCGCCGGCGAGCCGCGTTCGCCTAGAAGCTTCTGCCGGAGACCCGATGACGATCACCGACGCGCCCCCGCCCGCCGACAAGACCAAGCCGGCTTACGACAAGGAGGCGCTGCTGGCGAAGTACCGCGCCGAGCGCGACAAGCGCCTGCGCCCCGACGGCAACGCACAGTACCTGCAGCTGAAGGGCCAGCTGTCGCACTACCTCGACGACCCCTACACGCCGGTCGCCGAGCGGGCGCCCAAGACCGACCATGTGACCTTCGCCTTCGTCGGCGGCGGGTTCGCCGGGCTCGTCACCGGCGCGCGGCTGGTCGAGGCTGGCGTCACCGACGTGCGGATCGTCGAGAAGGGCGGCGACTTCGGCGGCACCTGGTACTGGAACCGCTATCCGGGCGCGCAATGCGACACCGCCTCGATGATCTACATGCCGCTGCTGGAGGAGACGGGGCACCAGCCGACCGAGAAGTACGCCCACGCGCCCGAGATCCTGGAACAGTGCCAGCGCATCGGCCGCCAGTTCGGGCTCTACGACAACGCGCTCTTCCACACCGAGGTGACCGACCTCGCGTGGGATGCGGACCGCTCACGCTGGATCGTCCGCACCAACCGCGGCGACGAATTCACCGCCGACTACATCGGACTCGGCACCGGCCCGCTGCACGTGCCGAAGCTGCCGGGCATTCCGGGGATCGAAAGCTTCAAGGGCCACTCGTTTCACACCAGCCGTTGGGACTACGACTACACCGGCGGCGATCCGAACGGCGCGCCACTGGCGAAGCTGGCCGACAAGCGCGTCGCCATCATCGGCACCGGGGCGACAGCCGTGCAGGCCGTGCCGCACCTCGCGAAAGCCTGCAAGGCGCTCTACGTGTTCCAGCGTACGCCCTCGTCGGTCGACGTGCGCGCGAACCAGCCGATCGATCCGGTCTGGTTCTCCGGGATCGCGACGCCCGGCTGGCAACAGCGCTGGCTCGAGAACTTCACCGCCAACCAGGCCGGCGGAACGGCCGATGAAGACCTGGTGCAGGACGGGTGGACCGACCTTTCGCGCCGCATCCGCAGCCGGATCATGACCCTGCCACCCGAAGAGCGCAGCCCGCAGAACATGTGGGCCGCCTGGGAGGACTCAGACTTCGAGAAGATGGAAGAGATCCGCGCCCGCGTGGACTCGATTGTCAGGGACAAGCCGACCGCGCAGCACCTGAAAGCCTGGTATCGCCAGCTCTGTAAGCGGCCGTGCTTCCACGACGAATACCTGCAGGCGTTCAACGAGCCGGGCGCGCACCTGATCGACACCGACGGCAAGGGTGTCGAGCGGATCACCGAAAAAGGCGTCGTCGTGGCCGGCCGCGAGTACGAGGTCGACTGCATCATCTACGCCTCGGGCTTCGAGGTCGGCACCGAGTACAAGCGGCGGGCCGGATTCGAGGTCACCGGCAGGGATGGCCTGAAGCTCTCGCAGAAGTGGGCGGAGGGGATGAAGAGCAAGCACGGCATCCACGTGCACGGCTTTCCGAACCTCTTCTTTGTGCAACCGACGCAGGGCGCGAACCTGATCTCGAACGTGCCGCACAACCTCACCGAGTCGGGCCGCACCATCGCGATGACGATCCGCCATGCGCAGGAGACCGGCGCGAAGGAGATCGAGGTGACGAAGGAAGCCGAAGACGCCTGGGTGGCGCTGCTGCTCACGGGCTTTGGCCGCATGATCGGCATGTCGGACTGCACGCCGGGCTACTACAACAACGAGGGCCAGGACCCCGGCCCTGCGGCGCGGCTTGCGGTCGGCTACCCAGCCGGGCCTACGGCCTACTTCAAGTACATCGACGAATGGCGCTCGTCGGGCGCGTTCGAGGGGCTGGAGTTCCGATAGGGGGCGGATGAACATCCGCTGACGACGCCGCTCCGGTTCGGTTCAGAGGCGGCGCCTTAAGTCTCCTCCCCATGAAAGGAGACAGTTCCATGAAAAAGTTTCTCATCGGCGCGGCGTGCCTCGCTGTCGCCGGCGCTCCCATCGCCGCATCGGCGGCCCCGTTCGGCGGCCGCGGCCACGACTACGTTCAGACCCGCGGCGACGGCTTCCGTGGCGGCCGCGGCTTCGATCGCGACCACTTCGACCGCGATGGCGGCCGCGGCGGCGCTGCCCTGGCGGCCGGCCTCTTCGGCCTGGTGCTCGGCGCGGCCATCGCCAGCAACCACGACTACGACTACGGCTATCAGCCGTACGAGACGCGGTGCTGGTGGCAGAGCGAGCCGGTCCGCGGCCCCTATGGCTATGTCCACTACGAGCAGGTGCAGGTCTGCCGCTAGCGGCGGTTCATTCCCAGCCTAAACGCGATGGCCGCCAGCGAACCCGCTGGCGGCTTCGCTGTCTCTGAAAGCTAGAACCCGCCCATCTCGACGATGTAGTGCGGCGGTGGCGGGCCGTGGATCGGCGCGGTGGCGTGAAGCATGATGACGCCCATGCCTAGCTTGCAGCTCTTGGGCGTGAGGCCCGAGGGCAGCCGCGTCGTCGACGTGCTGCAGGCCATGTCGATCTGAGCCTGGGTCAAGCCGCGGGCGCCGGCGAGGTCGGCGCCGGCTAGGTCTGTGTGCGCGAAGTTGGCGCCGGTGAAGTCGGCGCCCGTGAAGATCGAGCCGTTGAGGTCGGCCCCGACGAGGTTCGCGCCCCTGAACGAGGCGCGCTCGAAATGGCCTTGGCTGAGGCTGGCGCCGAAGAACACCGCCGAGGCGAACTGGCCGTCGCGGGCGTTCACCTTGACGAAGTTCGCGCCGATCAGGTTCGCCCCCTCGAAGTTGGCGCCCGTCAGGTTGGCGCTGCAGAACGCCGAGCCGTGGCCGCGCACGCCCGAGAGGTTGGCGTCGGTGAAGTTGCTGTTGGCGAAGTCGGACCCGAACAGCACCGACCCGTGCAGGTCGGCGTGGGAGAAATCGGTCCCGGCGAAGTCGGACCCGAAGAAGTAGGCGCCGTGCAGGTCGGAGCCCACCATCGAGGCGCCGGAAAAGTTGGCGCCCATGAATTTCGCGTCGGGCAGTTTGCGGCCGGAGAGCTCGCAGTTGAGGCAGACGCCGCCGAACGAGAGCAGCCGGGCCGTGTCGTCGCCGCCGTCGAGCGCCCAGGCCTGAGTGGCGACGAACGTCGCTCCGAAGCTGGCCAGGCAGAGAGCCGAGGCGATGCGGGACAGGAACGCGGTCGGGGAGCGTGGCAAAGGCGGCAGGTCCTCGAGGCGCGGGGGACAGAAAACGGGAAACGCGCCGCCCGTTGTTTTCAACGACTGAGCCCCAGCTTGCTACTTAATTCGCAGTAATGGCGTAGCTTAGCCGCAGCTTCGCAGGCGAAGACCCGGCGGCAGCTGCGTCGACTCGTCGCCGCAGGCTTCGTTGAGTTGGGCCTGGGTGAGGCCGGTCGCCCGGCCCATCTCGGCGCCGGAGAAGTTGACGCCGGCCAGGTTGGCGCCGCGGAAGTTGGCGCCCTGAAGGTAAGTCCCGACGAAGCTGGCGTTGGTCAGGTTGGCGCCGGCGAAGCTCGCGCCGGTAAACACCGCGCCGAAGGCGTTGACGTCGCGCAGGTCCGCGCCGGCCATCGTGGTCCGGTTCATCACCGCCGCCGACATGTCGGCCTGCCGCAGGCGCGCGCCGGCGAAGTTGCGGCCCTTCAGCTCGAGGTTCGAGAAGTCAGCCTGGAAGAGATTGCAGTGTGGGCAGCTGGCCCCGCTCCGGGCGCGCTCGATCTGCGCCGCATTCTGCGCGAACGCCGGCCGGCACGCGACAACGAAGCTGGCGATGGCGACGGCGGCCGCGGCGACGAGGGTGAGCGGTTTCATTTCGGCACGAGTCTCACAGGTGGAGCCGGATTCGACACTTCCAAGGCAAGGCCGGGGCCAGGAACCGGCCAGCCCGCCGCAGGCGCGAGGAAGTCTCAACGCGGAGACGCAGGGCAGGCGCTAAGACGCGGAGGCGATGCGCACGCTCAGACTGGGAGGGCCTCCGCGTCTTTGCGTTGAAAGACGCCGCCTGCGGCGCGCGCCGACCTTGCAAGACCAGACGGGCTTCTATTCGCTCTGCTTCTCGGCCGCCTTGGCCTCGCGCAGCATCATGCGGATGGCGAGAAAGAGGAGGAGGGCGATCACCAGCGCGGCCGGTAGGGTCCACTCCCAGCGGTCGCGGGCCCAGCGCGCCAGCGCCAGGCCGAGGCCGTTGAGGAGAATGAAGGCGAAAAGCGTGCCCGCCGCGGTCGCCAGGCCCCTCAGGAGCAGCTGAACGATGTCGGGGCGCTCAGGATGGGCGGCGATCAGCGGCGGGTCTTCGCCCGCGTCGTCGGCCAGATCCTCGTCGGAGAGCCCCGCCTCGGCGGCCATCCTGCGGCCCTCGGAACTGCGAATCAGCGCCTCTCTCGCGGCGCGCGTCGATGCGGCCCGCTCCGCGCGGGTCCTGGGCCGCATCGCATGCCAGATCGCGCCTACGAGGCCGACGATCAGAACGACGTCGAGCGGCGGCGTCGCCGCGACGCGCCAGGCGTCGTTACCGATCAGCTCCAGGGAGACCAACGCCGCGCAAGGCGCGGCGATCAGCCAGCCGAAGATCTTCCCGTCCCTGAGCAACGCCGTCCCTCTGCTCTGAGGGCAGCGTGGCCCCGCTGCGGCGGCCTAGCAAGGGTCGATCAGCCCGCCTGGGGCGCGCGCTCGCCGCAGGTCTGGCAGATCAGCGACTGGCCTTTGCGGACGAGCGCGAGGTCGCCGCAGGCCGGGCAGACGTCCGCGCCGCGGCCCAGCGGCGGCTTGCCGACCGGCAGGAACACCAGGTTGTCCGGCGGCGCCTGGCCGCGCGAGAAACCCCTGGAGATGAAGCGCGCCACCGCCTGCGGGTCGACCTCGTCGGCCTTTCCGCGCCCCAGGCCGTCGGCGTTCAGCGCCTGCGGATCGACGCTCGCGAGATCGTCGCGGCCGAGGTAGCTGACTCCGAGTTCGCGGAACACGTAGTCGAGGATCGAAGTCGCCGAGCGGATCGCCTCGTTACCCTCTACCTCGCCTGCCGGCTCGAAGCGCGTGAAGACGAAGGCGTCGACGAACTCCTCCAGCGGCACGCCGTACTGCAGCCCGATCGAGACGGCGATTGCAAAGTTGTTCATCAGCGAGCGGAAGGCCGCGCCTTCCTTGTGCATGTCGAGAAAGATCTCGCCGAGCTCTCCGTCCTCATATTCACCCGTATGCAGATAGACCTTGTGTCCGCCCACGGAGGCCTTCTGGATGTAGCCCTTGCGCCGGTCCGGCAGCTTGCGGCGCGTGCGCTCAACCTCGATGAACCGTTCGACGATGCGCTCGGCCGGCTCCGGCGCGGGTTCGACTTTCGGCCGCGGCGGGACGATGGGCAGTGCGAACCTGGCCGGCGCTGCGGCCCGGACGATGCGGGCGGCGCGCACGCCGGCCGTCGCGGCCTCGGCAAGCCGGGCGAGGGCGTCGTCGGGCGTGGCGTCGAATGGCAGCTCGATGATCGCGGTCGCGGGCGCGCTGGTCGCCGCCTCGACGGCCCAGATCATCGCCAGCCTGGCCGTGAGGCCGATCTCCGCGGCGGACAGCAGGGTCGCCTGCAGCTCGGCCGGCAGCTCGCAGGCCGCTGGCGAGACACGGCCAAGCGCGAACGCCTCAGCCGCGGCGACGTCGTCGTCAGAGAAGCCGGCGAGAGCAAGCGTGTCGAACGCGGGTTCGTCCAGCGCCGCGTCGCCCGCGCCGAGCACGTCGACCAGGAAGCCCGCGCCGACGACCGCAGGGGCGAAGGCGGCGCGCAGCGACGGCGCGGTGGCGAGCGCCGCCTCGGCTGCGCCGATCTCGAGGCTGGTGAAGCCCCTGGCGGCGAGCGTCTCGTGGTTGACGCCGGGCGCCCCGGCGAGCGCGCCGTGGCCCAGGACGGCGGTGCGCAGCGCGTCGAGCGCGACGCCAGTGCGCCCCGCGGCGACGAGGGCCGGCTCGGCCAAAGTACGGAAGACGACGCCGTCGGCGGCCTCGGCCACGGTCGCAGGGCCGGCCCAGGGCGCGGCGCCCAGCGTCAGGCCGCCCAGCCGTAGCGTGAGCTCGGGATCCTCGAACGCGCAAAGGCCAAGGCAGCGCTCGCCGCCGAGCGCCGTCCCGGCGGTCCCGACGGCCGCGACCGCGGCCCGATGCAACTCGGCCGCAAAGTCGCGGGCCGCATCGCTGTCGTAGGCGACCCCGCGCGAGACGTTGAGCTCGGCGACACCCGCCAGGCCGACCGCCACCGGCCGCGCCTCGGCCCGGCGATAGGCTGCGGCGGGGTCGGTGAGAAATCCGACGCGACCCTCGATGTCGACGGCGACGAGCGCGAGCGCGACCGCCGCGGCGAGGCCTTCGGCGTCGAACGCCTCGCCGTCGAACGCCAGGGCGTTCACGACGGCGCGCGGGGCCAGGGCCAGCAGGTCGAGCCGGCGCGCGTCGTCCTCGGCGAAGGCGAGCGTCAGCGACGACGTCTCCCACGCGAGGCTCGCCGCGGCGGCGGCGGTCTCCTGGCCGCCTGCGAGCTGGACGGGATCGGCGACGGCCACGAGCGCGCGCAGCGGCGGCACCCGGCCCGGAGTCTCGACCGCGCGGCCAACGCGGCCGAGGGCGATCGCGTCCGCGATCGCGGCGTCGGCGAGACCGGCCTCGCGCGCGGCCCAAGCGGCCCGGGCCAGCGCCTGGTTCGCCTCCAGGCTCGCGCACGTCTCGGCGTCGCCCTCGCACCGGCGCACCGCGTCGGCGACGGCGGCGAGCCTGAGCGATGCGGCCTCCGGCAGGTCCGCCGCCAGGCCGCGCGCGGCGCGCAGGCGCAACGCGGCCGGGCCGAACGCCTTGCCGTCGATCAGCGGCAGGGTGGGCGCCGGCGCGACGGCCGGGTCCGACGCCAGAGGGTTGACCCGCGCGCCAAACGGAACCTGCGCGCCGCTTGCGATCACGCCCAGCGCCTGCGCTGCGAAGAGCTCATCGCGGAACGTCAGCGCTTCGGCCGCGTCGTCGAACACGCCCAGCGCCAGCCCCCAGGCGGCGAGCCGGCGGGCGTGCCGGTCAGGGCCGCCGGCCAGCAGCAGGTCGGCGTCCCCCAGATCGAGCAAGGCCGGCGAGTCGGCTGGAACGTCGCTGGGCAGGGCGTCAGCCCAGTCGAGCCAGGCTTCCACGCGGGCCGTGGTCCAGGCCGGGGGCGCCGCCACCTCCGCCAGCTCGCTCGCCCGCTCCACCCACCGGACCTCCGGCGCGAAGGGCAGGGCGGTCGCGGAAAAGCGGCGGACGATGCGCATGGAACACCCGGCAGGCCGATGAGCAGCTTGGGGGAGGCTAGGCTGCGTCGTGAGTCGATCACAATAGATGTTGCGGTCGCAGCGAAGACTATCCCCAACATCTGGCGTATCGCTCACAACGCCGCACGTGCGGCCGCTCGCTGGACGCTGGCCGGCGCCCAACCTATAAGTCCGCGTCGTCAAGGACCCGCGGAGCCGTCCGATCCCCGTGCTGAAATCGATCTTCACCTGGTGGAACTCGGCCACCATCGGCATCCGATTCACGGTCGCCCGGCGCGGCGTCTTCATCGGCGAGGACGACTACGGCAACCGCTACTACGAGGCGCGAGACGCCCGCGACAGCTACGACGGGCGCAAGCGCCGATGGGTGATCTACCGCGGCTACGCCGAGGCCTCCAAGGTGCCGGCCGAGTGGCACGGCTGGCTGCACTACACGTTCGACGAGCCGCCGACGAAGGCGCCGCTGAAGCGCAGGCTCTGGGAGCTCGACCACATGCCGAACCTCACCGGCACCGTCTGGGCCTGGCGGCCGAAAGGCGCGATCTCGCGCGGCGGCGAGCGCGCCAAGGCGACCGGCGACTATGAGGCCTGGAGGCCGGAGTGAGGTCCAAGGTCCTGGCCGCGCTCTTCGCGGGCGTGGGGATTGCCATCGCGGCGGGCCTGAGCTCGCTGGCTCAGCCGACCAACCAGTCGGGCGTGCCCGCTGGCGGCGGCGCCTCAGGCGCGGCGGATCAGGCGCCGCCGGGCGTGCCGATCATCCACCCGCCGGAGGAGACGCCCAGCAACAGCGCGTCGGAGGCGACCAGCGGCGAGGAGACGAAGGCGCCGACAAATTCGCTTCGTCGTTCCGCCGCGCCTAGCCCGCCGCCGCCGCCGCTCGCTGCGCCGAAGCCCGTGCGCAGCCCTGCTGCGGTGATGCAGGCGCTCGACAAGGTGACCGCCGAGACGATGCGCTTCGCCGTCCCGGTCGGCCAGCCGGTGCGCTACAAGAACCTCGTCTTCGTCGTGAAGGCTTGCGAGAGCACCAATCTCGGCGGCGCCTCGCCGCAGTCGTCGGCCTACGTCGTGATCGACCTCGCGCCGGCGCCAGCCGAGGGCTACGCGGCCGCGCCGCCCCGGCAGGTGTTCAAGGGGTGGATGTTCTCCAACTCGCCGGCGCTGAACCCCTTCCAGCACCCGATCTACGACGCCTGGCTGATCAGCTGCATGGCGGCCTCGCCGGGGCCAGCCCCTGCCGCGCCCCCGAAACCGTCGTAGGCGCCGAAGTCGGCGTCGACCGCGAGCGCCGCGGCGAGTCGAACCGCATAGTCCGCACGGGAGATCTCCTCGGCGCCGAACGTCGCGAGGTGCTCTGTGATGAACTGGGTGTCCAGCAGTCGGAAGCCGCCGGCTCGGAGCCGCGCCACGAGATGCGCCAGCGCCACCTTGCTGGCGTCGCGCTCGGTCGAGAACATGCTCTCGCCGAAGAAGGCGCCGCCGAGCACGAGGCCGTAGAGCCCGCCGACCATCCGCCCGTCGCGCCAGGCCTCGACGCTGTGGGCGACGCCGCGGGCGAAGAGCGCATCGCACATCGCCTGGATCGGCTCGTTGATCCAGGTCTCCATTCGGCCCGGCCTCGGCGCCGCGCAGGCGGTGACGACCTCGGCGAATGCGGCGTCGACGCGAATCTCGAACCGGTCGGAGCGGATCGTGCGGGCGAGGCGCCGCGAGACGTGGAAGGTCTCCAGCGGGATCACGCCGCGCCGGGCCGGATCGACCAGGAAGACGCGCCGGTCGTGCCGGGCGTCGGCCATCGGGAAGACGCCTCGCCGGTAGCAGTCGATGAGATCGTCGATCGAAAACCGCTCCAACCCGACCTCCGCCCCGGCGGTGAAGGTAGTGCGGCGCGACGGCCGAGGGGAGGGGGCTCAGCCACGCCTTCGCCCGCAAGACCTTCATACGGGCTGAACCTTTCTGCGAAGTCATTTGACCCCGGGTGGGTCGGATCGTCAGCTCCGGTGCGGCATTCCGGCGGAGGCGGGCGCAGTGCGGATCTGGTTTTCGGGGGCCTGGCAGCTGTCTCTAGCGCTCGCGCTGGCGCTCGCCGGCCTCGCCGCCTGCTCGAACGCCCCCCGTCCGGCGCCGCCGGGACCGAATGCGCCGGCCGGCGGGTTTTCCGGCTTCACGCCATGCCCCAGGTCGGTCGCGGACCGCTACCCCGCGCCGGCGGCCTGTGGCGTCCTGGTGGTGGCCGAGGACCGGGCGCAGCCCCGGGGCCGACGGCTGGCCCTTCCGATCGTGCGGCTGCGCGGGTCCGGCGGGCCGCCGCCGCGCGGCGAGCCGGTGTTCAACCTCAACGGCGGGCCCGGCGGCAGCAACCTCGGCTTCAAACTCAAGACTCCAGCGCTTCTGGCGGCGCACGACGTCATCCTGGTCGGCTACCGCGGCGTCGATGACGCCGAGCCCCTGAAATGTCCCGAGGTCGAGCGGGCGATCACCGTGCCTGCGCCGCTGTCAGATCGGGGCCGCGCGGGCATGGCCGTCGCGGCGCACGCCTGCGCCGCGCGACTGGCGGCCGGCGGGATCGACGTGAGCCGCTACACCATCTTCGACGTCGTCGAGGACCTCGAGGACGCGCGCCGCGCGATCGGCGCCCAGCGCGTCGATCTGCTGTCGCGCAGCTATGGCACGCGGGTCGCCCAGGACTACGCTCGGCTGCATCCGGACGCGATCGCCCGATCGGCGATGTTCGGCGTCAACCCGCCCGGCCACTTCCGCTGGTTCCCACCGGTCACCGACGCGGTGCTGGACCGGTACGGCGCGCTCTGCGCGGCCGACGCCCGCTGCCGGGCCCGCACCCCTGACCTCGCCAACGCGGTGCGGCGCCAGTTGAGCCGCCCCGACCACGCCTGGCTCGGGCTGCCGATCCGCCGCGACAAGCTGCAGGTGGCCGGCTTCTTCATGCTGACCAATCGCTCGACGGCGGTCTATCTGTTCGACGCCGTGCAGGCCGCCGAGCATGGCGACGACAGCGGCCTGTTCCTGATCGCCCAGGCCTATGACCTGATCCTGCCGCGCGCGACGGTCTGGGGCGACATGATGGCTAAGGGCGGGGTCGACGCGGCAACCTACGGCGATTGCGCGCCCGGCTCGAACTTCGTGGCCGCGCGCCGTCCTTCCGCTGGGACGATCGGCTCGCCGATGGATCTGCTCCTGGCGGGCGCCTGCTCCGGATGGCCGGTTCGCGCCGCGCCGGCCGCCTTCAACGCCCCGGCGCGGGACGAAACGCCGACACTGCTGGTGAACGGCGAACTGGACATCGCCACGCCGCTGGTCTTCGGCCGCGACGAGCTGCTGCCGATGCTGCCAAATGGCCGCCTGGTCGAGCTGAAGGCCTTCGGGCATGACGACTGGGCAGAGCGTCAGCAGCCCGCGCTGGACCGCCTGCTGACCCGTTTCATGGCCGACCGCGTCGTCGACGCCTCGCTCTACGCGCCCGACCCGGTTCCCTTCCGCCTGGCCTGGGGCGCGCCGGCGATCGCCAAGATCGCCGTGGGCGGGGTGATCCTCCTCGCCGCCAGCCTCGGCCTCGGCCTCTTCCTGACTGCGCGCGCCGCGCTCAGGTGGTCGAGCCGCCGTCTGCCTGGAGCGCCTGTCCGGTCGTGAACGCCGGCTCGTTCGTGGCCGCCCCTTCCGCCTCGCGGTCGCTTCCGGCGTCTTCTCTCGGTGGGAGAGGGCTCAACGCACGCTGCGGAGCCATTCCTCGAGCCAATGGATGTGGTAGCGGCCTTCGAGGATGTCCGGCTCGGCCATCAGGTCCTGGAACAGCGGGATCGTGGTCTCGACGCCGCCGACCACCATCTCGCCGAGGCACCGCTTCAGCCGCGCGATGCACTCGGTGCGGTCGCGGCCGTGGACGATCAGCTTGCCGGCGAGGCTGTCGTAGTAGGGCGAGATCGAGTAGCCGGCGTAGATCGCCGAATCGAGCCGCACGCCCAGGCCGCCTGGCGCGTGGAAGTCGGTTATCAGCCCCGGGGACGGCGCGAAGGTGCGCGGGTTCTCGGCGTTGATCCGACACTCGATCGCGTGGCCCTCGAACTGCACCTCTGCTTGCGTGAACGAGAGCGGCAGGCCGGCGGCGATGCGGATCTGTTCGCGCACGAGGTCGATGTCGGTGATCGCCTCGGTGACCGGGTGCTCGACCTGGAGGCGGGTGTTCATCTCGATGAAGAAGAACTCGCCGTTCTCGTAGAGGAACTCGATCGTGCCGACGCCGAGGTAGCCGAGCTTGGCGATCGCCTTGGCGACAGTGTCGCCGATCCGGGCGCGGGCGGCGGCGTCGATGGCCGGGGAGGGGGCTTCCTCCATCAGCTTCTGGTGGCGGCGCTGTAGCGAGCAGTCGCGCTCGCCGAGGTGGCAGACGGCGCCGAACGCGTCGGCGATCACCTGCACTTCGATGTGACGCGGGGTCGCGAGATAGCGCTCGAGGTAGACCGAATCGTCGCCGAACGCGGCCCTGGCCTCGGCCCGGGCGGTGGCGAGCGCCTCGCCGAGTTCAGCGCGGGTGCGGGCCACCTTCATGCCGCGCCCCCCGCCGCCGGCCGCCGCCTTGATCAGCACCGGAAAGCCTATCGCCTCCGCGGCCGCGACCGCCTCGGCCTCCGATGTCACTGCGCCATCCGAGCCTGGCACGACCGGAATTCCGGCGGTCTTAACGGCGACCTTGGCGGCGATCTTGTCGCCCATCATGCGGATGTGGTCGGGCTTGGGGCCGATGAAGGTATATCCGTGAGCCTCGACGATCTCGGCGAAGCGGGCGTTCTCGGAAAGGAAGCCATAGCCGGGATGGACCGCCTGCGCGCCGGTGATCTCGCAGGCGGCGATGATGGACGGAATGTTGAGATAGCTCTTGGCCACCGACGCCGGGCCGATGCAGACGCTCTCGTCGGCCAGCCGCACGTGCATCGCCCCGGCGTCCGCCTCGGAGTGCACGGCGACAGTCGCGATGCCCATCTCCTTGCAGGCGCGGTGCACCCGGAGCGCGATCTCGCCCCGGTTGGCGATGAGAATCTTGTCGAACATGACGCGCGGCTATCCGATGACGGCCAGCGGCTCGCCGAATTCCACCGGCTGGCCGTCGCCGACCAGCAACTCGAGCACCCGACCGGCCCTGGGGGCCGGGATCGGGTTCATCGTCTTCATGGCCTCGACGATGAGCAGTGTCTGGCCCTCGGAAATGAGGTCGCCCACTTTCACGAACGGCGCAGCGCCGGGCTCGGGCTGCAGGTAGACCGTGCCCACCATCGGCGACTTGACGATCTCGCCGTCGAGCGCCGCCTCGCCCGAGGCGGCGGACGGCGCGGCGGCAGCCGCCTGCGCGGCCGGGGGCGTCGGGACATAGACGGCGGCCGGTGCGGCGACCGCGCCGGAGACGCTGCGCGCGACCTTGATGCGCAGGTCACCGCGCTCGACCTCGATCTCGGTCAGCCCCGTGTCGTTCAGGATTCCGGCCAGGCGGCGCACCAGGCGCGCATCGATCGGATCGGCCGGAGCCTTGGGATCGGGCATGTTTGGTCGATACCTCGGTTGTTGCGCCAGACTTACGGGGCCGGAGCTCAGTCGGACGCGAGGCCGCAGACGGCCTCGACCGCCAGTTCATAGCTCTTCGCGCCGAACCCCGAAACCACGCCGGCAGCCACCGGCGCGATGTAGGAGTGATGTCGGAAGCTCTCGCGGGCGGCCGGGTTGGAAAGGTGGCAGTCGACCACCGGAATCTTCAGCGTCTTCAGCGCGTCGTGCACCGCGACCGACGTGTGACCGTAGCCGGCGGCGTTCAGCACGAGGCCGGCGGCTTGCGTCCGCGCTTCCTGGATCCAGTCGACCAGCTGGCCCTCGTGATTCGATTGGCGGAACACCACCTGACGGCCGAACTGCGCGGCGCGCGCCTCGCAGAGCCCGCGCACGTCGTCCAGCGTGGCCTTGCCGTAGATGTCCGGCTCGCGCTCGCCCAGAAGATTGAGGTTGGGGCCGCTCAGCACATAGATCGGTTTCGCCATCGCTGGCCGTCACCCCCGCGAAAGTGGGCGCTTTTAGCCGCGCTCAGTCCCGCTCACAAGATTCGGCCGCGTTGCGACCCGCGGTCGACTTGATCGGCATCAATGCGCGCGAGCCTCGGACGGTCCACGCCTGCGCGGGGTCTTGGACCAGAGGAGGTGCTTTCATGCTTAGAGCCGTGAGCCGGATTGGCTTGGCTGTGGCGATGGGCGGCGCGCTCGTCGCGATGGCTGGCTGCGAGACCGACGAGGCGACCGAGCAGGCCGCCATTCAGCATGCGCAATCCACGGCAGACGCAGCCGTGGCTGCGGCTCAGCACGCTCAGAGCACGGCCGACGCCGCGCAGTCCGCCGCGGGCGCAGCGCAAGCCAGCGCGAACACGGCGCAGTCCGCCGCCACCGCCGCGAAGCTGGCGGCGGACGACGCGGACAAGGACGCCGATGCAGCGCAGGCCACGGCGAACGCGGCGAAGAAGGCTGCTGCGGACGCGGACGAGGACGCCGACGCGGCGCTCAAGCGCCTCCACATGAAGCGCTGAGCCCCGACGGGGCTTCAGAACCGCCGGACGTCCAGCCAACCGCCGACTTCGGCTGCGGCCGTTGGCAGCAGGTCGCGGCGCTCGGCGTAGTAGTGGTCGGCGCCCTGGATCTGGACGATGGCCTTGTCCTTCGAGGCGACCGCGTCGAAGAGTCGCTGCGCATGGCTCGGCGTGCAGGCAAGGTCGGCCGTGTTGTTGACCACCAGCACCGGGCACGAGATCCGGCTGGCGTTGACCAGGCCGTTGGCGCGGCTTTCATCGTAACTCCACTGCGAGAGCCATGAGCGCAGGGTGGTGAAGCGGCCGAGGCCGACCGGACCGTCGTTCACGATCCTCGGATCGCCGAGGTAGCAGGTGTAAGGCCGCCGGTCGGACGGGTCCTGGGTGGGATCGGTCCAGCGCACGTCGCACATCGTGCCCTGGACGACGAAGCAACGCTCAGCGTCAGGATCGCCGGCGGCCCTGAGCTCGGCCAGCTGCGCCTTGGCCCAGGCGGTGATGCGGCGATTGCGGGCGATCTGCGCCGCCCGGAAGCCGCGGACGAAATCCTCGGAGTAGGGCGGCCTGGCCGGGCAGGCGGGGTCGTAGATGTTGAGCGCCGGATCGCGCTCGAACGGGCGGGATTCGTCGAGGATCGAGGCATCCATCCACTCGGTCATCGTTACCGAGCGGCTGATGTGGGCCGCGAGCAACAGGATCGCGTCCGCCGGCTGCAGCGCTGCGCCGACGAGGTCGACCTCGTCGCCCGCCGGAGTCGTGGTGATGGTCGGGTGCTCGGCCTGGTCCTGGTAGAACAGCGACAGCGAGCCGCCGCCCGACCAGCCGCCGAGCACCACCTTCTCGTAGCCGAACCGCTGCTTGAGGTCCGCGACGCAGGCGCCGAGGTCGAGCACGCACTTCTCGAGGATCAGCGCGGCGTCGTTCCCGCGGTAGCGCGGGTTGCAGTAGATGACGTGGCGGCCGGCTCGGGCGAGCGCGCCCACGAGCGGGAGGAACGACCCGCCCCCGATCGGGTGACTGAACAGGAGCGCCGTCTTCGACTCGCCGACGTCGGGCCGGATGCGCATGCATTCGACGAACACCTGGCCGGTCGGCCCGCCATAGACCTCCTTCAGCCGGCTCGTGTCGGCATGGACAAACCCATAAGCCTCGCGAACGATCGCCATGCGTCACGCTCCTTCATGCGACGGGCTTGCCGCTCGTCTCGGTTCCTGATTCTGGTCGGCCTGCTGCCGGACTCGACGCTGGTGTAGCTCTCCGCCGACAACGGTGACATCGCGCGAGCGCGGTGCTTAGGATCGGGCTGCAGCGAGCGCGTTCGCTCAAGGGCGGGGAGAACGATCATGGCCGTCGATCCAGGCAAGCTCGAAGCCTTCACGGGCAAGATGGCCGGCGACATCGGGGCGGCGATGGCCGCGTCGCTGGCCGTGTTGGGCGACCACCTCGGTCTCTACAAGGCGCTCGCGGAGGCCGGTCCTTCCACCTCCGCGGAGCTGGCGGTCAAGGCCGGCGTCAACGAACGCAACCTGCGCGAGTGGCTGTCGGCGCAAGCCGCGTCCGGTTACGTCGACTACGACGACGCGACCGGCAAGTTCCTTCTCAACGACGAGCAGCGGGTCGTGTTCGCCGACGAAGAGAACCCGGCGTTCATGGCCGGCGGGTTTGACGTCATCGCGGCGATGTTCCTCGACGAGCCGAAGGTCGCCCAAGCCTTCAGGAGCGGCGCCGGCGTCGGTTGGCACGAGCGCTGCCCTTGCCTCTTCCGCGGCACCGAGCGCTTCTTCCGGCCGGGCTACAACATCAATCTGGTGAGCGCCTGGATCCCGGCGCTGGATGGCGTCGAGGCGAAGCTGAACGCCGGCGCCAGCGTCGCCGATGTCGGCTGCGGCCACGGCGCCTCGACCATCCTCATGGCGAAGGCGTTTCCAAACGCCCGCTTCGCCGGCTTCGACTATCACGGGCCGTCGGTCGAGCGCGCCCGCGAGGCGGCGAAGGAAGCCGGCGTCAGCGATCGCGTCGTCTTCGAGGTGGCCGCGGCCAAGGAGTTCGGCGGCGAGGACTACGCGCTCGTCACCATGTTCGACGCGCTGCACGACATGGGCGACCCGGTGGGCGCTGCGCGGCACATCCGCTCGCGCCTCGCGCCGGACGGAACCTTCATGCTGGTGGAGCCCAATGCGGCCGACCACCTGCGCGACAACCTGGCGAACCCGCTCAGCCGGTTGCTCTATTCCGCCTCCACCATGATCTGCACGCCGGTCTCGCAGAGCCAGGAAGTTGGGCTGGCGCTCGGCGCCGCGGCCGGACCGCAACGCCTGACCAACGTCGCCCATGAAGCCGGCTTCACGCGCGTCCGCCGCGTCGCCGACACGACGTTGAACCTTGTGCTCGAGCTTCGGCCGTAGAGACTATCGCGTCTGGGGCGCCCCTGGGGCGCGCGTCTGACTGGGCGGCGCGGCGGGGCCTGAGCAGCGGCCCGACGACGTCGATCCGCTCGGTCGAGACGCCGCCGACCCAGCCCTTCGGCAGGCGCGCCGCCTGCACGGGTGTGTCCAGTCCCGCGAGGCCCATGCGGGGTGTGATCGCCCCGGCGACGTACGCCTGGCTGCCGACCGCCTGCATCCGCGCCAGGAACCTCATCGGCCACCCCCAGATCAGCCAGGCCCGATCCTCGGGCACGAACACCATGCTGCGACGGCATGACCGCGGCACGTAGCCGGACCATCCCAGAAGCTCGTAGCGGATCAGGCATTGCCTCGCCTGGCCCGGCGTCCAGGCTTCGATGTCGGGCCGCAGCGCTCGGAGCCGCGCGATGGGCCGCTCGCCGCCATAGACGATGATGCGCCGGGACGCTGTCGGCGCACGCGCCGCGATGTAGGCGGCCAGCGCCTCGCCCTCGTGGGGGTCGTTGCTCTTGATGTTCACCAGGAAGAGACGGTCGGGGAACGCCGCCAGCACCTGCGCCAGGTCGGGCATCAGGCCGACGCCAAGGCCGCGCAACGGGAAGGTCTTGCCCCCGTCGGCCGTGTAGCCATAGCCAACGTCGAGCCGCCGCAAGTCGGCGAAGGCATGCTCGCGGGTGACGCCGTGGCCGTTCGTGCGGCAGTCCAGCGTCCAGTCATGGAAGACCGCGAAGTCGCCGTCGGTCGTGGGGTGCACGTCGATTTCGACGATGTCCGCGCCCAGTTCGAAGGCGCGGCGCATCGAGGGGATGGTGTTCTCGATGAAAGCATGCGTGGGCGGATCGATGCGCGTGGCGGTGCACGTGGCGTCGTCGACCCCGGTGTCCGAGAAGGTCTGGTGCACGCCCCGATGGGCCAGGAGCGTCAGCGTTCCATGCGGATGGGCAAGCCAGGAGGCGTTGGCCAGGTAGAGAACCGCGACAATCAAGGCGGCCGCCCCCGAAACGACCTTGAGCTTCATGACTTCAACCCTGCGCTCAGCCGGAGAGACCGTGGCTTCCGCCGACGGCGCCCAGGATCGTGATCAGGCTCAGGGCCAGCATGACCCGGTGGAAGCGTTCCATGCGGTCGAACTGGCCACTGGCGTCGCTTGCGGTCAGGCTGCGCGCCATCCGGCGGCGCAAGACGAACGGTTCCAACACGTAGAGCATCGCGGCGAAGGCCAGCCAGACGCCGAGCATTGCGTCCATCCACCAGAACGTCGGCGAGGCGAACCGGCGCCAGGCGTCGAGTCGCCAGGTCATGTAGAGGCCGCTGAGCCCCGCGAGAGCAACGCTGATGCGCGCCTGCCAGGCGAACCAGCTCTCGAACGTCAGAAAAGCGGCCAGACGCGCCTGCGAAGGCTGCGATCGGCGGACCGCGGGGAAGAGCACCGTGGTCACAAATCCGACGCCGCCGATCCAGAGCACGACGGCAAGCACATGGATGATCCGAGCGATGACGACGTCCATGTCCGGCTCCCTGGCGTCGCAGACTACGCGAGCGAGACGGCGACGCCACCTTGCAGGCTCGCTTGACCGCCGACGGCGCCGGCGTAGAGTGGCCGTATCTCCGGGGAGCCCTGGCAAGGGGCTGAGAAACCGCTGTGTCTTTCGCGCGGTGACCCGCTGAACCTGATCCGGGTCATGCCGGCGAAGGGAGAGGAAAGGGCAAGGATTTCAGGATCCAATCGCCCTCTTTTCATCCTCCGACCGGTCGGCTCGCAAAGACGTGGAGCCAGTGGCGTGCGCCTGACAGTGAACGGCGAGGAGCGCGAAGTCGCGGCGGCGATCTCCATCGAGGCGCTCGTGGCCTTGCTTGGCCTCGACCGGCGCAAGCTGGCCGTCGAGCGCAACCTCGAGATCGTGCCGCGCTCGATGTTCGCGGATACGCGGCTGGCCGACGGCGACCGGATCGAGATCGTCGCGTTCGTGGGCGGGGGCTGAACAGGAGGGAACTGCCGATGGACGGCTCGCAGATCGCCGCAGAGGATGCCTGGAGCGTCGCGGGACGCACGTTCCGCTCGCGCCTCATCGTCGGCACCGGCAAGTACAAGGACTATGCCCTCAACGCCGCCGCGGCCGAGGCAGCCGGCGCCGAGATGGTCACCGTGGCGCTGCGGCGGGTGAACCTCTCGGACCCGAGCCAGCCGATGCTGACCCACTTCGTGAAGCCAGACCGATTCACCTTCGTGCCCAACACGGCCGGCTGCTTCACGGGCGAGGAGGCCGTGCGGACGCTCAGGCTGGCGCGCGAAGCCGGCGGCTGGGATCTGGTCAAGCTCGAGGTGCTGACCCGCACCGCGCATCTCTATCCGGACATGGAAGAGACGCTGCGGGCGCTGAAGATGCTGATCGCGGACGGCTTCTCGGTCATGGTCTACGCCACCGACGACCCTGTGATGTGCCAGAAGGCCGAAGACCTGGGGGCGGCGGCGATCATGCCGGCCGGCGCGCCGATCGGCTCGGGGCTCGGGGTGCAGAACCGGGTCAACATCCGTCTGATCGTCGAGCAGGCGCGGATCCCGGTGCTGGTGGATGCCGGCGTCGGCACGGCCTCGGACGCGACGATCGCGATGGAGCTCGGCTGCGACGCGGTGCTGATGAATACGGCGATCGCCGAGGCGAAGGATCCGGTGCGGATGGCGGTGGCGATGAAGCACGCCGTTATCGCCGGCCGCGAGGCCTACCTCGCCGGACGCATGGCCAAGCGCATGTACGCCGACCCCTCGTCGCCGCTCGCGGGGCTGATCTGAGAGAGCGCCGAGTTCGGGGCGGTCGTCGATCCGGCATCAACGCCGTACCTTCGAATGTCAGCCCGGTCGGAGCGCGTGAGCGTTGAAAGCCGGGATCTACTCCTCGCCGGCTTTGACAGCAGATCCCGGACGAGTCCGCTGCGCGGCTCTCCGGGATGACAGACTTATGTTGTTGATAAAGCGAAACTTTCTGGTTTTGCCTATCGAGTACAGACCCTAGTGGAACGACCACTCCGCTCCGAGGCCCGCGATCTGACTGAAGTGGATGTGTCCGTTGACGTAGTCGCCGATGACCACGGCGCCGGAGGCGTTTTCGATCAGGAACGAGTCGTGGCCTTCCCCAAAGTAGTCGCCGGTTCCGACGAACGACCATTCCGACCCCAGTGACGCCACCTGCGTGAAGGCCGTGCCTCCACCCTGCGCCTCGCCGATCGCGACGGCGCCGGCCGCATTTTCGATCAGGAACTGATCCTTGCCATCGTTCAGGAAGTCGCCGGTTCCGACGAACTTCCACTCCGGTCCGAGGGCGGCGACTTGCGTGTAGACCGCCGCGCCTCCCGTCACCTGGCCGATCACCACGGCGCCCGACGTGTTCTCGATGAGAAACTCGCTCGGGCCGGTTCCAAGGAAGTCGCCAGCGCCGACGCACTTCCACTCGGCGCCCAGGCTCGCCACTTGCGTGTAGGTCGCCACGCCCGTGATCGAATCACCGACGACGACGGCGCCCGAGCTGTTCTCGATCAGGAACTGGTCGCCGTAGCCGTGACCCAGGAAGTCGCCGACGCCGACGAACTTCCACTCGTTCCCCAGGCTGGCGATCTGGGTGAAGGTCTCCTTGCCGCCGCCGACTTCCTGCCCGTCGACAACCGCGCCGGCGCCGTTCTCGATCAGGAACTGGTCGCTGCCGGCGCCAAGGAAGTCACCGTCGCCGACGAACTTCCACTCCGCGCCCAGCGCCGCCACGGACGAATAGGCGGCGCTGCCAGCGACGTCCTGGCCGACCACCACGGCGCCCGATGCGTTCTCGATCAGGAAGTCGGACAAGCCGTTGGCGTTGAAGTTGTTGTGCGCTGTCGGATCGGGCGCGAGCGTGTAGCCGAGCACATCCATGACCTGCAGATCGGTCGCCGAGACGACGCCCGCGACGCCCTTCGAACCTTCGCCGAAGGCGTCGCCTGTCACCAATGGGGCCCAATCGCCGGCGTCGCTGAAGGAAGGGTTGTTGAAGGACAGTTGGGGCGTGCGGCCGCCGTCGACCGAGAAGTAGGCCGCACCCGGGGTAAGCTGCAGCTGGCCGGGCGAGCCGTAGCGAAAGAGATCGAGGGGATCGAACTGCGCGACTCCGCCCTGGACCACGCCGGAGCCGGCGATCCGTCCAAGCACCTCGGAAATCTCGTGCTCCATCGCCCCGATGGCGTCGTACTGGCCGGCCACGGCGCGATGGAAGGGGTCGAACGTGAACGGCGCGCTCGCGTTCATGCCGACGAATCCGACCACGTTGCTGCCGTCGGTCGGCAGGCCCAGCGCGAGCGCTTCGCCGTCGGTGGTGAAGAACGGAGCGGCGCTGGTGGGATCCGTGGCCGGCAGCGAGTTGACGGCGCTCAGGTCAGCGGGCGATGTCGCCGCGCCGAGCAGCGCCTGCCGCACTTGGCTGTAGCTGAAGTTCAGCCCGTTGGACTCGCTTTCTGCGAGCGCGCCCGGATCGATCGGCTGCCCGGCGATCTTGCCCCACCCGAAGTCGATGGTCACCGAGATCGGATTGACCAACTCCCGCTCCCAGAACTCCACCGCCGCGTTGACTGCGGTGAAGAATCCGGCCGGCGCGTTGGCGGTGCTGGAGTCGAAGGCTACGTAGATGATCATACGGGCTCACGCATACCGAATCGTCCCCTGCCGCGCAGCATGGCCGAGGAACGTTGCTGGAAGACTGCCGTCTCGACCGCCCTGCGGCAATCGTGCGGTCTGCCGTTCGCCTACCTTGCATCCGCTTGCGGAACAACGCACTAGCGATGCGACCGATGGAGACTTGGGTTTGATCGCTCTGATCCGCTAGCGCGCGCCTTGCGCAGCTTCGCCGGCGTCCGAACCTGACAGGCGCCAGATCGATCGCACCTGCATGTTCAAACCGAGCCGCCGACGCCCTGAGGCGGCGCGACTCGCCGGCTAGGGCAGCAGGCGATAGCTGAGCATCACCGACGGACCCGGCTTGCACCAGTCGGTGAAGAAGCAGTGCGCTTGCGAGAGGTCGGTCCCCGCCCAGCGGGCGTCGAGGCTGAGGCGCCGCCACGTCGCGGTCGCGCCGATGTCCCAGTGGTCGTAGCTGGGCGCCCGGCGCTTCTGATAACGCCCGGCCTCGCCACTGAGCGTGAGCCAGGGCGCCAGCCGATATGCGGCGGAGGTCTTGAAACGCCATGCCGGGCCGGCGCCGGAGTCGTCCGCCGTCCAGCCGACCTGGCCCTTCAGCGTTAGCCGGCCTGCTGTGCGGTCGAGCTCGGCCTGCGGTTCCAGGATGTCGTAACTCGGCCCCGGCGCGCGCTTGTCAGGGAAGGTCGCGTAGAAGACGTCGACCATGGCGCTGTAACCGCCGCCGAGCTGGATCTGTCGGCCGACGTACCAGTCGGCCTCGACGTGCGTGCGGGGCGTGTCGAGGAAATCGACGCCGGTGAAGGTCGCGCCCACGAACGCGCCGTTCGACCAATAGCAGTAGCCTGTTGCCTGCCAGGTCGGATGGCGGTTGCTCTCGCTGAGGCCGTCGAAGCGATAGTCGCTTACGCCGGAGACCTGCGCGAAGACGCCGTCGCAGGGACCGTACTTCGGCGGCGCGGCGGCGGGATCGGCCAAAGCCGGGGCGGCGAGCGCGAAGGCGCAGGCTGCGCTCAGGTGAAAGGTTCTCGGTCCCATCGTCGGCCTCCGCCTGGGCGGAGGAGACCTAGCCAGCGCCAAGAAACCCGACTACTGAATAGGGCGCATGAGTGATACCAACCAGGTCGATATACGCCGGATCGACGGGGGCCTGCTGCTCATCTTCCGTGAGCTCTGCCGGCGCGGGCGGACGACCGCGGTGGCGGCCCACCTCGGCCTCAGTCAGTCGGCCGTGAGCCATGCGCTTGGCCGCTTGCGCGACATCTTCGGCGACCCGCTGTTTCTGCGAAAGCCGCACGGCCTTTCCCCGACCCAGCGCGCGCTGGAACTGGCGCCCAGGGTTGACGCGCTGATCGACATGATGGGCGCGGCGCTGCAGCCCGAGCCCGGGTTCGACCCCACCCGCAGCGGCCGCTGGTTTCGCCTCGCCGCGACCGAGTACGCACACGAGGCGATCGGCGGCGCGCTGGTGCGTCGGATGCGCGAAGCCGCGCCGGGTGCGGGCTTCGCATTCCAGTACCTGCGCGGCCATCGGGCGCTCGACGCGTTGCGCCTCGGTCAGCTCGACCTGGTGCTGGGCCGATTCGAAGACCTTCCCGGCGGATTCGTCGGCGCGCCGCTGTTCGAAGACCGCTACTGCGTCGTCGCTCGCAGAGGGCACCCGACGTTGAAAGGCCGGATCTCGCTGGGGGACTGGAAGCGCACCGGCCACGTCTTCGTCGCCGCCGTCTCGCCCGCTGACGATGTGCTCGGGCCGACGATCGGCGAGGACCCGATGCCGAACCCGGGCGACGTCGTCACCGTGGCGCACGTGCCGCGATGGGAGATGGCGCTGGCCGCCGTCGCAATCTCGGACGCGATCGCCACTGGCCCGCGGAGGCTCGCGGAGCGGGAGGCTGCGCGGCTCGGGCTGCAGGTGATGGATCCGCCGGAGCCGATCCCGCCTTGGATGGTCTCGATGGTCCGCCGCGAGGGCGCGGATGCTGGACTCGACTGGTTCTGCGGCGAGGTCCGAGCTGCGGCGACGGAATAGGGCCGGCTCTAGCCTTTCTTCTCCGCCGCGGCGATGGCGGCGGTGAGGGCGTCGGCGTCGTCGCCGTGGACGATGGTGTCGCCGACGATGAAGCCGGGCGTGCCGTCGATGGCGAGCTTCGTCGCGAGCTTGGCGACGTCGTCGAGCTGAGCCTGGTCCTTGGCCAGGGCCGCAGGGGCGTTCATCTCGGCCAGGTTCACGCCTTTGGCGGCGGCGAGCCGGTCGACCTCGTCGTCCGTGAGCGGACGGGCGTTCATGAACGCCTCGTAGAGGCCGACGTAGTCCTTGCCTTGCGCCTTGGCCGCCAACGCCGCGCGCGCGGCGTGGTCGGACGTCGAGCCGAAGATCGGCATCTCCTTGAAGACGAAGCGGACGTTCGGGTCCGAACGGATCAGCGACACGACCTTGGGCGCGACGTTGATGCAGTGGGGGCAACGATAGTCGTAGAACTCGGTGACCGTCACCTTGCCGTTCGGGTTGGCGACGAAGTCGCGTGGATCGCGCTCGAGCGCCGCGCGCAAGGCGGGAAGGGCGGCCCTGGCTTTCACGTCAGCGGCGGCCTGGGCCTTGTCGGCGTCGGCGTCCTCCTTGGCCTGCATGTTGGCGATCGCCTTCCGCAGATCGTCCGGATGCGCCATCAGGTAGGCGCGGACCCGCGCGTCGAACGCCGAGTCGGACGCCGCGGGCTGGCAGGCGGCCAGGCCGAGCGCAGAGACGCTGATTAGAAACGCTGCGATGCGCCTCATCCCTGCGAGCCGAGCAGCCGCAGATCGTCCGGGGACGGATGGGACGTGAGCACGATGTCGGTGGCGCGGCGCCATTCCGGCGTCCCCTTCTTGAGAAACTCGCGGGCCCGGATGGCGAAGGCGCGCGCGTCCTTCATCTGCCCGAGGTTGAAGTTCTGCTCGGCGGTGGCCAGACGCGCCATGCCCTCATCGCCCTTCGCGTCGTAGGCCTCGGAGAGGTACTGCCAGGCGAGCGCGCCGTCGGGCTCGACCACGAGCGAGCGATTGAGGTTGACGATCGCGTCGTCGAGCTTGGCGTGGTTGTCCTCGGCCAGCAGGTCTTCGCCCAGCAGGATGCGCAGCAGCGGGGCCTCGGGATTGAGGGCGACCGCCTTGCGCAGCGGCGTCTCGGCCTCCTCGGCGCGGGCGCTCTCCATCAGCGCCTGACCCTTGAGCTCGTAGAGGTAAGGATCGTCCGGGCGCTCCGCGGTCAGCGCGTCGATCGCCTTGATCGCCTTGTCGGTCTCGAGTTCGCGATAGTAAGCGATCGCACGGGCGTATCTGGCCGGGAACGAGGTGTCGGTCTCGGGGAACTCGGCGAAGGTCTGGAACGGGCGGTTGGTGAAGGCCTTGATCTTGGCCTTCATGATCTCGAACTGAGCGATCGCCTCTGGCGTGTCCTTGGCGCCGTAGTGGGCCTGCGCCTTGGCCCGCACGGTCAGCGCCTCGATCCGGTCGTCGGTGAGCGGGTGGTCGCGGAAATAGGGGTACTTCTTCTCGTCGTCGAAGACTTCCTGGTAACGGAAGTTGTTGAAGAAGGTGACGAGGCCGGCGGCCGAGTAGCCGGCCTTCTCGAGGTAGGTGATCGCCGCCTGGTCAGCCTCCGATTCCTGAACGCGCGAATAGGCGAGCACGTTGAGCTCGGCGAAGTATTGTGACGAATAGATCAGTCCCGCAGCGGCGTCGGGCGCCCCAGCGAGCGCGGCGAGGAGTCCAAGGCCGAGGCTCAGCACCATCGGGGCCACGGCCGAGTGCATCATCTCGCCCGAGCGCGCCACGTGGCCGCCCGCCATGTGGCCGGTCTCGTGTGCGAGCACGCCCATAAGCTCGTTGGGCGTCTTGCACTGCTCGATGAGGCCGGTGGTGACGATGATGTGGTAGCCGGACCCGGTCTCCGCATTCATCTGGTCGTCGCCGACGATGTAGAGCTCGACCTGTCTGGGATCGACGTTCGCGGCCTCGAACACCGGATCCATCTCCTGGTGCAGGATGGCCTCGATCTCGGTGTCGCGCAGGATATTGAGCGAGCGGCCCTCCTGCGCGTGGACGGCCGTCGCCGGCGCGGCGAGCGCTGCGGTCATCGCCAGGAGACCGACGCCGCCGCGCAGCCAGCGCAAAGGGGAGTAGACGCGAGGGCTCACTTCCACCGCTCCAGATCAGTCGTGGCGCGCCCCAGCGCCAAACTAGCCCCTCATGCGCCCCGACGCCACCAGCCGCGGCGCGGCGTCGCTGGGGGGGCGACAATTTCGTTCGCGTCGAACGCCGGCGGCGCAGGCTCCTTGGCGGGCGACGCCTCGGCGGCGACCGGTTCCGGGGCGACTTCGACGGCGACGGGCTCTGGCGCGACGGGCTCGGGCTCCGCGGGCTCCGGCTCCTCAGGCCCCGGCGCAAGCGACTCTGGCGCAACCGGCTCTGGCGCGATCGGCGGCTCGGGCTCGGGCGTGGGGAGCGGCGCGGCGGCGTCGGTGGCCTCGGTCGCGGCGCGGCTTCGACCACGGCGCGCTCGACCCCGGCGCGGCGCCTCCTCGGCGGCCGGCAGTTCGACCCAGACGTCGACGGCCTCCGCGGGATGGGGCGGCTGCTCCTCGACGAGCGCGACGGCCGGCGCCGCGGCTCCGGCGGGCGGCGCGACCTCGGCGAGCGCCACCGGCTGCTCGCCATCCGGCGCGAGCTGCGCCTGGACCGGACCACGCCACTGATAAGGATCATCGCCGACCGGCCGCGCGGGCCAGGCCCAGGCGTAGACGTCGCCGGGACGGGCCTCGTCTCGGCTGCGCCGGCCGCCGCGGCGACCGCGGCGGCGGCGGCGGCCGCGCTCGCCCTCGGCCTCATCCTCGGCGGCGCGGGCCGATTGCGGCGGCTGGGCGGGCCTCGCTTCCTCGCCGCGACGTCCCCGTCGCCGGCGGCGCCGGCCCCTGCCGCGTCGGCCTTCCTCGTCGCCGTGGACCGCCTCGCCTTCTTCCTCAGCCTCCTCGAGTTCCGCCTCGGCCTCGCCGAGTTCTTCCTCTTCTTCTTCCTCTTCCTCCTCGAACTCGTCGGCGAGCGCCTCCTCGGCTTCCTCGGGTTCGTAGGGCTGAGCGGCCGGCGCCTCCCAGCCGCGGGCGGTGGGCGGCGCTTCGCTGGATATCCGCTCGATCGCGTGCTCGGCCGCTGCCAGCGCGTCGTCGAGGGTGACGTTGACCCAGAGACCGTGCGTCTGGCGCAGCCGCATCAGGTAGTCGCGCTTGGCGTTCAGGATGTAGAGCGCCACCTCGCGCGGCGCGCGCAGCACGATCTCGCCGCCGCCGCGCAGTCCCTCCATCTCGACCGCGCGAAGAGCCGAGAGCGCGCTCGATTCCACCGAGCGGACCCGGCCCGCGCCCTGGCAGTGCGGGCAGACATGGGTGGTGCCCTCGAGGATGCCGGTCCGCCGGCGCTGGCGCGACAGCTCCATCAGGCCGAACGACGAGATCTTGCCGATCTGGACGCGGGCGCGGTCGTCCTTGAGGCAGTCCTTCAATCGCTTCTCGACCGCCCGGTTGTTCTTGCCTTCCTCCATGTCGATGAAGTCGATCACGATGAGGCCGGCAAGGTCGCGCAGGCGCAGCTGCCGGCAGGCCTCCTCGGCCGCCTCCAGGTTGGTCTTCAGCGCCGTCGCTTCGATGTTGCGCTCGCGCGTTGCGCGGCCGGAGTTGACGTCGATGGCGACCAGCGCCTCGGTCTGATTGATCACCAGGTAGCCGCCCGACTTCAGCGGCACGACCGGCGAATAGATCTGCGACAGATGGTCCTCGATGCGGTGGCGCACGAACAGCGGCACCGGCTCGCGATAGGCCTGCACCTTCTTCGCCTGCGCGGGCATCAGCACGCGCATGAAGTCGCGCGCCTCCTTGAAGCCGGCTTCGCCTTCGACCCAGATCCCGTCGAGATCCTTGTCGTAAAGATCGCGGATCGCCCGCTTCACGAGGTCCTCTTCCTCGTAGATGAGGGCCGGCGCCACCGAGTGCAGTGTGGTGTCGCGGATGTTCTCCCAGGTGCGGATCAGGTAATCGTAGTCGCGCTTGATCTCGGCCTTGGTGCGCTTGGCGCCGGCCGTGCGGACGATGAGCCCCATGCCGGGCGGCACGTCGAGGCTCTGCACGACGCCGCGCAGGCGCTTGCGGTCGGTGGCCGAGGTGATCTTGCGGCTGATGCCCCCGCCGCGGTCGGTGTTTGGCATCAGGACGCAGTATCGCCCGGCGAGCGAGAGGTAGGTGGTGAGCGCGGCGCCCTTGTTGCCGCGCTCCTCCTTGACGACCTGCACCAGCATGATCTGCCGGCGGCGGATCACCTCCTGGATCTTGTAGCGCTTGAGAATGCGGCGGCGGCGGCGCTCGATCTCCTCGTCGACCTCGACCTCGTCCTCGATCCCCCCGACGGCCTCGCCGTCTTCGTCGGTCGCGGCGTGGCCGTTGCCATTGCCGTGATCGTCGTCATCGCTCTCGGCCACCTCGCGCATCAGCGCTTCGCGGTCGGCGTGGGGGATCTGGTAGTAGTCCGGGTGGATCTCGTTGAAGGCGAGGAACCCGTGGCGGTTGCCGCCGTACTCGACGAAGGCGGCCTGCAGGCTCGGCTCTACCCGGGTGACCTTGGCGAGGTAGATGTTGCCCCGCAGCTGCTTGCGGGCCTGACTCTCGAAATCGAACTCCTCAACGCGCGTCCCGTCCAGGACGACCACCCGCGTCTCCTCGGCGTGGGCGGCGTCGATCAGCATTCTTCTCGTCATTACGACTATCTCCGCGGCGCGCGGCGGGCCTTGCGCCCGGTCGCCGGCTCATAAGCGGCGCGCCGCATCCGAAAAGCGCGCCGCCGGCATCGGCTACGGAGGCGATCGTCGCTTTGGGAGGGAGGGCGCTGCCCATCAAGTTGTTGTTCCAAAGGCGCGTCGCCAGGGTGGCGGCGCTGGTCGTATGGGCGCGTCGTCGCGGGATAACTCGCTGGCCCGACGCTTGGCCTTTGCGTCGCCAAAATGGTCCGGCGTCGGACGCCTGGCTGCGCAACCCGCAATCTAGCAACAATGCCCAGACATTGGAAAGCGCGGCCGTTGGCGTTAGCGTCGCTTAACTGTTTTGCTACAGGGCATGGCGAACAATCACGGCAAATAGCCAGCCGTAGTGCGTGGGCTTGTCAGGTGATGCGCGGGGTGTCGTTCGAAGGCCTGAAGGCGCGATGGGGTCGCGCGACGCTGGGGCTCGTGCTGGCCGTCGGCTGCGCGGTCGCGGTCGCGGCGGGCGCCCGCCGGCCAGCCCAGCCCGACGTAATCGCCGTGCGCCTCGGCGGCGACGATGGCGTGACGCGAATCGTCGTCGACCTGCGGCAGTCGGCCAGCGGCGAGCTCGACCCGGCCGCCGCCACCGGACAGCTCGCGCTGGTGCTGAAAGGCGCGACGAGCCCTGGCCTGCTGCGGGGCAAGGGCCATGGCCTCGTCCGCGACTGGATCGTCGCCGACGCCCCCGGCGGCGCTCGGCTCACCCTCGACCTCGCGCAGAGCGCGGATATCCAGCGCCGCTTCCTGCTGCCGCCTGCGGATGGCGTAGCGGACTACCGCTACGTGGTCGACCTGGCCCCGCGGCCAGGCGCGGCGGCCGTCGCCGCTGCGCAGAGCCAGCCGGCCCCCGCGGCGCAACCGGCCGTCTACCATGCTCGCAAGATCATCGTGCTCGACCCGGGCCATGGCGGTAGGGATTCGGGCGCGGTGGGGGCCGCGAGCTACGAGAAGAACGTCACGCTGGCGGCGGCGCTCGCGCTGAAGGCCCGGCTGGAGCGGACCGGGCGCTACCAAGTGGTGATGACGCGTACGAGCGACGTCTTCATCCCGCTCGAACAGCGGGTGCAGATCGCGCGCGCGGCGGGCGCAGACCTCTTCCTGTCGCTGCACGCCGATTCGGGCGCGGACTCCGCGATCCGCGGCGCCAGCGTATACACGCTCTCCGAGCGCGGAGAGCAGCGCGTGGGCTACGTGCTGAGCCGTCACGAGTGGTTCCTCGAGCAGGCGCATGACAGCGGCGACGGCGCGGTGGGCCAGATCCTGCTCGATCTGACCCAGCGCACCACGCGCAATCGCTCGGCCGCCTTCGCCCAGACGCTGATCTCGCGCGTCGGCGACCGCGCCGCACTGCTGCCGCATAGCCAGCGCGACGCCGGCTACTTCGTGCTGCTTGCTCCGGATGTGCCGGCCGCGCTGCTCGAGATGGGCTTCATCACCAACCCGCAGGACGAGGCGCGCCTCAACGACCCGGTGCAGCGCGCCGCATTCACCGATCGGATCGCGCAGGCGATCGACGCCTACTTCGCTTCCGCCCGCACGCGTCTCGCCGCGCGCTAGAGAGCCGTCCGGCCGGATGGGGCGAGTCCGTTAACGACGAGTCGGCTAGACTGGCGCGGGATCACGCTGTGAGGCGACCTATGCGATATCGACTGATGGCGGCGGCGGCCGTGACGTTCGCGGCACTCTGGCTGGCGGCGGCGCCGGCCCTGGCGCGAGACCTGCCGAGCGGCGGAATGACCGCGACCGAGTTGGCGGCTTGGCTCAAGGACAGGGGCCTGCCGGCCGAGGTGAAGCCAGACCCGACGACGCCCGGCGACCAGGTCGTCTCCAGCGCAATGGAGGGCGTGAACTTCGATCTCTACCTCTACGACTGCTCGGGCGACGGCGATGCGCGCCGCTGCACGTCGATGCAGTACGCCGCCGGCTGGGGCGCGAAGTCGAGCTTCAACGCCGATCGGGCGAACAGCTGGAACAGCGGCAACCGCTTCATCAAGGCCTACCTCACGGCGAAGTCGGAGCTGTTCGGCGAGTACGACCTCGACCTCAGCCCCGGCGGCACCTACGAGATGCTCGACGACACCCTCGAGAACTGGCGCTCGACGCTTCCCAACTTCACCAAGTACTTCGAACTCTGAGCGCCGGAGGCCGCGACGCTAAGCGGCGGTCCGATCCCCTTTCTGTCGCCGCGCGAGCGCGCTAGACGGGGCAGGGGTTTGGGCCCGTAACGGAGTCGCGGTTGATCTCCATCGGACGTTGGTCCGCCTTCGCCGGCGTGGTCGTGCTGACCCTGGTCGCGGTGGCCGGGATGAGCCTCGCCATCTACATGGCCTGGCTGTTCCACGACATGCCGAACGCCTCAGAGCTGGTCGACTACCATCCGCCGACGGCGACGCGGGTCTATGCCTGGGACGGCACGCTGATCGGCGAGTACTCGACCGAGCGGCGCATCTACGTTCCCTACGACCAGATCCCGCCACAGCTCAGCCACGCCTTCCTCGCCGCCGAGGACCACAACTTCTTCAGCCACGGCGGCGTCGACGTCGGCGGCGTCGGCCGGGCGATGTTCAAGGACGTTTTCAACATCCTGCAGGGGCGCCGGCCCGAGGGCGGCTCGACGATCACCCAGCAGGTGGCCAAGAACGTGCTGCTCACCAACGAGGCGACGCTGGGCCGGAAGCTGAAGGAGGCGATCCTGGCCACGCGCCTCGAGCAGGCGCTGACCAAGCAGCAGATCCTGGAACTCTACCTCAACGAGATCTGGCTGGGGCACGACTCGTACGGCGTCGGCGCGGCCGCCTACAATTACTTCGGCAAGTCGATCGCCGACCTCTCGCTGGCGCAGGACGCGTTCCTGGCCTCGCTGCCGAAAGGGCCGGACAATTACAACCCGGCTCACCACATGCAGGCGGCGCTGCAGCGGCGCAACGCGATCCTGCTCGCGATGGCGCAGCTCGGTTGGGCCGGGCCCGCCGATGTCGACGCGGCGCTGCGCGAGCCGATCATCGTCCAGCCGCCGCAGCGCGCGAGCTATCACGACGCCGACTACTTCGTTGAAGAGGTGCGCCGCCAGGCCCTCGCCATGTTCGGCGACAAGGTCAACCAGGGCGGCTACTACATGCGCACGACGCTCGATCCGCGCCTGCAGACGGCTGCGCGGATCGCGCTGATGGACGGGCTCGAGACCTACGACCATCGGCACGGCTGGCGCGGCGCCTGGGGGCGGGTGGCGATCGAGCCGGGCTGGGAGAAGGCGGCGATGGCGCGCCAGCCGCCTTCGGAGCGCAGAAAGTGGCATGTCGCGGTGATCGAGGACATCAGCGGCGGCCAGGTGAAGGCCAAGGTCGCCGCCGACGACTCCGAGGGCTACCTGGCGCCGGCCGACGTCGCCTGGGCGAGGGCCGGAAAGGGGCTCAACGTCGGCGATCTCGTGTTCGTTGAGCCGGCCGACACCGGCGGATTGCGCCTGCGCCAGATCCCGCAGGTGAACGGCGCGATGGTGGCGATGGACCCCAGCACCGGCCGCGTGCTGGCGATGGTGGGTGGCTACTCTTTCTCGCTCTCGAGCTTCAACCGCGCGACGCAGGCGTGGCGCCAGCCCGGCTCGTCGTTCAAGCCGTTCGTCTACGCGACGGCATTGGAGAACGGCTTCACGCCGGCCAGCATCGTCTCGGCCGGTCCAATCAGCTTTCCCGGTGCGAACGGCCAGACGTGGACGCCGGAGAACTACGAACGCAACTTCCCGGGGCCGCTGATCTTCCGGCGCGGGCTCGAACTCTCGCTGAACACGATGACCGTGCGCATCGCCGCCGAGGTCGGGATGCCGAAGATTGTCGCCAATGCGCTGAAGTTCGGCGTCGTCAACAAGATGGACCCGGTGCTTGCGATGGCGCTGGGGTCCGGCGAGACCACCCCTTACAAGATCACCAGCGCCTACTCCGCGTTCCTGAACGGCGGGCGGCGGATCAACCCGCACCTGATCGAGCTGGTCGAGGACCGCGACGGCAAGACCATCTTCCGCGCCGACAGCCGCGAGTGCCGCGACTGCAACCACGACTTCACCGGCGACTTCGGGCCCGACTTCCAGCCCGCCGGCCAGCAGGTGATCGACCCGATCACCGCCTATCAGATCGTCTTGATGCTGCAAGGCGTGGTGCAGCACGGCACGGCGATCCAGGCCCGCGAGCTGAACTGGCCGCCGGTGGGCGGCAAGACCGGGACCACCAACGACTTCCGCAGCGCCTGGTTCATCGGCTTCACCCCACAGATCGTGGTCGGCACGTTCGTCGGCTTCGACGACAATCGTTCGCTCGGACACGGCGAGACCGGCGCCGTGGCCGCGGTGCCGATCTTCATCGAGTTCATGAAGGAGGCGCTGAAGGGGATGCCGCAGATCGACTTTACGCCCCCGCCTGGCGCCGTGTTCGCCGAGGTGGGCCCGAATCGAGAGGCGTTCCAGCCCGGCACTGAGCCTTCGGCCCACGTCGCCGCGCCTGTCGGTGGCGGAGGCTACGTCGGCCATGCCGAGCCGGTGACGCCGTTCAACCCGGCTGGCGCGCCGCCGCCTCCGCCACAGACCGCCCCGCACGTGCGGATCTTCACGCCGAAGAAGCCGGACGAACTCAACGGCCTCTTCTAGCAGGCTTGTTCGCGAACACGGTCCGCCCTATGTCCGGCGGCCTTGATCCTCCGAGGACGTGATGAGAGCCGAAATCGAAACGGCCGCGGCCGAAATCGAGCAGTCGATCGAACTGCTGAGGAGGCGTCTTTGACTGGGCGGTCGCGCTGCGCCGCCTGGACGAGCTGAACGCCCGGGTCGAGGACCCCACGCTCTGGGACGATGCCGACGCGGCGCAGGCGATCATGCGCGAGCGCACGCGGCTCGCCGACCAGGTCGGCCGGGTGCAGAAGCTGGAGCGCGAGCTCTCCGACGCGGTCGAGTTCGCCGAACTCGCCGAGGCCGAGAACGACGAGGCCTCGCTGGACGACGCGGTGGAGCAACTGAAGCTCCTCAAGGACCTCGCCGCCCGCGCCGAGCTCGAGGCGCTGCTCTCGGGAGAGGCCGACGGCAACGACTGCTACGTCGAGATCAACTCCGGCGCAGGCGGCACCGAGTCCAACGACTGGGCGCTGATGCTGCTTCGCATGTACACCCGCTGGGCCCAGGCGCACGGGATGACGATCGAGTTCGTCGAGGAGACCGCCGGCGAGCAGGCGGGGATAAAGTCGGCGACGATCAAGGTCATCGGGACCAACGCCTACGGCTGGCTGAAGACCGAGGCGGGCGTGCACCGGCTGGTGCGCATCTCGCCCTTCGATTCCAACGCGCGGCGCCACACCAGCTTCGCCTCGGTCTGGGTCTACCCCGTGGTCGACGACAAGATCGAGATCGAGATCAACCCCTCGGACGTGCGCACCGACACTTACCGCGCCTCCGGCGCCGGCGGGCAGCACATCAACAAGACCGACTCGGCCGTTCGCCTCACCCACATTCCGACCGGGATCGCGGTGGCCTGCCAGAGCGAGCGCTCGCAGCACCAGAACCGCGACCAGGCCTGGAAGATGCTGCGCGCGCGCCTCTATGAGGCCGAGCTGCAGAAGCGCGAGGCCGAAGCCGCCGCGATCGAGGCCGCCAAGACCGACATCGGCTGGGGCCATCAGATCCGCAGCTACGTCCTGCAGCCCTACCAGATGGTCAAGGACCTCCGGACCGAAGTCGAGACCTCGGACACCGGCGGCGTGCTGGACGGCGACCTCGACCCCTTCATGGCCGCCGCGCTCGCGCAACGCGTCGGCGCGACGCGGGAAGCCGTCTAAGGCGTCGCGGGCCAAGCGCCGGCGATTGAGCGGCGGCGGTCAGACGAACGGGGCGGAGAGGCCCTCGGCCGCAAACGTCGCCTGCACGGCAGGCCTTGCGAGCACCCGCTCGGCATGAGCGGCTATCTGCGGGAAGGCTCGGACCGGCCGCGTGGGCAATGTCGAGCTCCACCGCGTCATCATCAAGAGATAGAGGTCGGGCGCTGAGAACCGTGCGCCCAGCAACCATGGCCCGGCGCCCAGCTGGGCGGCGACCCGCTCGAAGATCCCCATCAGCCGCTCGTTCGCCGACGCCTTGGCGTGCGGGGCGAGCGCCGGATCGTCGACGAATTCGTGCGGGTAGAACCAGGCGCGGAACTCCGCCTGAGGCACACACGCCATGAACACCATCCACTTGTAGTAGGCGGCCCGATCGCGCGCTCCCGGCGACGGCGCGAGGCCGGCCTCAGGGAACTTGTCCGCCAGGTGCAGACCGATCGCCCCGGTCTCGAAGATCGCCTCGCCGTCGTCCACCAGCACTGGAATCTTGCCGTTTGGATTGAGCTTCAGATAGGCGGCGCTCTTCTGCGCATCGTGATCGCGGTCGACCAGCCGCAGCTCGAACGGACAGCCGATCTCTCGCAGCATCATGTGCGGGAACTGGCTGGCGTTGTCGGGGTGATAGTGCAGCTCGATCATGACGCCAGCCTCCGCGCCTCGGCCTTGAAGTCGTAGTCGGCGGCGACAGCCTCGGCACAATCCGGCCAGCGCCCCGTCCTCACCCAGTAGTCGCAAAGTCCCAGCTTGGCGCAGAGGCCGACGAACCGGATGTCGCGCATCATCGGAAGGTTGGAATTGCCGTCGAAGATCAACGACGAGCCGACGGCGCCGTTCGGCGATCCCAGGTCCGGATCGAACATGTAGGCGAACGAGGCCTGGCCGACCAACTCGAAGGTCTCGTCCGCCAGACCCAGGTCGTACAACGTCTTGAACACCCACACCGGCAGCACGCCGTCCTTGGCAAGTCTCTCGCGGGCGCGCTTCAGTTCGCGTTGCTGAACGGCCGCGGTCGGCGCGCGGAGCCTGCCGCCCCCTGCGATGGAGCTTTGCAGGGTTGGGCTTGCGAACTGCTTCTCGCGCGCCGCCGCGACCAAATCGTCGAACCAGTCCCAGTCGCGATAATCATAGGCGGCGCAGACGGCGCCCCACGCGATCAGCTCGTTGTCCGGCCACTGGGCGGTGAATCGCCTCCAGAGGTCGCGGCAAGCCGCTTCGCGCCCGGCGTACTCGACGGTGACCGCGTACCAGCACGCGGCCCACGGATACATGGGATCTAGGCCATAGGCGCGCCGGGCGTATTCAAGCGCGTCGCGGATGCGCCCCACCTCGGCGAAGAACAGGCTCGCGTTGGTGAGCACGGTCGGGTCGTTCGGCGCAACCGAGAGGGCTTTCACGTGAAACGCTTCACGGTCGGCAAATCGGCCGAAGGGCTCCAACTGGCCGAGCGCCTGATAGGCCGCCCCCAACCCCGGATCGAGCTCGAGCGCGGTCTCAGCGGCCGCGACGACGTCGGCGCGCTCGACGCCTAGCGACTGCCCGACTTCGGCGAACCGCAAGTGTTCGACTTGCATCGTCGCCAGGAATTCCCAGGCCCGCGCAAACCTGGGGGCCAGGGTCGTGGCCTCGTCGAGCAGCCTGATGACCGCGACCACCGTCTCGGGAGACAACAGACCGCGGTTCCTGAGCTCCCGCGCCTTCAGGTAGAGGGTATAGGCCGCCGGATCGACGGTCTCAGCCTGCACGGCCGGCGCGAACGTCACTTTCAGGGCGGCGGCCACCGCGGCGGCGATCTCGTCCTGCAGCGCGAACACATCGGAGAGCTCGCGATCGAAGCGGTCCGACCAGAGAGTCGTCTCGCCGGCGCACTCGATCAGGTTGGCGGCGATACGCACCTTGGAGCCGCTGCGTCGCACCGAACCGTCCAGCACATGGGTCGCCCTCAGGGCCCTGGCGACGTTGGCGGCCGCCTTGCCGGCGCCGCGAAACTGGAAGCTCGACCCCCGCCCGAGGACCTTCAGCTCTGCGCCGCGCGCCACCGTCTGCAGGATTTCCTCTGAGACGCCATCCGAGAAGTAAGCCATCTCGGCGTCGCCGGAGAGGTTGTCGAAGGCCAGCACCGCCAGCAGCGGCTCCGCCGCCCGCGCGGCGGAATGGCTGGCGGCGTGCGGCGCCGAGACCGGCGCGCCCACGAGGTCGCGTACGCTGGTCAACACCTTGCGCCAGCCGGGGGCGTCGGGATCGCCGGTCCAGCCGGTCAGGTCGGCGCACTGGACGCGGTCGAATGGCAGGGGAAGCCGAGCGCCGTCGACGGTCAGTTGGACGAGCTTGCGGGCCGCCCGCGCCATGTCCGCTTCGGCTTGCACCCACTCCGACTTTGCGGCCTCGGCCGACCACACCACCACGACTGCGGCGGCGGCTTGCAGCTTCTCCTCGATCACCTCCGTGAAGGCGCGGTGCGCGGGCAAGTCGTTGTCGACCCAGACCTCCCAGCCAACGTCGCGCAAACCGCCGGCGACCGCCTGGGCCTCTTTGGCGTTCGAGCGCGCGTAGGAGACGAAGATCTCGGCCATGCCGATCGGGGCCACCGCCAGTGCGACCCAGACCCTAACGAGCCGGTGAAGCCACGGCCAACAGAAAGGTGATCGGGTCCCGTCGAGGCCGCGGAGGCGACGAGGCTCGGAGCGGCGAGCCTAGCCGGAGCTTGGCTTGCCTTCGAGCAGCGTCAGCAGGCCCTGCAGCAGCGCTGTCGGCGAGGGCGGGCAGCCGGGGATGGCGAGGTCGACGGGGATCACGCTCGCCACGCCGTTCGCGCAGGCGTAGCCGCCGGCGAAGAGGCCACCGTCGATCGCGCAGCCGCCCGCGGCGATCACCCACTTCGGCGCCGGCGTGGCCGCATAGGTGCGCTCCAGCGCCTCGCGCATGTTGTGCGTGACGGGGCCGGTGACCAGCAGCACGTCGGCATGGCGCGGCGAGGCGACGAACCTCAGTCCAAAGCGCTCGAGGTCGTAGTAGGGGTTCGAAAGCGCGTGGATCTCGAGCTCGCAGGCGTTGCACGAGCCGGCGTCGACCTGGCGGATCGAGAGGCTGCGGCCGAGCCGGCGGCGCGCCGCTTCGGCGAACGCTGGCCCGAGTTCGGCGAGCGGCGGGGCGGGCTCGGCGAGCGGCGACTTCAGCACGCCTTCGGCCAGGAGACGGGGCATGCTCATCTCAAAGATCGACCCCCGCGTACGAGCAGTTGAACGACTTGTTGCAGAGCGGGAAGTCGGCGACGATGTTGCCCTCGATCGCCGCTTCCAACAGCGGCCACTGGAACCAGGACGGATCGCGCAGGTGCGCGCGGCGCACCCGGCCGCCTTCAAGCGACACCCAGGCGAACACGTCGCCTCGGAAACCCTCGACGAGGGCGCAGCCTTCGCCGGTCCCGTCCGGCAGGCCCGCCGCGATCGGCCCGGCTGGCGCGCTCGCCAGTATCTGATCGATCAGCGCCAACGACTGGCGCGCCTCCTCGATGCGGATCCAGACGCGGGCGTTGACGTCGCCGTCGTCCAGCACCGCGACGTCGAAGGCGAGCGTGTCGTAGGGCGGGTAGGGCGCGTCCCGGCGCGCATCGAAGCTCCGCCCGCTGGCCCGGCCGACATAACCGCCCGCCCCGAACAACGCCGCCAGCTCCGGCGCGACGCGGCCGGTCCCGACGGTGCGGTCCAGCAGCGAGGCGGTGTCGTCGTAGAGGGAAACCAGAGCCGGCAGCCGCTCGCGAGCGCGCCGGACCAGCGCCGCGATCGCCCCGGCGCCGGCGGGCGCGAGGTCGACGGCGACGCCGCCGGGGACGACGCGGTCCATCATCAGCCGGTGGCCGAAGGCGACGTCCGCCGCGCGCAGCACCTCTTCGCGCAGGATCCCGCAATGGGCGTGCATCAGGCTGAACGCGGCGTCGTTGCAGATTGCGCCGATGTCGCCGAGGTGGTTGGCGATACGCTCGAGCTCGGCCATCAGAGCCCGCAGCCAATGGGCGCGGGGCGGAGGTTCGAGACCGAGCGCCGCCTCGACCGCTCGGGCGAAAGCGATGGCGTAGGCGACCGTGGAGTCGCCCGAAGCGCGTCCCGCGAGCTTTGCCGCATCCGCGGGGTCCAGGCCGGCCATCCGCGCCTCGAGGCCGCGGTGCAGAAAGCCCAGGCGTTCCTCGAGCCGCACGACCGTCTCACCGCTGGCCGTGAAGCGGAACTGGCCCGGCTCGATGATGCCCGCGTGCACCGGCCCGACCGGGATCTGGTGCAGGCCTTCGCCCTCGGCGGCCAGGAAGACGTAGGGCGCGGGCGCCCCGTCCGCCGCTGCGGCGTCGCCGAGCGGCCGGCGGACGCCCCAACGGCCATGGTCAAGCCAGGGTCGCCGGTCGGCCGCGCCCTCGGGCTCCAGGCCGCTAACGTCGGCGAGCGCCCGCTCGAGCCGGATCGTCGCCGGCCGCCCGGCGACGGAAGGATAGGCGCCGGCGGGGCAGGCGAGCGACAGGATCTCGGCCGCGCCTTCGCCGTGTAGCGCCATTCGCACGCGGCCGGGCTCGCCCCAGAGCGACGTCAGCGTGCGACGTCCGTCGACGAGGCTCTGGGTCGCCTCGCGCCAGCCGTCCTGGTCGGTCTCGCGGGTGGTCCAGTTCATCCGAGCAGCCTCGCGACGTGCTGGAACCAGGCGGTGATCAGCGGTGGGAAGAAGATCCCCGCCGTCAGCACCAGGGCGAGGTGGCCGAACATCGGCAGATGCGAGGCCTTGACCGGCGCCGAGCCGGGGCTCGGCTCTCCGAACGCCAGGCCCTGCAGCTTGAGGATCAGCGCGCCGAACGCGACCAGGAGGCCGAACACCAGCGGGATCGCCAGCAGCGGCTCGCGGGCGAACGCCGAGCTGACGACCAGGAACTCGGAGGTGAAGAGGCCGAACGGCGGCAGGCCCGCGATCGCCAGCACCGCGGCGACCAGGCTCCAGCCCAGCGTCGGATGGCTGGCGGTGAGGCCGCGGATGTCGGCGATCGCCTGCGTGCCCTTGGCCTGGGCGACGTGGCCGACGCCGAAGAAGATGGCCGATTTTGTCAGCGAGTGCATCGTCATGTGCAGCAGGCCGGCGAAGTTCGCGAGCGGGCCGCCCAGCCCGAAGGCGAAGGCGATGATCCCCATGTGCTCGATCGACGAATAGGCGAAGAGCCGTTTGATGTCGCGGCGACGGTAGAGCATGAACGCGGCGAAGATCAGCGAGACGAGGCCCATCGCGATCATCAGCGGGCCGGGGGCGATCGCCTGGGCGTTGGCGGCCAGCAGCATCTTGAAGCGCAGGACCGCGTAGACGGCGACGTTGAGCAGGAGACCCGAGAGCACCGCCGAGACCGGCGTCGGACCTTCGGCGTGGGCGTCGGGCAGCCAGGCGTGCAGCGGGGCCAGGCCCACCTTGGTGCCATAGCCCAGCATCAGGAACACGAACGCCAGGTCGAGCAACGCCGGATCGAAGGCGTGCGCATGGCCGAGGAGTACGGTCCAGACCATGCCGGCCAGGCCCTCGCCCACGATCGGCCGGGCGGCGACATAGACGAGGATGGTGCCGAACAGCGCGAGCGCGATGCCGACGCTGGCGAGGATGAAGTACTTCCAGGCCGCCTCGATCGCCTCGTGGGTGCGATAGACGCCCACCATCAGCACGGTGGTCAGCGTCGCCAGCTCGATCGCCACCCACATCAGGCCGATGTTGTTGGCGATCAGCGCCAGGTTCATCGCGAACAGCAGCACCTGGTACATCGCGTGATAGAAGCGCAGGCGCGCCGGCGTCAGCCGCCCGGTCTCGATCTCGTGGGCGATATAGCTCCATGAGAAGACGCTGGTGGTGAAGCCGACGAAGCCCGAGAGCACGATGAAGACGATGCTGAGGTCATCGACGCGCAGGTAGGCCCCGCCAGCCGGACGCGCGAAGGCCATCGACGCGGCGGCGAGGAGGCTCATAAGCGAGGCCAGAACGTTCAGCGCTGCGGAGATCCGGTAGTTCGGCGTCAGCGCGAGGATCGCCGCGGCGAGAGCCGGGATCACGAGCACCAGGTCCATGGCGTCGACGCTCATCGGCGCTCTCCGCGGAACCGGTCGAGGGCGGCGACGTCGACGGTCTCGAACCGCTCGCGGATGCGGAACAGGAAGACGCCGATGACGATGAAGGCGACCAGCACCGAGAAGGCGACGCTGATCTCGACCACCAGCGGCATCCCCTTGGCGCCGGTGGCGGCCAGGACGAGGCCGTTCTCCAGCGACATGAATCCGACCACCAGCCCGACCGCGTTGCGCCGGGTGACCATCATCAGCAGGCCGAGCAGCACGACCGAGAGGGCGAATGCGAGGTCCTCGCGCGCCAGCCGGTCAGCTGCGGCGGTCGGGCGAAGCATGACCAGCAGCGAGAGCGCGACCAGCGCGACGCCGGCGAGCATCGTCGGCCCGACGCCGACAACGCCCTCGATCTCGCGGTGGATGCCGAGCTGGCGGATGATCCGGTGCAGCGCCAGCGGGATCACCAGCGCCTTGACCACGAGCGCAATCGCGGCGGTGACGTAGAGGTGCGGCGCGCCCTGGATGTAAGCCTGCCAGGCGACCGCGAGCGAGAGCGTCACCGCCTGCGCGGCGAAAACGTTGATCAATGCGGTCAGCCGGTCCTGGAACAGCATCAGGAGGCTGATCAGCACCAGCGAGCCCGCCAGCAGGTGGGCGATGTCGAACGCCGCGCCGCTCATGCCAGCCCTCCGCGCGAGACGAAGAGCAGCAGGACGCCCAGGATCCCCATCATGAAGGCCGCGCCCAGGAAGGCGGGAACGCGGAAGACCCGCATCTTGGCGACGGCGATCTCGAAGAGGCCGAGCAGCGTCCCGGCGAGCGCGAGCTTGCCGGCGTAGGCGATCGCGGCCAGCGCGTGGGCGGCGGGTCCAGCTCCGACGGGCGCCAGGCCCCAGGGGGCGAAGACGCAGGCGATCAGAGAGACGTAGAGCAAGAGCTTCAGCTGCGCCGCCAGCTCGATCACGGCGAGGTGACGGCCCGAGTACTCCAGCACCATCGCCTCGTGGACCATGGTCAACTCGAGGTGGGTGGCGGGATTGTCGACCGGGATGCGCGCGTTCTCGGCGATCGCCACCATGACCAGCGCGACGAGCGCGAGCGCCAGCGTCACGCGCAGGCCGACGTTGGTCGAGAGCATGTAGCCGGCGATGGTCGAGAGCTGCGTCGAGCCGGCGAGCAGCGCCAGGGCGAAGACGATCATCAGCATGGCCGGCTCGGCGATCGAGGCGATCATCACCTCGCGCGACGAGCCGATCCCGCCGAAACTGGTCCCGACGTCCATGCCCGCCAGCGCCAGGAAGAAGCGCGCGCTGCCCAGCAGGGCGGCGATGGCGATGAGGTCGGCCGACCAGGAGAACATCAGCCCCGTCGCGAAGGTTGGGACGAGCGCCGCCGCCACCCAGGTCGCCGCGAAGATCAGGTAGGGCGCGGTGCGGAAGAGCCACGAGGCGTTCTCAGCCAGCACCGCCTCCTTGCGCATCAGCCGCCAGAGGTCGCGGTAGGGCTGTATGAGCGGCGGCCCAACACGCCGCGTCAGCCTCGCCTTCACCTTGCGCACGAAACCGGTCAGCAGCGGCGCGAGGGCGAGCACCAGGGCCATCTGCGCGCCCTGGATCGCGAGGTCGCCGATCAGCCCCATATCGCGAGCCCCGCGAGCAGGGCGACCAGGGCCGCGAAGACGAGCGACAGGTAGAGGCGGATGGTCAGGAACTGGAGCCGGTTCAGGATTGTCGCGGCGGCGCCCACGAGCCCGCCGATCGGGGCGTAGATCCCTTCCCAGGCCGGATCGTGGACGATCGCCTCGAACCGCGCGGGGCGCAGGTCGCCCGGCGCCGGCATGTCGACCACCTCGCGCGCGCCCAGCACCACCGTGGCGAACACCCTCCTTATCGGCTGGGCGAAGCTGGCGGCCGTGTACTGGGTGATCGGGCTGGGATCGGGCGCGCCGCAGTCCCATGCCGGCGCCCGGCGCAGCTTGCGCGAGGCGAACTGGTGGATCGCCAGCGCGCAGAGCCCGGCCGAGACGGTGATGAAGACCAGCACCAGCAGGCCGTTGTAGGAGCTGCGCGCCTCGCTCACCGGCACGATCGTGAGCCAGGCCTGGCTCGCCTGGATCGGCATCCGCCCCCCGACCAGCGCGCGCGACACCGGGGCCAGGGCGTCGATAACGAAGCCGGGCAGCACGCCGGCGGCGAGGCAGAGCACGGCCAGCGACAGCATCGCCGTACGCGACGCGACGTCGGTCTCGCGCGCCGCTCGCGCCGCGTCCGAGCGCGGTCGGCCGAGGAAGGTGACGCCGAACGCCTTGACGAAGCAGGCCGCGGCCAGCGCAGCCGAGAGCGCGAGCACGGCGCCGACCGCGGGAATCGTAAGCTTCAGCGCCCAGGCGTCGAGGCGGGGCGAGAGCAGGATCGCCTGGAACGTCAGCCATTCGGAGGCGAAGCCGTTCAGCGGCGGCAGCGCCGAGATCGCCACGCAGCCCGCCAGGAACGCGAGCGCGGTCTGGGGCATGGTGCGGATCAGGCCGCCGAGGTGCTCCATGTCGCGCTCGCCCGTGGCGCCCAGCACGGCGCCTGATCCGAAGAAGAGCAGGCTCTTGAAGAGCGAGTGGTTGAGCACGTGAAACAGCGCCGCCGTCACCGCGAGCGCGGCCGCGAGCGGCATGGCGTTGGCCTGGAACGCGAGCGCGAGGCCGAGGCCGATGAAGATGATCCCGATGTTCTCGACCGTGTGGTAGGCGAGCAGGCGCTTCAGATCGTGCTGCATCAGCGCCTGCAGCACGCCGATGAAGGCGGTGACGCCCCCCAGCGCCAGGACGACGAGGCTCCACCACCAGGCCGGCGGGCCGGCGAGGTCGAACACGATGCGGATGAAGGCGTAGACCGCGACCTTGGTCATGACGCCGCTCATCAGCGCCGAGACGTGGCTCGGCGCGGCCGGGTGCGCGAGCGGCAGCCAGACGTGGAGCGGAACGAGGCCGGCCTTGGAGCCCGCGCCCAGCACCGCCAGCGCCAGTACGACCGCCGCGGTCGTGGCGCCGGGGACGTGAGCGCGCATCGCGTCGAACGCGTAGGCCCCGCCCGGGCCGGCCAGCAAGGCGAACGCCAGCAGCAGCGAGAGCGCGCCGAAGCTCGCCATCACGAGATAGACGAAAGCCGCCCGCGACGTGCCCGCCTCGCGGTGGCGCGACATCACCAGGCCCCACGAGGCCACCGACATCAGCTCCCAGGCGACCAGGAACGAGAAGGCGTCGGCGGCGAGCACGACGAGATTCATCGCCGCCAGGAACACCGGATAGAACGGCAGCACCCGCGCCGGCTCGGCCTCGTGCCGGCCGTAGCCGAGCGCGTAGAGGCTGGCCGCCGCGCCGCCGAGGTCGACGACGACCAGGAACGCGGCCGCGAGCGGGTCGAGGTGGAATCGCGCGCCGATCCACGGCAGACCGAGCGGTAGCGTCACGTCCGGCGTGGGCTGGAGCACTACCAAGGCCCGGAGCGCAATAGCGGCCGCGGTGCCACAAACGAGGAAGGCGCCGCCGTAGGCGATCCAACGCCCGGCCGCGCCCCGCGCCGACGCCAGGGCCAGGGGCGCGAGGGCCAGCAGCGCGCCGGCGCCCGACAGGAGAAGCGTGAGCGCGGTCACTTCAGCCGTACGCCGCGGCCGCCGGCGGGGCTCGCCGCGCCTTCGCCGATCAGCTCGACCCCCGCCGCGTTCAGGGCGCCTATCAGCTTCATCAGCGAATCGACGTTGCCGCGGATGACGTCTTCGCTCGCCTCCATGCGCTGGATCGTCGGGACGGACAGGTCACTGAGCTCGGCCAGACGCTTCTGGTCGAGCCCCGCGAGCGCCCTTGCGGCGCGTAGCTGGGCAGCAGTAATCATGGCTCAGACATGACTCAGCATGTGCTGGCGTTGATAGATCATGCGCAGGACATAGATCAAGGCCGTGAGGCGCGTGCGCGTTTGCGCCGCAATGTCCGCTCCGTCGACCTTACGCCAACTGGCTGGGCGCCGGCGTAGCCGTCGATGGACAGGCCCACGCTGCGCCGCTAGCGACGGGGCATGAGCCTCACCGCGCGGACCATGGGCTGGGCCGATTTCCTAGCTGAGGGCCGCGGCGTGCGCCTGGCGCTGATCTCGCTCGGTGTCTGGCTGAACGCCGCCGACTCGCTCGTCACCTCGACGATCATGCCGACAGTGGGGCGCGACCTCGGCGGCTACGCTTACTTCAGCTGGGCGACCGCGGCCTACATGGTGGGCGCGATCCTCTCGGGGGCGACGGCGGCCCGGCTCTCGGCGCGGTTCGGGCTGCGTCGGGCGATGGTGGCCGCGGGGCTCGTCACCGCGGCCGGTTGCGCCGTCAGCGCCGCCGCACCGGACATGATCACGCTCGTCGTCGGCCGCGCCGTCCAAGGGGTGGGCGCGGGCTGGATCGTCGGCGCATGCTATGCGGCGATCGGCGCGATGTTCCCCGAGCGCCACCTGGCTCGGATCTTCGGCGTCATGACCGGCATCTGGGGCGTGGCGACCGTGCTGGGGCCGATGGTGGGCGCCGCGTTCGCCGAAGGCGCGCAATGGCGGCTGCTCTTCTGGGCCTTCGCGGCGCAGTGCTTCGTGTTCGTGGCCGCGGCGATCTGGCTCTTGCCCGAGGACACCCCGCCGGCCAGCCAGCGCACCGCTTGGGGTCAGATCGGGCTCGTGCTGGCGGGCGTGGGCCTGATCGGAGCGGCGGACCTGACGCCGAGTCTCGGGCTCGCGGCGGGCCTCTGCCTCGCCAGCCTGGGCGTCTTCGTTGCGGCGGTCAGGATGCGAGCCGGCGAGGGCGGACTCTTCCCGCGCGCGGCCGGCGACTTGGGCACGACGATCGGCGCGGCCTACCTCTCGTACTTCGCACTGACGGCGGCGGCGATGTGCTTCAGCGTCTACGCCCCGGCGCTGCTGCAGAAGCTGTTTGGGCTCTCGCCGCTGGCGGCCGGCTACGCGGCGGGGCTCGAGGCGCTCGGCTGGACGATCGCGGCGCTGGGCGTCGCCGGGCTCGCCGACCGCTGGCACGGGCCGATCATCCGGCTGGGCGCGATCTCGATCGTGGGCTCGCTGGCGGCGCTCACGGCCGTGATGCGCGCCGGCCCGCTGCCGGCGATCCTGACCGCAGCGTTCGTGCTCGGCGCCGGCTTCGGCCTCACGTCAGGCTACATCGCGCGGCGGGTGATCGCGGCGGCGGACGACGAGGTCGAGCGCGAGCTGGCCTCGGCCGGCATCAACAGCGTGCGGCAGGTCGGCAACGCCGCCGGCGCGTGCCTGTCGGGGATCGTCGCCAACCTGCTCGGAATGTCGGCCGGTGTCAGCCTGGCGGCCGCGCAAGGGGCGGCCGTCTGGCTGTTCGCGCTTTCCGTGCCGGTCGCGCTGGTGGGCGCGGCCGGCGCTTGGCGCGTGGCCGGCGCGCGTACGGCGTTGACGGACTGACCGGGGAGATCAGGCCGGCGGGCTGGCGGCGGCCTTGGCGCCGCCGCCGTTGGCCTCGCGGGGCGCTGACGTCAGCTCCGGCTTGGAAGGCGGTGTGGCCGCGGTGGAGGCCGAGGCCGAAGTCGAGGTCGAGGTCGTCGCGGAAGTCGGGCGCTGCAGGCGAAGGCTGCGGCCCTGGAAGAAGGCGCCCGTCTCCATCGCCAGTTGCTCGTGCGTGATGTCGCCGTCGACCTGGCAGGCGCCGTAGAGGCGCACCTGCTTGGCGGTGATCGAGCCGGAGACCTTGCCGCGGACTTCCACCGCCTCGGCGTAAATGCCGCCCTCGACCATCCCGCCGTCGCCGACGGTCACGTGCTCGACGCGGACGTCGCCCTTGATCGTGCCGTCGATCTGGATCTCGCCCCCGCCGGAGACGTCGCCTTCGAAGGTCATCTCGGCGCCGATCAGCGAAGAGCCCCGCTGCGGGCGGATCTGGGGACGCACCGGCTCGGGCGTGGGTGTCGGCGCGGCCTGGGTGGCCGGCTGCGGCGTCGCCGTGGACGGCGTCGCTGGGGCCGACGGAGTGGGCGAGGGTTGCGAGGGGTTAGAACCTTGTTTGCTGAACATATTCGCCGGCCTTTATGAAGCGGAGAGGGTTTACGGGGCGGCCATTGAGCCACGTCTCATAGTGCAGGTGCGTGCCGGTTGATCGTCCGGTGGACCCCATGGCGCCGATCCTCTGACCGACGGCCACCTGCTGGCCCACCGAAACGGAAATCGCGGAAAGATGGCCATAGCGTGTCTTGAAGCCATGGCCATGGTCGACTTCGACCGTGTTGCCGTAGCCGTTGCGCACACCGGCGAAGGCGACCACGCCCGGCGCCGTCACATAGATCGGGCTGCCGTAGGCGCCGGCGAAGTCCTGGCCCGGATGGTAGGCCGGCTCGCCGCTGAACGGGTCGGAGCGGGCGCCGAAACCGCTGGTCTCGCGCACGTCCGGCCCGGTGGGCTGGGCGAGCGGGATCGCCGCCTCCGACGACGACAGCGATTGCATCTCGGAGAGGTCCGCGACCGCGTGCTGCAGGCGCCCGGCGAAGTCCTCATCGACATCGAGCACCGCGGCGAGCGCGCGTGGATCCTTGCCGTCGATCAGCGGGCCGCCGAGTCCGCCGTCGCCCGCATAGGCCGCCGGATCAAGGCCGGCGAGGCGGAAGGCGAGCTTCAGCCGGTCGGCGCGGCTCTTGGCGAACGTCTCGGCTGCGTCGATCAGCCGGTCCTGATCCTGCTCGACATACCGGATGCGTTGCGCCGGCGAGGCCTGCGCGGGAGTCGAGACCGCCAGCGCCGGCATCAACGCGTCCGCGGCGCCGGGCGCGCCTTTGAGGTCGGTCAGGAGCAGCGCAAGCGCCGCGTGCCGCTTCTCGACACTGTCGGCGAGGTCCTGAAACGAGCCGCCGCTGGCGTTGAGCTGCGCGACCGCGCTGGAGAGCCGCGCGTCCCGATCGGCGATCCAGCGCTCGTAGCGGGCTTCGGTTCGCGCCACTTCCTGGTCGCCCTTCGAAGGCGTGAAGACCGAGACCAGTGTCGCGGCGGTCGTGACGCCCATCCACAGCGCGCCGAAAGCGACGAGGCCAGCGAGCAGGAGCTGGCGCTCGGTGGTGAGCACATATCCGCGCATCTCACCGCCGGATCGCAGATAGAGGTGTCGTTCGGGAAAAAGCTCTTCCAGCCATAGCGCGAGGCGCGCGAAGCGTCTGAGGCTCATGGCTTTCGGGGCCCCTCGAAAGTCCGACGGCTGCTCGATATGCGCCCAACTCCAAGCTGAGCGCAACCCATCATCCGACGCTTTGCTGTCGCAGGGCAAAACGCCGCAATTCGAACACAAGATAGGCGCTTTCGGGGCTGCACAGGCCGCGAACATTCATAAGAATTCGCTGGCCTCGGAGCAGTATAAGCAGGTGTTCGTTAAGACTGATCGACCATCAGCCACTGTCGCCGCGCATAGCCGCGCCGCGACGATCGGCCTCGGGCGCTCAAGCTTTGTTGATGAAGCGACCTACAGGGCCCGGGCCGCCGCCAACACTTCAGCGACGTGCCCGGGAACTTTCACCTTGCGCCAGACCTGGCGAATCACCCCGTCCTTGTCGATCAGGTAGGTGGAGCGGTCGATGCCCATGTACCTGCGCCCGTACATGCTCTTTTCGACCCAGGCGCCGTAGCGCTCGACCACGTCGTCGTCCTTGGCCGAGCCCAGCGTGACGGCGAGGCCGTATTTAGCCTTGAACTTGCCGTGGCTGGCCGCGGAGTCCTTCGAGACCCCGACCACGACCGCCCCCGCCTTGGCGAAGTCGCCGGCAGCCGCCGTGAACCCTTGCGCCTCGGCGGTGCAGCCCGAGGTATCGTCCTTGGGGTAGAAGTAGAGCACCACCGTCTTGCCCTTCAGGCCCGCAAGCGTGACTCGCCCGTCGTCGGTCGGCAGATCGAACGCGGGGGCCTTGTCGCCGGCGGACAGTGGCATGGGCGGGTCCTTCTGATGGGTCCGTACGCTCTACGCGGGCGTGCGCAGCCGCGCTAGCCCGTTGGCCGTCGGAGCCGCCTTGCGCCCCCTCCGCCAGCGCGCTGCGCGGAGGGGGCGCAAGGCGGCGGCGCGCTGTGCTACACCGCCCGTACGAGCACGATCTTCTTCCGGCCGGCGGCCAGCTACACCACCCCGTCGGCGTTGAGATCAGCCACGGTCAGCGCGCGCTGACCGTCGGTCACCGGCTGATCGTTGACGCGCAGCCCGCCGCCCTGGGCGAGGCGACGGGCGTCCGAGCGCGAGGTGGCGAGGCCGACATCGGCGGCGACCGCCGCCAGCGCCACGCCAGCCTCGAACTGAGCGCGCGGGAGCTCTACGGTGGGCAGGTCCTCGGAGAGCTTGCCCTCCTCGAACGCCGCCTTGGCCGCCGCTGCGGCTGCGTCCGCCGACTCGCGGCCGTGCAGCAGTGCGGTGGCTTCGTTCGCGAGCACCTTCTTGGCCTCGTTGATCTCCGCGCCTTTCAGCGACGCGAGCTTGCCGATCTCGGGGAGCGGCAGCTCGGTGAAGAGCTTCAGGAAACGCGGGACGTCGGCGTCCTCGGTGTTGCGCCACATCTGCCAGTAGTCGTAGGGGCTCAGGCGATCGGCATTCAGCCAGACCGCGCCGCCGACGCTCTTGCCCATTTTCTCGCCAGACGCGGTGGTGAGCAGCGGGGTCGTCAGGCCAAACGCCTGCGCCCCGGCCCTGCGCCGCACCAGTTCGACGCCATTGACGATGTTGCCCCACTGGTCGGAGCCGCCCATCTGCAGCGCGCAGCCGAACCGGCGGTGCAGCTCGAAGAAGTCGGTCGCCTGCATCAGCATGTAATTGAACTCGAGGAAGCTCAACGGCTGCTCGCGCTCGAGGCGCATGCGAACGGAGTCGAACGTCAGCATCCGGTTGATGGTGAAGTGGACGCCGTACTCGCGCAGGAACTCGACGTAGCCGAGTTTCTCCAGCCAGTCGGCGTTGTTGACCATCGTCGCGTCGGTCGGCTTGTCGCCGAAGCGGAGGAACCTCTGGAACGCGCCTTTGATGCTGGCGAGGTTGGCGGCGATCACCGCGTCGGACAGCAGCGGACGCTGCTGGTCCTTGTCCGTGGGATCGCCGACCTTCGTAGTGCCGCCGCCCATCAGAGTGATCGGCCGGTGGCCGGTGCGCTGGAACCAGCGCAGCATCATGATCGAGATCAGGTGGCCGATGTGGAGGCTGTCGGCCGTGCAGTCGTAGCCGACGTAGGCCGTCACCAAGCCAGCCTTCAACGCGGCGTCGAGGGCTTCGGCGTCGGTGATCTGGTGGATGTATCCGCGCGCCTGCATCACGTGCAGGAACTCGGACTTCGGCTTGAACGCGTCGGACATTGGACGGCTCTCCTAGGAGGGGTGGCTTTCGGCCGGAGAGGCGTCTCTTGGCAAGAGCCCAACCGACCGGAGGCGGCTGGGCGTGATGAACCGGCCGCTCAGCTGAGGGGCGAGCGGTAGTAGCGACGACGGTTGGCGGCGCTTGCGGTCATCGGGCGCTGGCTACTTCGAAGGCGGCATGGCAGTCAAGACGGGCATGCGTGTCCTCGGCTTCATGACCGGCACCTCGCTCGACGCCGTCGACATGGCGGTGCTGGAGACCGACGGCGAAGAGATCACAGGGCTCGGACCCGTCGGCGAGAAGAAGCTCGATCCGGCGGCGCGGGCCCTGCTCGAGGCTGCGATCGCCGACGCGCTGAAGCTGAAGGCCGGCGATCCGACCCCCGCTAGCTTCGGGCCCGCCGCCGCGGCCGTCGCGGCCGAGCACATCGCCGCGGGAGAGGCTTTCATTCGCGACAACGCGATCTTCCCGGGCGACCTCGACCTCGTCGGTCTGCAGGGCCAGACGGTGCTGCACGCGCCGCCCGGGCCCGACCGACCAGCCGGCCGCACCATCCAGCTGATCGACGCCGACGCCGTCGCCCAGGCCCTGGGCGTGCCGACGGTCTACGACCTGCGCTCCGACGATGTAGCCGCGGGCGGGCAGGGGGCGCCGCTCGCGCCGGTCTACCACGCCGCGCTGGTCCGGTACTCGGGCCTGCACACGCCGACCGCCGTGCTCAATCTCGGCGGCGTCGCCAATCTGACCTTGGTGCGCTCGGATGGCGCGCTCGAGGCGTTCGACACCGGCCCGGCCAACGGCATGATCGATCTGCTCGTGCAGGACCGGACCGATCGCCGCTTCGACGAGGGCGGGGCGCTGGCCCGGGCCGGACAGGCGCACGAGCGCGTGCTGACCGCCTACCTGAACGATCCGTACTTCAAGATCCGCGGTCCGAAGTCGCTCGACAGGTTCGACTTCTCGTTGGGCCGGGTCGCTCCGCTGTCGCTCGAGGACGCCGCGGCGACGCTGGTGGCCTTCGCGGCCGAGACCGTGGTGCGGGGGCTGAAGACCTGCTCCGAGATCCCGCTGCGGCTCGTCGTGACCGGCGGCGGGCGCCACAACCCGGCGCTGATGGACGCGATCAAGCAGCGCGCGCCCTTGCCGGTGCTGACCGCCGAGGATGTCAACTGGCGCGGCGACTCGATCGAGGCGGAGGCGTTCGCCTTCCTTGGCGCCCGCTCGATGCTGGGCCTGCCGATCTCGTTCCCCGGCACGACCGGCGTGCCCGAGCCGATGACCGGCGGCCGCATCGCGATGCCCTGAGCCCGGCCGATGCCAAGTTCGTTCAAGCAGCTGTTGGCCACCCTGCCTACGGAGGCGCCGTCAGGCCGCTCGCGGCGTGCAGGTCACGCCGGCTCGGCGGCGAGGCGGCGGTCGAGGTAGGCGCCGACTCTGCGTTCCACTTCGCCGAGCTGGTTCTGCCAGAAGTGGCCGGCGCCCTCGACGAGGTCGTAGTCGATCACGATGCCCTTCTGGGTGCGCAGCTTGGAGACCACGCGTTCGACCTCGATC
>DATKMZ010000184.1:0-7790 GCA_035541575.1 Caulobacteraceae bacterium | reverse complement strand
AGCTCCGCCGACGCCTCGGTGCGGTACTTCGGATCGCCGAGGATCGGATGGCCGATAGCCAGCATGTGGGCGCGCAGCTGGTGGGTGCGGCCGGTGATCGGCCTCAGCGCCAGCCAGGCCGCGGTCTGGGCGGCGCGCGAGATCGTCACGAACTCGGTCTCGGCCGGCTCCGCTGAGGGATCCTTGCGGGCCGCGGGGGCGACCATCTCGCGATCGCCAAAGCCCTGCTTGGCGAGGGGGATGTCGATGATCCCCTCCGCCGGCTTCGGTGTGCCGGCAACGATCGCCCAATAGGTCTTCTGCGTGCGGCGGCGGGCGAACGCGCCTGCGAGGCGCGCGGCCGCGGCAGGCGACTTGCCGAGCACCAGGACGCCCGAGGTGTCGCGGTCGAGCCGGTGGACGAGGCGCGGCCGCTCCGTCCCCTCGCCCCAGGCGGACAGCAGGCGGTCGACGTGGCGGCTGGTCTTGGTCCCGCCTTGCACGGCGAGCCCGGAGGGCTTGTTCAGGGCCAGCACCTCGTCGTCCTCGTAGAGCACGAGGCCGCGGACGAAAGCGCGGTCGCGGTCGGAGAGACCGTCGCCGCGTTCGGCCTTCGGGGGCGCGTCGGGCAGCGGCGGCACCCGCACCTGCGCGCCGGCGGCGAGCCGCGTCTCCGCCTTGGCTCGCGCGCCATCGACACGGATCTGGCCGGTGCGGGCGAGCTTCTGGATCTGCACGTGGCTGAGGTGCGGCCAGCGCCGCCGGAACCAGCGGTCGAGCCTCACGCCGTCCTCCGCCGGGGCGACCATCAGCGTTCTGACCTCAGGCAATGGCCGCGCTCCGCGCCGGAAGCGCGAGCCCGAGGCGCTCGGCGAGCGAGGCGAAGTCGTCCGGCAGCGGCGCCTCGATCGTCCGCTCGCCGCCGGCCGGATGCGGGAAGCCGATCGACAGCGCGTGCAGCATCAGTCGGGGGACCGCCGCCCCGGCCAGCACCAGCGCGCCGCCGTAGCGGCTGTCCCCTGCGATCGGCCGGCCGATCGACGCCATGTGGACCCTGAGCTGGTGCATCCGGCCCGTGTGCGGCCGCAGCTCCACCAGCGCCGCCTCCTCGCTCGCGGCGAGGGTGCGGTAGCCGGTCGAAGCGGCCTCCGCGTCGGGGTGGTCCGGCGGCGAGAGCGCCATGTGGACGTCGCGGCCCTGCGAGAGGCGCCGCAGCGGCGTCTCGACCCGCCCATCCCGCGGACCGGGGCCCCCGGGCGCGACGATCGCGAGGTAGGTCTTCTTCACCCGCCGCCCCATCAGCGCCTTGCCAAGGAACGCCGCTGCGGGCTGCGTCCTGGCCGCCAGGATTACGCCGGACGTGTCGCGGTCGAGCCGGTGGACGAGGCGCGGGCGCTTGCCGTTCGGACGCGCGAACGCCGCCAGCAGGTCGTCCAGCGTCGCCGCAGCGATCCGCCCGCCCTGGCTGGAAAGCCCCGCCGGCTTGTCGAACGCGATGATCGCCTCGTCTTCGAAGATGACGCGCGAGCGGATGAAGGCGACTTCGTCGGCAGTCAAGGCCCGGCTCACAACCCTTCCCCCTTCGGGGGAAAGCGGCGCGCCGTCGCGCAGCGACGCGTCGCCGATGGGGGAAGTCGCCCCAGACACGCCCCCATTGTCGCTTCCGCTGGCGCGGATCGCGTGGTTTCCCCCGCAAGCGGGGGAAGGGTTCCACGGCGCGAACTCACGCGCCGCCCTTCTTCGCCCGCAGCTGCGCCCAGCGTTCGAGCCGCTCCTTGATACGCGCCTCGGCCCCCTCGCCTTTCGGCGCGTAGAACGTTCGCCGCTCGACGCCGTCCGGGAAGTAGTTCTGGCCGGAGAAGCCTTCCTCGGTCTCCGGATCGTACTGGTAGCCCTTGCCGTAGCCGAGCTGCTTCATCAGCTTCGTCGGCGCATTGCGTATGTGCGCGGGCGGGATCAGCGAGCCGGTCTCCCTGGCCATTCGGCTCGCGCCGCCGAACGCGGCGTAGATCGCATTCGACTTCGGGGCGGCGGCCATGTGCACGCAGACCTGCGCCAGCGCCAGTTCGCCTTCCGGGCTGCCGAGGAAGTCGTAGGCGTCCTTGGCCGCGATCGCCAGGATCAGCGAGGTCGGGTCGGCCTCGCCGATGTCCTCGCTGGCCATCCGCACCAGGCGCCGCGCGATGTAGAGCGGGTCCTCGCCGCCGTCGAGCATCCGCGCCAGCCAGTAGAGCGCCGCGTCCGGGTCCGAACCGCGGACCGACTTATGCAGCGCCGATATGAGGTTGTAGTGCTCTTCGCGATCCTTGTCGTAGGCCGGGCTGCGCTTCTGCAGCACGGCCGCCAGTTCGGCGGTCGAAAGCGGGGTCGGCGCGGCGATGTTGAACAGCGTCTCCGCGAGCGACAGCACGTAGCGGCCGTCGCCGTCGGCCATGGCGATCATCGCCGAGCGGGCCTCCGGCGCAAGCGGCAGCGAGCGCTTCTCGTAGGCTTCCGCCTTGGCGAGCAGGCTCTCGAGCGCCTCGTCGTCCAGGCGCTTCAGCACGTAGACCTGGCAGCGCGAGAGCAGCGCGCCGTTGAGCTCGAACGACGGGTTCTCGGTCGTCGCGCCGACCAGGGTGACGATCCCCTCTTCCACGAAGGGCAGGAAGCCGTCCTGCTGGGCGCGGTTGAAGCGGTGGATCTCGTCGACGAAGAGCAGCGTCGCCTGCCCGGCCAGCCTGCGGCCGCGCGCGGTCTCGAACGCCTTCTTCAGGTCCGCGACGCCCGAGAACACCGCCGAGAGCTGCTGGAACTCGTAACCGGCCTCCTTGGCCAGCAGGCGCGCGATCGTGGTCTTGCCGGTGCCCGGTGGCCCCCAGAGGATCATCGACGAGAGCCGGCGCGCCTTCGCCATGCGCCGGATCGGACCCTCGGCGCCGAGCAGGTGATCCTGCCCGACGACCTCGTCGAGGCTCTGCGGGCGCAGCCGATCGGCCAGAGGCCGCGGCGCCTCCGGCTCGAGCCCGGCTGCTTGGAACAGATCCGTCATGGCGCCAGGGTATCCAAGTTCGCGCCGTCGAGCACCATGCCTGGAGGAAGCCATGCCCGAGATGCCCCCGCCAACCCCGATCGGTCTGACGCCTTACCTCACCATCCGCGGCGGGCGCGGCCACGAAGCGGTGGCGTTCTACAAGCGCGCGTTCGGCGCGGAGGAGATGTTCAGCAACATCGCCGAGGACGGCGAACGCTACCTCCACGGGCGTCTCAGGATCAACGGCGCGGTCGTCTTCTTCTCGGACGACTTCCCCGAATTCCGCGGCGGCGCGCCGGCGACGGCGCCGGGCGGCGTGACCTTCCACCTGCAGGTCGACGACGCCGACGCCTGGGCGAAGCGGGCGATCGAGGCCGGCGCCGAGGTCACCCAACCGATCAGCGACGCCTTCTGGGGCGACCGCTACGGCCAGTTGCGCGACCCCTTCGGCCACGCCTGGTCGCTCGGCAGTGCGATCAAGGGCTAAGCCCTACCCCTGCACCTGCGCCGTGATGCGCTGGCCGTTGCGTTCGATCACGATGGTCCAGGCGTCGGCGGGCTGAGCCAGCGCGGCCGAGAGGCTGGCGACGCTCGTGATCTGGGTTCCGTTGATCGCGCGGATGAAGTCGCCCGGCTGCAGTCCGAGCGTCGCCGCGTAGCCGCCGGTGATCCCGGTCACGATCACGCCCGTGCCGGCGAACGGATCGAGGCCGAGGTCCTCGGCGGCCGCCGGCGAGAGGTTGATCACGGTCGCGCCGTTGAGCGGATTGCGCCCGGAGAGGGTGCGCTGGTCCCTCGCCGGGGTGTCGGGCGGCGTCGCGAGATGCACGGTCACGGTGCGGTCCGCGCCGCCGGCCTTGCGCACCACGAGGCTCGCCGAAGCGCCGGGCGCAAGCGTGGCGGCGGCGTAGTTGAGGCTGGTGGGATCGTTCACCGGCTTGCCGTCGACCGAGACGATCACGTCGCCGCGGGCGATTCCGGCGCGGGCGGCCGGTCCGTCCGGCCAGAGGTCGGCCACCAGCACGCCTTGCGGGGCGGCGAGGCCGAGACTGCGCGCCACCTCGCCGGTCAGCGCCTGCGGCTTGACGCCGAGCCAGGGCCGCACGACCGCGTGGCCGCCGCCGAGCGCCGTTGTCACCACCTGTTTCACCAGCGCCGCCGGGATCGCGAAACCGACGCCCGACGAGGTGCCCGAGCCCGAGAGGATCGCGGTGTTCACGCCGATCAGGTCGCCGTTCATGTCGACCAACGGGCCGCCGGAGTTGCCGGGGTTGATCGCCGCGTCGGTCTGGATGAACGAGGAGAAGTTGCTCACGCCGACGTCGGAGCGGGCCAGGGCCGAGACGATCCCGTTGGTGACCGTCTGGCCGACCCCGAACGGATCGCCGATCGCAAGCACCAGGTCGCCGACCTGGACGTCGGAGGTGTCGTCGATGGCGATGGCCGGCAGGCGCTGGCCCTTGGTGTCGATCTTCAGCACGGCCAGGTCCGCGCGCGGATCGTCGAGCAGCACGCTCGCCGGCCACTCGCGGCGGTCGGCGGTGACGACGGTGATCTCCTGCGCGCCTTCGATCACGTGGTGGTTGGTGATGATGACGCCGTCGGGCCGCACGATCGAGCCGGAGCCGAGCGATTGGGCCACGCGCTCCTGCGGGATGCCGCCGCCCATGAACATGCCCCAGAAAGGGTCGACCTGGGTGCGCACGACGCGGCGCGAGTAGACGTTCACGACCGCCGGCGCGGCGCGCTTCACCACCGGCGCGAACGAGAGCCGCATCGTGGCGGCGTCGGCAGGGACCTCGCGCGGCTGCGGCGCGGGCAGGTTGGCGGGCTGCGACTTGGCGCACGACGCCGCGAAGGGGCTGACGCCGAGCAGGACGGCGAAGAGGATCGGCTTGTGGGAGAGTTTCATCGCTCGCGAAGAAAGTGGGGCTTCCTGGCCCAAAGATGGCGTCAAGCGGGGCGCTGCGCCAGCATCGCCGGGGGCGGACGCGCATAGCCGATCGCAAGCCCTACGCCTACCCCAATCAGGCTTGCGCCGATCAGCATGGCCAGGCCCGGCGCGTGCAGGCCCCGGCCCGGGCCGATCGACCAGGCGAAGAGATTGGTGAAGGTGAGCGGGCCGATCAGCTGGCCGAGACCGAACAGGATCGCCAGCGCGCCCTGCAGCTGCCCCTGCTGGTCGACGCCGACACGCTGCGAAAGCAGCGAGGCGAGGTTCGGGAAGGTCACGCCCGACACCATGACGACGGCCATCGCGGCCCAGAACAGCGGCTCGGTCGACGCCAGGCCGATCCCGGCGAAACCCGCCACGCCCAGCATCATTCCGGCGATCACCGCGCCCCGCTCGCCGATCCGCTTGGCGGCCCAGCCGGCGACCAGGCTCTGCATCAGGATGTTGCCGCCGCTGAGGACCATCAGCAGCACGGCGATCTGCGGGGGGCCCCAGCCGTAGCGGTAGTGGGTGTAGAACTGGAACGTGCTGTTGAACGACGAGCCGGCGAACTGGGTGATGAAGAGGATCCCGGCCATGCCGAGCAGGCCCTTGCTGCTGAGCAGCAGCGCCCCCGCGCCAATAGGGTTCGCCCGTCGCCAGCGGAACGGCGCGCGGCGCTCGCGCGGCAGCGACTCCGGCACGAGGAAGGAGCCGTAGAGGCCGTTGGCGAGCGCGAGCGCGGCGGCGATCCAGAACGGCGCGCGCGGGTCCCACGCGCCGACGAAGCCGCCCAGCGCCGGTCCCAGCAGCACCCCGGCGTTGGCGGCCGCCTGGAAGCGGCCGAAGTTCTTGGCGCGATCCTCGGGCGAGGAGATATCGGCCACGTAGGCGCCGGCCGCCGACCCGCTCGAGGCGGTGATCCCCGAGATCATCCGGCCGACGAAGAGCCAGCCGATGTTGGGCGCCAGCGCCATGATCACGTAGTCGAAGGCGAGCCCGAACATCGAGACCAGCAGCACCGGCCGGCGCCCGAAGCGATCGGAGAGGTTGCCGAAGATCGGCGCGAAGGTGAGCTGCATCATCGCCCAGACCGCGCCGAAGACGCCCATGATCTGCGCCGCGCCTGCGTCGCCCTGGCCGGTGAGGCTCTTCACCAGCACCGGGAACACCGGGATGATCACGCCCATCGAGATCGTGTTCATCAGCACGGCGGCGTAGATGAAGCCGAGCGCGGCCGGCCGCACGGGCCGCCCGCCGACGGACAGGGATTGCGTCGCCTCGCTCACGCGACGCCTCCCTCTCGGTCCCTCAACCGCCGCGCGGCGTCTTTAGCACCGGCTTGTGCGCCCCAGAACCCGTGAGCCGCACGCGGCTGTGGATCGCCTCAGGACCGTGGCGCAACGGCCAACGCCGGGCTGGCGCGGGCGAAGCGCAACGCGACGAGAAAGGCGCTGGCCATGAGCATGGCGGCGATCAGGATCGGCAGGCCCGGCAAGGCGGGGGCGCTGCGCAGAGCGAAGGCGAACGCGGCCGGGAAGACCATCGGACCCAGGATCGCGCCGATCCCGTTCATCGACTGGTTGGCGCCTTGCAGCCGACCTTGTTCGGACCCGGTGACGTGCTGCGTCATCAGGCCCTGCAGGCCCGGCTGCAGCAGGCCCATCAGCGCGAAGACAGGCATGCCGACGAAATAGACCGCGCTCGTCGGCGCGAAGGCGTAGATCAGGAAGCCGGCCATGCCCGCGATCGCGCCAGCCAGCACCGCGCCGCGCTCGCCGATGCGCGCGACCACCGGCCCGACGACGAAGAACTGGACGAAGATCCCGAGCGCGCCGGTGATGAAGAACGTCACGCCCAGGAAGCGCAGATCCCAGTGGTAGCGGAGCTGGGTGTAGAGCACGAAGACGTTGGGCAGCACCTGCTGGGCGAGCATGCCCAGGAAGTAGAGCATCGCCAGCGGTAAGAGGTCGCGGTGCGAGCGCAGCATGGCGAGGCTGCCGATCGGGTTGGCGCGCCGCCAGTCGAACGAGCGCATGCGCCGCTCCGGCGGCAGCGACTCCGGCAGGACGAAGAGCCCGTAGAGCCAGTTCAGCACGCAAAGACCGGCGGCGACCAGGAACGGCGTGCGCAGCGGGCTCAGCGTCAGCGCGCCCAGGTGGACCGCATGGGTCGCCAGTTCGGCCCCGAGCGCCGGCCCGAACAGGAAGCCGACGCTGAACGCCGCGCCCATCCAGCCGAAGTTCTTGGCCCGGTTCGACGGCGTCGAGATGTCGGCGACGTAGGCGTTGGCGGTCGAGAAGCTCGCGGCGGTCAGGCCGTTGAACACGCGGCCGAGCAGCAGCCAGACGAGGCTGGGCGCGAACGCCATCACCAGGAAGTCGAGCGAGAGCCCGAAGATCGAGATCAGCATCACCGGACGGCGGCCGAAGCGGTCGGACAGCATGCCGAGCACGGGCCCGGAGGCGAACTGCATCGCCCCCCAGGTGGCGCCGAAGATCACCTGCCAGTCGGCCGCGGACGCCGTGCTGGCGGCCGTCACGCCGCCGAAGAACGACCGGATCAGGCCCGGCAGCACCGGGATCATCAGGCCGAACGAGATCGCGTTCATCACCGACGAGGCGAAGATGAACCCGAACGCCGCATGGCGGCCGCGCGGCCGCGCTGCGACACTGGCGTCTTCCGCAGCGGCGTTCATCGCGCTCCGTCCCGGATGCCCGCCTTGTACGAGGCTAACAGCGCCTGCCACCACTCGCCGTGGCGAGTGAGGAAGAGCGCGTTCGCAAAGCCGTGGCGCGCCACGTGCGCGGCCGGCACCGTGTCCCAGCCGGTGTGCTCGACCGTGACCCGGGTCTCCTCGCCGAC
>DATKMZ010000183.1:0-2077 GCA_035541575.1 Caulobacteraceae bacterium | reverse complement strand
CGTCGCGGGCCATGAAGTGCAGGTCAGCGCCTCGATCGGCGTCGCGCGGCAGGACGAAAACAGCAGCGAGATCTCGCTGCTGCGCCGCGCCGACCTGGCGCTCTACGCCGCCAAGCGCGAAGGCCGCAACCGCTTCCGCCGCTACGACGCGGCGCTTGAACTCGTGACCAAGCGCCGGCTTTCGATCGAGAACGGCCTGGAGCAGGCGCTGCGCACCGGCCAGTTCCGTATGGCCTACCAGCCGATCGTGACGGCGCGGAATGGCCAGGTTCTGGGCTTCGAGGCGCTGGTGCGCTGGGACAGCCCCGACCACGGCGCCGTCCCGCCGGGGGAGTTCGTACCGGTGGCGGAGGAGACCGGACTCATCCTCGACCTCGGCGACTGGATCACGCGTCAGGCGTTCAAGGACGCCCGCCGCTGGGACGGCCCTTACGTCTCGGTGAACCTCTCGGCCCGGCAGTTCCTGCGCCAGAACGTGGCCGAGCGCATCCTGCGCTACGCCGAGGAGGCCGACCTGGCGCCCAACCGCATCCAGATCGAGCTGACCGAGACGGCGATCATCGACGACGTCGAGCGGGCCGCGCACAACCTCGAGGTCCTTCGCGCGGCCGGCATGCGCGTGGCGTTGGACGACTTCGGCACCGGGTATTCCAGCCTCACCTATCTCAACCAGTTCGCGATCGACTGCATCAAGATCGACAAGTCGTTCGTCGACAACGTCGCGCGCGACAAGCAGTCGGCGATCATCGTCGCCTCGGTGACCCGCCTCGCCTCGTCGCTCGGCATGGGCGTGGTCGCCGAGGGCGTGGAGACCGAGCAGCAGCGGCAGGTGCTGGAGGCGGCGGGCTGCGGCGCGCTGCAGGGGTTCCGGTTCGGCAAGCCGATGTCGCCGCGCGAGGCCCGGGTGCTGCTCCAGGTCGACGTCTGACGCCGACCGACTGCGACAGGCGCGGCCCGGCCGGGCCGCGCCTGCCGTCAGCTATCGCCAGGCGCCGTGGTCGCGCCCGCGCCAATGGTCGTCATGATCACGCCAGTGCTCGTGGTCGCCGCCGTGCCAGTAATGGTGGTAGTACCAGGTGTGGTACGGGTAAGGACGATAGACCCAGTGGTCGTCCCACCACAGCCAGGGATGGTACCACGCCGGCGCGGCGTAGAAGATCGGGCCGTCGTAGTAGAACGCCGGGGCTTCCGCGCGCACCACGTAGCCCGGGGGGCAGCCGGGACTGGTCGCGCCGCTTTCAGAGCTGCCGGCGATCGCAGCGCCGCTGACGCCGCCGATGGCGGCCCCCGCGAACGCTCCCGCGCCGCGGTCGCCATGGCCGGCCAGACCCGCGCCGATGAAGGCGCCAAGCAGGCCGCCGATGACCGCGCCGGCGGCCGGATCGCCGTGCGCCCTGACGCAATTGTCCTGCGCCCAACGCTCGGCGTAGGCCTCGTAGCGCTCGTCCTGCTGGCGCTGGTCGGGCGAGCGCGCGCTGGAGTCGTAGCCCGGCGGCGGCGGCGGCGGGCCCGAGCCGTCGTAGCCAGGCGGCGGCTGGTCGGGATATTCGTCCGGCGCCGAACCACGATAGTCGGGCGGCGCTCCGCTACGGTCGTCCGGTGGCGGGGCGCCGTTGTAGCCCGGCGGCGGCCCGTTGTTGTCGTAGCCGCGATCGTTGGTGTCGGGCGGCGGCTGATCGTAGCCTTGGCCAGAGCTGGTGTTCTGAGCCGCGGCGGACGTGACCGGCAGCGTCGCGGCGGCCATCGAGACCGTGGTCGCCAGGAGCACCGCCCTGGTCAGCAACTTGGATTTCATGAACTCAGCCATCCTGCGCAAAAAGGGCGAATACGTGACAGGAGCACAACGAAGCTGAACGGCGGCTGAGCGAGCCGTTCAGCTTGCGCAAATGACGTCAGAGCGCGCCGAGGCGGCCCAGTTTCTCGGGGTTGGCGACCATGTAGACGGCCGCGATCCTTCCCTGGCCGTCGGGCTGGAAGGCGACGGTGGCGGGGCCGTCGGGCGTGCGCAGGATCACGCCCAGATAGCCGTTGATCCGCGCCAGCCGCACCAGCTCGGCCTCGGCCGACCAGTCGTGAC
>DATKMZ010000182.1:0-2993 GCA_035541575.1 Caulobacteraceae bacterium | reverse complement strand
GTGATCCCGCCGCGCTGATCCCGATCCTCGCGCCGTCGCTGATCCTGCTGGCGGTGCTGCTGATCCCCGTCGAAGGGGCGTTCCTGGCGATCTTCATCGCGCCGTGGGCCAAGGCCTACCGCGACGTCGTCCCGCCGCCGGCCGCGGCCCAACCCCCGTCGCCTCCGCCAGCCCCGGTCGAGCCTCCTCCGAGCGGTCCCGCGCCCGTCGTGGCCTGACTGGCGCCGAAGTGGCGCGCCCTGCAGCGCAACCGCTAGTATGCCCGCCCTGACGTTCCGGGGGAATCATGGCGAGCATTTCGGTCGGCGCGGCGATTGGCGCGGGGTACGGGCTCGTCCGCCGACAGCCTTTGACGGTGCTGGCCTGGGGAGTCCTGCCGACGCTGCTGCAGTTCGTGACCCTCGCCTTGCTCGCGCCGGTCTATCTGGCGCTCTACGGCGGTATGTTCGCCTCGATCGCCGCGGGGGGACCGGCGACGCCGCCCAGCGGGCTCTCGCCGCAAGTGCTCCAGTTCCAGGGGCTGGCCCCCCTGGGCGCGCGCCTACCAGGACCTCAAGGGCGACACGTCCGAGGCGTTCGCCTGAGCGGCGCAGGCCGCTTGCCTGAACGACCGCGAGGCGGTCATGTCGACCGCTGAAGCCATGACCCGATTCTCGACCGTGGACGCCGCCCTGGAAGGCCTTCGCGTGATGCGGCGCGAACCCATGGCCGTGCTCTACTGGGTCGGCGTCTGGGCGGTGGCGCTGACCGCGATCGCAGCGATCCGGCTGCTCACCGGGTCGACCCCGCAGCATGCGCCGGCGACCCATCTCAGCGTGTTCCAGCGCTACGGCCCCTGGGCGATGGTGCTCGCGCCCGCGGTGCTGGCGCTCTGGGTGATGACCACCGCGACGGTCTACCGCGCGGTGCTGCGACCCGGCGAGCACGGGTGGCACCTCTTCAAGCTCGGGCCGGACGAGGCGCGCATCGCCATCCTCAGCGCGGCCGAGACCGTGCTGATCGCGCTGCTCGGCGGCGTGCCGGCCTACCTGCTGCTGGTGCTGCTCAACCCGGTGTTCGAGCTGGCGCCGGGGTTCAGCCGCATCACCGCCATCGTCGGCTTCGTGCTGACGATCCTGATCGACATGTGGCTCGCGGTCCGGCTCTCGCTGGCGCCGGCGCAGACGTTCTACGCGCGCGGCTTCCCGTTCGGCGACTATTGGGGCTTCGCCCGCGGCCACTACTGGCGGCTGCTGGCCAGCTACATGCTGGTGGCGCTCGAGGTGCTGGTGTTCCTGTCCGTGTCGGTGATCGTCGGCGGCTCCGTCACCGCCGTCGGCGCGGCGCTGAGCAGCTGGCAGGGCGGCGGGCTCCTGCGTCGCGCGTTGCTCTGGCTGCTGGTGCCGACGGCGGCCTTCCTCTTCGGCATCTTCTGGGTCGTGCCGCTGACACTGGTCTGCGGCTGCCAGGCCTACGCCCTCCGTATCATCATCGCGATGCGGCCGCCGGCTCCGGCGCCCGGCCCGGCGGCCGCATGAAGACCCTTCCCGCGCCGTCGCCCAACTTCGACGCTCGCAAGGTTCCGCCGGACATCCTGCTGCTGCACTACACCGGCATGCCGACCGGCGAGGCGGCGCTGGCGCGGCTCTGCGATGCCGCCGCCAAGGTCTCGGCGCACTACCTGGTCGAGGAGGACGGCCGCATCTTCGCGCTGGTCGCCGAGGAGCGGCGCGCCTGGCACGCCGGCGTCTCGTTCTGGAAGGGCGAGCGCGACATCAACGGCCGCTCGATCGGGATCGAGATCGTCAACCCGGGTCATGAGTTCGGCTACCGCGCCTTCCCGGACGCCCAGATCACCGGGCTGCTCGAGCTCATCGCCGACATCCGCGGCCGCTGGGAGATCGACGATGCGCGCATCCTCGCTCACTCCGACGTCGCTCCGGCCCGCAAGGAGGACCCGGGCGAGCTCTTCCCCTGGAAGCGCCTCGCGGAGGCCGGCCACGGCCTCTGGGCGGAGCCGGCGGCCGCCCCCGGCGCGCCGCTGAAGGAGGGCGACGACGGCGCGGGGGTTTTCGCGCTTCAGGCGGGCCTGACCCGCCTCGGCTACGACAGCGCGCCCAGCGGAACCTATGACGCCGAGACCGCCACCATCGTCCGCGCGTTCCAGCGCCACTGGCGCCAGTCAAAGGTCGACGGCGTGGCCGACGGCGAGACCCGCGCCCGCCTGATCGCGCTGCTGCGGTTGACCGCCGCTTGACCGCCCGCCCCCCAGCGCCCACCTTCCAGCCGGACCAGACGGCCGGGCGATCGCGGCGGCGCTCCTCGGGGCGCGGCTGAGGAAAGTCCGGGCTCCACGGCGACAAGGCGGCGGGTAACGCCCGCCGGGGGTGACCCCAGGGATAGCGCAACAGAAAGCAAACCGCCTGCGGCTTCGGCCAAAGGTAAGGGTGAAAGGGTGGGGTAAGAGCCCACCGCGGACCGGGCGACCGGGACGGCACGGCAAGCCCCGCCTGGAGCAAGACCGAATAGGGATCCTCAAGTCCGCCTCGGCGGACGGCGCCGTCGCTGGTGTTTCGGGGGTCCGGGTGGGTCGCGAGAACCGTCCAGCAATGGGCGGTCCAGAGGAATGATCGCCGCCGCCTTCGGGCGGCACAGAACCCGGCTTACAGGCCGTCTGGTCCGCTGCGCTGAGAAGATGATTGCAGGACGGCGCTGCGTCCTTCGAGACGCCCGCCGCGCGGGCTCCAGGATGATGAAGTTGTTGAGCTGCAAAGGTATTCGTCATGGTGAGGAGCGCCCGACAGGGCGCGTCTCGAGCCACGCACGCCCTCGAAGGGGAAGAGGTCCTCAGGCGACCGCCGCGCGGTGCTCGTTGCGCGCGGCTGCCCAGACCTCGCGGGCGGCGTCGAAGTTCATCGCCGCGATCAAGAGGCCGACGACGACGTCCGGCCAGATCGAGCGGAAGACGGCGGTGACCCCGCCGGCGGCGATGATCGCGATGTTGGCGAGGACGT
>DATKMZ010000181.1:0-2963 GCA_035541575.1 Caulobacteraceae bacterium | reverse complement strand
GCCGGCGTCCTCGGGGTAGCCGGCGTGCGCGAACTTCTCCGCCGCCTGCAGCGCCAGCTCGTCCATCATCTCGAGGCCGGCCGGGATGATCCCGGCGGCGATGATGTCGGCCACCGCCTGGGCCGCCCCGCCGGCGTCGGGAAAGGACGCCAGCATCGCCTTCACGTCGGCGGGCAGCGGCAGCAAGCGCACGGTGATCTCGGTCACGACGGCGAGCAGCCCTTCCGAGCCGGTCAGGAGCGCCATCAGGTCGAAGCCGGGCGCGTCCGGCGCCTCCGAGCCGATCGTCAGCCGCTCGCCCTCGATCGTCAGCGCCTCGAGCTTCAGGATATTGTGGACGGTGAGGCCGTACTTCAGGCAGTGCACGCCGCCGGCGTTTTCCGCCACGTTGCCTCCGATCGAGCAGGCGAGCTGCGACGAGGGGTCGGGGGCGTAGAACAGGCCGAACGGCCTGGCCGCCTCCGAGATCGCCAAGTTGCGCACGCCCGGCTGCACCCGCGCGGTGCGGGCGACGGGATCGATCGCCAGGATGCGGTTCAGTTTGCCGAGCGCCAGCAGCACGCTGCCGGGGAAAGGCAGGGCGCCGCCGGAGAGTCCGGTGCCGGCGCCCCGCGCGACGACCGGGATCTTGAGGTCGCGGCAGATCTTCAGCACCGCCGCGGCTTCGTCGGCGTCGGCGGGCAGGGCGACGGCGGCCGGCAGGCTGCGGTAGGCGGCAAGGCCGTCGCTCTCGTAAGGCCGCATCGACTCCGGCGAGGCGATCAGCCGGTCGCCCGGCAGCACCGCGCCCAGCCGCGCGATCAGCTGCGCCCGATCGAGCGGGTCGAACGCGCCGTCGAGCCTGGGATCGAACCGGTCGAGCATCGCCGCCTTGTAGCCCGACTGGGCGGCGCGGAGCCAACCCTAGTCGGCGAGGGTGAAGGTCTGCAGCGACGGCGTCGTCACGGCGGCCCCGCGTGGCCTCAGCAGGCTAAGCTCTAGCCGAATGGCCGCCAGTGACAGCGCCAGCAGCACGACTTCCGGGGCGAAGGCGGCGAGCAACAGCCTGATCGCGGCCCTGTAGGGCGGTCTGCAACGCGCGCCCAGGGGGCGGATTGACAGCGGCGGTCCGGCTCCGCAGACTTGCCGACGGGTCGATGCACCCGCCGCTTGCGCCCATCCGGGACGGTGAACGCATCCTTCGATATCCGCTCCCAAGCCCAGCGGCGGACGGGTCGGTAACCGCAAGCGCCGGCATTCCTCGTCCGCTCTGATTGGGATGCGACATGCGCGACTTCCGCGACGCCAAAGCCATGGCCCAGAGCCTGCGCCAAGCCCTCTCCGACCGATCCGTCACGGTCACCCACAGCGATTGCCTCGAGCTGGTCTCGAAGGCGTTCGGCCTCGACAACTGGAACGTCCTCGCCGCCAAGATCGAGGCGGCGCTGCCCGCGCCAGCCGGGCCAGAGGGCGCCGGCAAGACCTTGTTCTGCTCGTTCTGCGGCAAGTCCCAGTACGACGTGGACTCGCTTATCGCGGGGCCTGACGTCTTCATCTGCAACGAATGCGTCGGGCTTTGCGACAACATCAACCGGGACAAGAAGTTCCTGGCGGCGATCGCCGAAGCTCGCGCCCGAAGGCCGGATCTCTCGCCGCTGGAGGCAGCCGCAGAGGCGTTGCACGACGTCTCCGACAGCCAACTGGAGGCGAGCCGCCAGGGCTGCCTCGAGTGGCTCGAGCACATCGACTGGTCGGTGCGTCAGGTCGATGCCGCGCTCGCGGGGCGTCAGGGCGAGCCGTGGAAGCCCGACGAGATTGCGATGAAGCGCGGCTGGGCCCGCAGTCCGCTAGCGGGCAAGTCGCGCGCCGAGATCGAGACCCAGCGCGAGCATTTGCTCAAACGGCGGGCTGAGGTGGGCGAGCGCCTCGACCTGCTCACCCAGGTGTTCGCCGACCGCGCCGCGCCCGCGGACGGGTGAACGCCCGCGTCAGTCGCCGGCAGCTCCCCTCCGTCGCGCCCGTCCCAGACTTCGTCTAGGCCCCTGGCTTGCGACACCTCCCCTCGTTTCGCGACGGAGAGGAGTCACGTCTCTTCCCCCGCTCAGCGGGAAGTGTCGCAGGCGAGGGAGCGCGAGCGACCTAAGCGCGACGATGGTCCGTACGCGGCTAGTCCGGACGACGGGTCGTGATGTCAGAGTAGGGCGGTCCCTCGCGGATGGTCTTGCCGCGATAGACGATGGCCCCGATCAGGTTCGGCGTGCGGTTCAGTTGAGCGCAGAATGTCGGCCACTGCTCGGCCGGCACCCAGAGGCAAGGCGCCCGGCGATCCTCGTCGATCGCCACGTCCACCTGGGCGCGGATATCCACGGTTAGCCGGCCTCCGCGGAGGCGCCGAACGTGCCCGCGTAGCGCCGGCGCAGTTCCGCCTTCAGCACCTTGCCCATCGCGTTGCGCGGCAGGTCCTCGACGAAGAAGACGCGCTTCGGGGCCTTGAACGCGGCGAGCTGCGTGCGGGCGGCGGCGATCATCAGCGCCTCGTCGCCTTCGCCGGCGACCACCGCCACCACCGCCTCGCCGAAGTCGGGGTGCGGGCAGCCGATCACCGCGCTCTCGACCACGCCCACCATCTCGTCGAGCACCAGCTCGATCTCCTTCGGATAGACGTTGAGCCCGCCGGAGATGATGAGGTCGCTGGAGCGGCCCGAGAGCCAGAGCCGGCCGGTCTCGTCGAGGCGGCCGATGTCGCCGGTGATGAAGTAGCCGTCGGCGGTGAACGCCTCGGCGGTCTTGCCCGGATTGCGCCAGTAGCCGCTGGTGACGCTCGGACCCTTGATCTGGACGATGCCGTCGTCCGCCACCCTCAAGTCGACGCCCGGCAGCGGGAAGCCGACGCTGCCGGCGAGGCGCTCGCCGTTGAGCGGGTTGCTGGTGATGATCGCCGCCTCGCTCATGCCGTAGCGCTCGAGGATGCGCTGGCCGGTCCG
>DATKMZ010000180.1:0-76845 GCA_035541575.1 Caulobacteraceae bacterium | reverse complement strand
TGATGCGCCGCCTCATGAAATTGGCCTTCGGCGCGCCTCAGCGTCCTCCGCGCCTTCTCTGCGTCTCTGCGGTAAATGGTGAGCCAGCCGCTGGCGCGCCGCCGCCGCCGGACTTACTCAGTTGCGGCGCGGGATTTCCACCATCATGCGCTCGTAGCCCTTCACGAAGCACGAGTACGTGCGCTTGGGCTCCTCCAGCAGCTGGATGTCGGGGAAGCGCTGCAGGATCTCTTCCCAGACGATGCGCAGCTGCAACTCGGCGAGGCGATTGCCGACGCAGCGGTGGATGCCGAAGCCGAACGACAGGTGGTGGCGCGGCCGCTCGCGGTCGATCAGGTAGTCGTTCGGGCGCTCGATCACCTCGTCGTCGCGGTTGCCCGAGACGTACCACATGACGACGAGGTCGCCCTTCTTGATCCGCTTGCCGCCGAACTCGACGTCGGTCTTGGCCGTGCGCTTCATGTGAGCCAGCGGGGTCTGCCAGCGGATGGTCTCGGAGACCATCGACGGGATCAGGTCCGGATCGGCGCGCAGCTTGGCGTACTGGTCCGGATTCTTGTTCAGCGCATAGACGCTGCCCGAGATCGTGTTGCGGGTGGTGTCGTTTCCGCCGATCGTCAGCAGGATCACGTTTCCGAGGTACTCGAACTGGTTCATCCCCCGCGTCTCGGGGCCATGCGCCAGCATCGAGATCAGGTCGCCCGCCGGCGGGGCGTTCACGCGCTGGTTCCAGAGGTTCAGGAAGTAGCTGCCGTACGCGAACATCTCCTGGCGCTTCTGCTCCCAGGTGTCGACGACGCCCTGGCCGGGCCGCGCCATGACGATGTCGGACCAGCGGGTGAGCTTGCGGCGGTCTTCCTGCGGCATGTCGAAGAGCGTCGCCAGCGTCATCGCCGTCAGCTCCATCGAGACCTTGTCGACCCAGTCGAACGGCTCGCCGATCGGCAGCGAGTCGAGGATCGTTGCGACGCGCTCGCGGATCAGCGGCTCCATGACCGCGAGGTTCGCCGGCGACACCGCCGGGCTCACGGTCTTGCGCTGCACGTCGTGCTTGGGCGGGTCCATGGCGATGAACATCGGCGGCCCGCGGTCGGGGTTCTCGCGGTCGTTGAACGGGCTGTTCTCGTCGGCGCCGCCGCCCTCGGCGACCATCTTCTGCCAGGTGGCGTCGCTCACCGGCAGGGTGATCCCGCCCTCGGACGAGAACGCCTCGTGGTTGGTGTCGACCGCGACGATGTCGTTGAACTTGGTGATCGACCAGTGCGGGGCGAAATAGCCCTCAGGGGTCCAGTGCACCGGGTCCTCTCGCCGCAGCCGCTCGAAGTAAGGCCAGATCGCGTCGGCCTGGAAGAGGGGCGATTGGGCTGGATTGAGCGTCTCCAGCGGCTCGGCGTAGGCCGCCTCGCGGGCGCTTGCTGCGTCCTTCAGATCGATCGCGCCGTCGCTCATGGTGCTCGCTCCTCGTCGTGGACGACGCGGAGCTTAGCGCCGATTTGAACAGTGTTCGACTGCGACTTGGGGGTCGCCGCGTCAGACCTGCGTCCAGTCCGGCCGTTCGACCGCGCAGGGGCGTCCGTCGACCGTCAGCGACGCGCCCTCGATCCGGTCGAGCCGGACAAGCGCCATCGCGCGGCCGTCCAGCCCGGAGAGGACCTCTCCGGCGCGCAGGCTCCCGGCCAGGATCTCGGTCCCGGCGGGCGGCGGTTCGCCCTCGAACGCAATCGGCAGCATGCGGCTCTTGATCGTCCCGCGCCGCTTCATCCGCGAGGTGGTCTCCTGGCCGACGAAGCAGCCCTTCCTGAAGTCGACGCCATTGAGGAGGTCGAAGTCGGCCTCGAGCGGGTAGCTGGCCTCCTCGCCCCAGTCGGCGGGGCCGGGAACGCCGAGCGCGAGGCGATGGCGATCGTAGTCGGCTTCGGACGCGTTCGGGGCGGGGTTCGCGCCGTAGCCGCGCCAGCCGAGCGCCGCGAGCCGGGGGTCGAGCGCCCAGCCGCCGCCGGCCGGCTCGCCGCCCCAGGCGGCCAGCACCGGTGTCTCGCCGGGCGCGATCGTCACCTTGGCCCGCAGCCGATAGATCGTCAGCCGCTGGATCAGCGCTGCGCGCTTTTCGGCCGCGCAGTCGAGCCAGCAGCCGTCAGGCTCGCCCCCAGGGCGTCCGACGATGAAGAGGTCGTAGAGCAGCCGCCCCTGCGGCGTCAGCAGCGCGCCGAAACGGACCCCCCCGGGCGTCAGCGTATCGACATCCTGTGTCAGGAGGCCTTGCAGGAACGCGCGCCAGTCCTCGCCGCCGACAGCGATCAGCGCGCGGCTTTCCAGGCGGGCGATGCGGGTTGTCTCCGGCATCCGCACAATGTGGAGGCGGAGCCGCTGGAGCGCCAGAGAAACGCCGCTATACATGGCCTTCGATGGCGGCCAAGCCCTTCCACGTCCTGTTCGTCGCGCCGACGACCGTCAGCGAGGCCGTGCTGGCGTCCGGGCTGCTCAGGAAGCTGCACGACGAGGCGCCCAATCCGCGCTTCACTATCGTCGCTACGCGCCAGGTCGCCCCGCTCTTCGCCGACATGCCGAAGGTCGAGCAGGTGATGGTCAGCGACCGCAAGCGCTCCGGCCGGCGCTGGTTCGGTCCGTTCGGGCCGCTGCGCGCGCAGCGTTGGGCGCTGGTGGTCGACCTGCCCTCCGGCGTGATCACCGGACGGCTCCGCCCGAAGGGCCGGCCGTTGCGCAGCGACCCCGGCGAGCCGGCGCACAAGCTGATCGAGGCGGCGCGGCTGATGCGGCTCGAGGAAGACCCGCCGTCACCCTACCTCTTCACCAGCGAGGACACAGAAGCGAAGGCCGCCGCGCTGACCGCTGGCCCGAGCCCGATCCTCGCGGTCGCGCCCACCGCCGAATGGGTCGGCAAGGCGTGGCCGATCGAGCGCTTCGCCGAGGTCACGCGGCGGCTGCTCGCGCCTGGCGGGGCGATGGCGGGCGGGCGGCTGATGCTGCTGGGCGAGCGGGCCGACGTGCACGAGGTCGAGTCGGTGCGCTCGACCGCGCCGCGCGACCTCCTCATCGACCTCGTGGGCCGCGGCGACCTCCTCACCACCTTCGCGGCGCTGAAGCACGCCCGTCTCTTCATCGGCAACGACACAGGATTCGCCCAGCTGGCCGCCGCCGCCGGCGCGCCGACGCTGACCCTGTTCGGTCCCTCCGACGACCGCATCTGGCGACCCTGGGGCGAGAACGTGCGCGTGGTGCGCGGCGCCCGGACGCTGGAGGAGATCCGCCGTGTCGACGTCACCCTGAGCGCCCAGGTGCGCCACATGGTCGACCTCTCGGCCGAGAGCGTGCTGGCCGCCGCCGAGTCGCTGCTGGAGGAGACGGCGGCGCGTGGCTGAAACCTTCGACCTCATCGTCCGCGGCGGCGAGGTCGCGAACCACGCTGGCCGCGGCCGCGCCGATGTCGGCGTGCGAGCCGGCCGGATCGCGGCGATCGGCGATCTGTCGCAGGCCTCCGCCGGCGAGACGTTCGACGCGGCGGGCCTCACCGTCCTGCCCGGCGTGATCGACACCCAGGTTCATTTCCGCGAGCCGGGGATGGACTGGAAGGAGGATCTCGAGTCGGGCTCGCGCGCGGCGGTGATGGGCGGCGTCACCGGCGTTTTCGAGATGCCCAACACCGACCCGCCGACGTCGTCGCGCGAGGCGCTGGAGGACAAGCTGGCGCGCGCCAGGGGCCGCATGCACTGCGAGCACGCCTTCTACGCCGGCGCGACGCACGAGAACGCCGCTCATCTCGCCGAGATCGAAGCCACGCCCGGCTGCTGCGGGGTCAAGACCTTCATGGGCGCCTCGACCGGCTCGCTGCTCGTCGCGGACGACGCCGGCGTCGAGGCCGTGCTCCGCAGCGTGCGTCGCCGCGCCGCCTTCCACAGCGAGGACGAGGCGCGCCTCGTCGAGCGGCGCAAGCTGGCCCGCGAAGGCGACTGGACCAGCCATGAGGAGGTGCGCGACGCCGAGGCGGCGCTGCTATCGACCAAGCGCCTGATCGCGATCGCCGAGCGGCTCGGCAAACGCGTGCACGTGCTGCACACGACGACCGCCGACGAGATCGAGTTCCTCAGCCAGCACAAGGACGTCGCCACCTGCGAGGTGACGCCGCAGCACCTGACGCTGGTCGCGCCCGAGGCCTACGAGCGGCTGAAGGGCCTGGCGCAGATGAACCCGCCGATCCGCGGCGCGGCGCACCGGGCCGGACTTTGGCAGGGAATCGCGAACGGCGTCGTCGACGTGATCGGCTCGGACCATGCCCCGCACACGCTGGAGGAGAAGGCGCGGCCCTATCCCGCCTCGCCCTCCGGCATGCCGGGCGTGCAGACCGTGGTGGCGGTAATGCTGACCCATGTCGCGGAGGGCCGCCTGACGCTGGAGCGCTTCATCGACCTGACCAGCGCCGGCGCGCAGCGCATCTTCGGCATCGCCGGCAAAGGACGGCTCGCGGTCGGCTGGGACGCGGACCTGACGATCGTCGACCTCAAGGCCCGGCGCATCATCCGCCACGCCGACATGGCCACCCGCGTCGGCTGGACCCCGTTCGACGGCCTGGAGGCCAGGGGCTGGCCGATGGCGACGATCGTCCGCGGCCGCGTGGTGATGCGCGACGGCGAGCTCACGGCGCCAGGGCTCGGCCTGCCGATGCGGTTCCTCGAGAACCTCGGCGCCCGCGCCGGAGATGCCTGATGCAGAATGCGCCGCTTCGCCCTCTCGGTAAGACGGGCGTCGAGGTTCCCGCCATCGGGGTCGGTACGAACCGCTGGAGCTACGGCGCGAACGACGCGGCGGTGTTCGAGACCTACCAGGCGCTCGTCGACGCGGGCGGCGGCTTCATCGACACGGCCGAGGTCTACGGCTTTGGCAAGTCCGAGCGGCTGATCGGCGACTGCGTCCGCAAGGACGGCCGGCCGGTATTCGTGGCGAGCAAGTTCGCGCCGTTCGTCGCCCGCACCTCGGCGCGCCAGCTGTTGACCGCGCTCGACGCCTCGCTCGCCCGCCTGGGGCTTGCCTCGATCGACCTCTACTACGTGCACTTTCCCTTCCCGTTCGCCGACCTTGGCGGGTTCGCCGACGGCCTGGCTGAGGCGGTGAAGTCGGGCAAGGCCAAGCACGTCGGCGTCAGCAACTTCAACGCCGAGCAGATGCGGCGGGTCGCCGACCGGCTCGCGCGCTCGAACATCCCGCTCGCCGCCAACGAGGTCCACTACAGCCTCGCCCACCGCAATCCCGAGACCAACGGCGTGCTCGAGGCCTGTCGCGAGCTGGACGTCGCCCTCGTGGCCTACTTCCCGCTGGCCTCAGGGCGGCTGGCGGGGCCGCCGGCGGAGTCGAAGCCGGACAAGCTCGACGCGGTGCGCCGCGCCCTCGCCGAGGTCGCCCAGGCGCGTCAGGCGAGCCAGAGCCAGGTTGCGCTGAACTGGCTGCTTGAGCGCGATCCGCGCGTGATCCCCATCCCGGGCGCGACCAAGGCGCACCACGCCAGGGCCAATCTCGGCGCGCTCGACTGGCGCCTGACCGACGAGGAGTTCGCCGCCCTCGACGCGGCCTCGGCGCCGGCCAAGTGAAGCGGCGATCGACCGAGGCCACGGGTGATGCTCCGGCTCCGCCCCATCGCTAGCGTCGGTATTCGAGGTCGTCCGCGTTTCTAGGCGCCCGTCGCGCCTCTGCGTTGAATGGCGCAGCTTGCCGGCGCTCGCGCGACGTGCATCTTCTGAGTCCGCTCAGTTCTGACCAAGGGCTCGGCCCCGGAGCTTCGCCGTCCGATATTTATGAGTGGACTCATTTTCGTTGACGCTTCTCCTGGACGGCGCTAGCTGTTCGCACGACGATCGGTCGAGAGGGACCATGGCCCGCGCCGCGCTCAGCCGTCGGGAGCAGAACAAGGCCGAGAAGCGCGGCCGGATCATCGCCGCCGCACGCGCGTTGTTCGCGCACAAGGGCTTCGAGGGGACGACGACGCAGGCGATCGCCGAAGCCGCGGGTGTCGCCGCCGGCACGCTCTTCCTCTACGCCAGGACCAAGGACGACCTGCTGATCCTGGTCTTCCGCGAGGAGATGAGCGGGCTCGTGCGGGAGGCTTACGAGCGCAGCCGCCCGAAGGGCGCGCTGATCGACCAGCTGGTCGCCTTCTTCGAGACCTTCGTCGCCTACCACGAGCGTGACCTGCCGCTCGCCCACGCGCTGATGCGCCAGCTGGGCTACGTCGGCAGCGCCGAACAGCGTGCAGAGGTCAGCGAGCTGATGGTTCCGCTGCTGCGCAGTCTTGCGCTGCTGCTCGAGGCGGCCAAGGAGCGCGGCGAGGCGCGCCGCGACACGCCGCTGAACGCCGCCGCCCAGGCGATCTTCGGCGCCTACTACTTCAATCTCGGCAAGCTGCTGAGCGGCTACGTCAGCCGCGAGCAGTTCGACCGTGACCTGAGGACCCAGCTCGAGCTGCTGTTGCGCGGGCTTTGAGCCTGGCCGGGCCAAGCGCCCGGTCGGACGACGAACGAGAGCGGCGATCGCCGCCGGGAGGAAAGCCGATGCCGGCCAGAACCGGTCAGCAATTCCTGAGCGGCCTCAAGGGGCCGCGCGAGATCTGGGTCGGCGACGAGAAGGTCGCCGACGTCGCCAGCCATCCGGCATTCGCCGGCGCCGCCGAGGCGATGGCGGGCGTCTACGACCTGCAGCATCAGTACGCGGACGACTGCCTGGTCGCCGATCCGGAGACGGCCGAGCCGATCAACATCAGCCACCTGATCCCGCGCTCGAAGGCCGACATCAAGCGCCGGCACGCCGGCCTGGCGAGGATCGCCGAGTACACCGTCGGCGTCATGGGCCGCTCGCCAGACTACATGAACGTCACCTACGCCGGCTTTGCCGGCCGCGCCGACGAATGGGCCGCCGCCGGCAACGAGGAGGGCGCCGAGAACCTCGTCGAGTATCAGAAGCATCTGCGCCGAAACGATATTTCGCTGACCCACACCATCATCCATCCCACGATCGACAAGGGCCTGGGCGACATGGTGCGGGTCGGCGACGACGTGCCGCTGCACAAGGTCGGCGAGACCGAGCACGGGATCGTCGTGCGGGGCGCGCGAATCCTGGCGACGCTGGCGCCGTTCGCGGACGAACTGGCCGTCTATCCCGGCCATCCGCTGCCGAAGGGCGCGGACGACTACGCGCTCGCCTTCTGCATCCCGATGGGAACGCCGGGACTGAAGTTCATCTGCCGCGACAGCTTCTCGGGTCCCCGCAACGCGCGCGACTTCCCGCTCTCGTCGCGGTTCGACGAGCAGGACGCGTTCGTCATCTTCGACGACGTCGAGGTGCCGCGCGAGCGGCTGCACATCAACTGCAACCTCGCCGTCTACAACCAGGTCATGACCACCGGCTGGTTCCCGAACATCATGCAGCAGACGATGATCCGGGCGCAGACGAAGCTGGAGTTCGCCTGGGGACTGGCGGCGCGGATGTGCGAGGCGATCAACGCCGTGCAGCCGGCGAACGCGCAGGTGCTGGGCGAGATCTGGACCTACGCCGAAATCGCTCGCGCCTGCGTCGCGGCCGCCGAAGAGGGCGCGCGCGAGTTCGGGAACGGCGTCTGGTTTCCGGACGGCGGGCCGCTGACGGCGCTGAGGGCCAGCCTGCCCGGGTGGTTCCCGCGCGTGAACGAGATCATCCGGCTGCTCGGATCGCACAACCTGTTCGCCGCGCCGACCGCGGCGCAGTTCGCCGATCCGGCGCTCCGTCCCCTGATCGACCAGTATCTGCGCGGCGCCGGCGACGTCGGGGCCGAGGCGCGGGCCCGGGTGTTCCGGCTGGCGTGGGACTTCGCCGGCAGCGCGCTCGCCAGCCGGGGCGAGCAGTACGAACGGTTCTATCTCGCCTCCGGCGCGCGCAACCAGCAGATGGCGCACATCCTGGCCCCGCGCGAGCGGGCCAACCGGCTGGTCGACCGCTTCCTGAACGAGCCCGCGCCCGCCGAGCAGGCGGCGCCGGCCACCCGCGTCGCGGAGGCGGTGTGATGGCGGCGAACACGGCGACAGTCGCGGGCGTCGAGATCTCGACCGACCACTGGATCGGCGGTCGGCGCGTCGCGTCGAGCGGTCGGTTTGCGGACCTGTCGCCGGTCGACGGCTCGCACCTGGCGGACGTCGCGGCCGGCGGCCAGGCCGAGGTCGACGCGGCCGTCGCCGCGGCGCGGCGCGCGTTCCCGGCCTGGGCGGCGCTCGGGCCCGAGGGCCGGCTGCCGATCCTGAAGCGCTTCGCCGAAGGCATCCGCGCCCGCGCAGCCGAGCTCGCGGCGGTCGAGACCATGGACAACGGCTCGCTGCTCGCCGGCAACGTCCACCGCGTCGTGCCTCGCGCGGCGCAGAACATCGAGTTCTTCGCCGAATGGGCGCTGACGCTCCGTGGCCATGCGATCGATTCCCCGGAAGTGGTGAACCACGTCCGCTACGATCCCGCAGGCGTCGCGGCCCTCGTCACGCCGTGGAACGCGCCCCTGATGCTGACCACCTGGAAGGTCGGCCCGGCGCTTGCCGCCGGGAACACGGTGGTGGTCAAGCCGCCGGAGTGGGCGCCGCTCACCTGCTCGCTGATGGCCGACATCGCCCACGCGGCGGGCGTGCCGGCGGGCGTGCTCAATGTCGTGCAAGGGATCGGCGAGGTCGCTGGCGCGGCCCTGGTCAACCATCCGGACGTCGACCGGATCAGCTTCACCGGCTCGACCGATACGGCCAAGCTGATCGGCGAGGCCGCGGCGCGCTCGATCACCCCGCTCAGCGCCGAGCTCGGCGGCAAGTCGCCGTTCATCGTCTGCGCAGACGCCGACCTGGACGCCGCCGCGCAGACGGTCGCCGGCCAGTACGCCAACGCGGGCCAGGTGTGCCTGGCCGGCACGCGGATCCTGGTGGAGAAAGCGATCGAGGCGCCGTTCCTGGAGAAGGTGCGCGCCGCGGCCGCGCACATGACCGTCGGCGACCCGCGCGAGCGGGAGACCCGCGTCGGGCCGCTGATCACGCAGGAGCACTTCGAGCGCGTGGCCGGCTTCGTCGACCGCGCCAAGGCAGTGGGCGCCGAAGCGCTCTGGGGCGGCTCGCGCGCCAACTTCGGCGCGCTCTATTTCGAGCCGACGATGTTCGCGAACGTCGATCCGGCGTCGGAGATCGCCCAGCGCGAGGTGTTCGGCCCGGTGCTGACGTGGCAGAGCTTCGAGAGCGATGACGAGGTGGTCGCGCTCGCCAACGGCACCCGCTATGGACTAGCCGGCACGCTGTTCACCAGGAGCGAAGAGCGGGGCATGCGCATCGCCTCGCAGGTGACAGCCGGCACGATCTGGGTGAACTGCTTCTTCGTCCGTGACCTCGCCGCGCCGTTCGGCGGCGCGCGCGACTCCGGCATCGGCCGCGAGGGCGGGTCGTGGAGCTTCGATTTCTACTGCGACATCAAGAACATATCGGTCCGAAAAGGATCGTTCGGCTAGGGAAGGAGCGGAGATCATGGTCGAGGTGACCGAGCTGGGATACGTCGGGCTGGGCGTCAAGAGCCTGGCCGAGTGGCAGCGCTTCGCGTCGGAGATCGTCGGCCTCGAGGTCGCGGACGACGGCGAGGCGGGACGCCGCTATCTGCGCATGGACTATTGGCACCACCGCGTCTTCCTCGACGAGGACGGGACGGACGACCTGAAGGTGCTCGGCTTCCGCGTCGCCGGGGCCGAGGAGTTCCGCGAGATGCAGCGCCAGCTCTCGGACGCCGGCGTGAAGGTGACGATCTCCTCGCCCGCCGCGGCGGACGACCGGCGGGTGCTCGAGTTGATGACGCTGAGCGACGCCAGCGGCTATCCGATCGAGATCTTCCACGGGCCGCAGGTGCAGGCCGACAAACCGTTCCACCCGGGGCGACGCATGCATGGGCGCTTCAAGACCGGCGCCGGCGGCCTGGGGCACCTGATCCAGCGCGAGACCGCAGGCTTCGATAAGACCTACGCCTTCTACAAGCTGCTCGGCATGCGCGGCGGGATCGAGTACCGGATTCCGATCCCCGGCGCGCCGAAGCCGCTCGAGCTGATGTTCATGCACTGCAACGAGCGCGACCACACGGTGGCGTTCGGCCTGCCCGGCGGCGACAAGCGGATCAACCATCTGATGCTCGAGGTCGACAACCTCGACGACGTCGGCTTGACCTACGAGATCGTCAAGCAGGCCGGCGTTCCGGTGGCGATCGCGCCCGGCCGGCACGCCAACGACCACATGTATTCGTTCTACTTCATGAACCCGTCCGGCTGGATGATCGAGGTCGGCTGGGGCGCGCGGGCCGCGACGCACCAGTCCGAGTACTACCAGCGCGACACCTACGGCCATGAAGGGCTCGGCGCGCCGCCCGCGCCCAAAGCCGTCGCGGCGGAGTGAGGCCAGCATGTCCGTCCTGACCGGGCCGCGCGAAGAGTGGCGGCGCATCCTGTTCGAAGGCCAGCCGCAGTGGGTGAGGCCCGATGGCGACGTCCTGCGGCTGGGCGACGGCCGCACGACGCCGGAGGCCGAGGCGATCTACCTGCCGCCGTGCGATCCGACCAAGATCATCTGCATCCACCTGAACTACGAGTCCCGCCGGGTGGAGTTCCACGCGCCGCCGCTGACGACGCCGACCTACTTCCAGAAGCCGCTGACGACGCTCAACAGCCATCGCGGCAAGCTGGGCCGGCCCGCCGACTGCCAGTACCTCAACTACGAGGGCGAGATCGCCGCGATCGTCGGCAAGCCGATGCGCAACGTCGCGCCCGACGAGGTCTGGGATCATCTGGCCGGGTTCGCGCCCGCCAACGACGTCGGCGCGCAGGACTTCCGCGACACCGACGCCGGCTCGATGCTGCGGGTGAAGGGGCAGGACGGCTTCTGCCCGATCGGTCCGGGAATCGTGCGTGGGGTCGATATCCGCGAATCCCGCGTGCGGACGTATCTCAACGGCAAGGTCGTGCAGGACGGGCCGGTGTCTGAGATGACGTTCGACATCCCCTACATCATGGCCGACCTTTCGCGGCATATCACCTTCCTCCCCGGCGACGTGGTGCTGACCGGCACGCCCGCCAACTCGCGGCCGATGCAGCCGGGCGACGTGGTCGAGGTCGAGGTGACCGGGCTTGGCCGGTTGACGAACGCCGTGCAGGAAATCCCCGCGCCGGCGCACGCAGTGGGCCATCAGCCGACCGACTCCGAGGCCGTGCGGCGCGTCGCGCTGGGCCAGTTTCCGCCGCGGGTCCCGGCCTGAGCGCTGGAGGAATGCCCGCGGGGCCGCTAATGCGGTTCGGCAGCAGCCTGGGGATTACGCCATGAACGGCGCCGACGCGCTCATCGAGACGCTGATCGACAACGACGTTGTCGCCTGCTTCGCCAATCCGGGCACCAGCGAGATGCAGTTCGTCGCCGCGCTCGACCGGCAGCCGAAGATGCGGCCGGTGCTCTGCCTGTTCGAGGGCGTCGCCACCGGCGCGGCCGACGGCTACGGCCGCGTTGCCGGCAAGCCCGCCTGCACGCTGCTGCACCTGGGCCCCGGCTACGGCAACGGCCTGGCCAACCTGCACAACGCCCGCCGCGCCTTCACGCCGATCGTCAACGTGATCGGCGACCACGCGACTTATCATCGCCAGTACGACGCCCCGCTCGCCTCCGACATCGCCGCCATCGCCGGCGCCAACTCGGTTTGGGTGAAGTCGGCCGAGCGGCCGGACGAGGTGGGCGCGCTGGCGGCGGAGGCGATCGGCGCCGCTTACGGCCCGCCCGGCGGCTCGGCCAGCCTGATCCTGCCGGCCGACTGCGCCTGGTCCCCCGCGAACGCCACCGGCCCGAAAGCCGTGCGGCGCGCGAAGTCGGCCGTGCCCGGCGACCGGATCGAGACGGCGGCGAAGAAGGTGAGGGCGGCCGCCAAGCCGGTGGTGCTCCTCGGCACCACCGCCTGCACCGAGGCCGGACTCGCGGCGGCCGGGCGGCTGGCGGCGCACGGCGTGCGCATCCTGACCGACACCTTCATCGCCCGGCAGGGGCGCGGCGCCGGGCGCTTCGCGCCGGACCGGATGATGTATTTCGGCGAGATGGCGCTCTCCGACCTCGAGGGCGTCGACCTTATGGTGATGGTCGAGACCGGCGAGCCGGTCGCTTTCTTCGCCTATCCGGAGCGGCCGAGCGTGCTCGTTCCCGACGGCTGCGAGACACTTCCGCTGGCGGCGCGTGCGGACGACGGAGCGGCGGCGCTTAACGCGCTCGCCGACGCGCTGAACGCGCCGAAGAGCCCCGCGACACAGCCGCTGAAGCTGCCCGACGCCGCGCCCAGCGGCCCGCTGACGCCGGCGTCGGTCGGCGTCTCGGTCGCTCGCCACCTGCCGGAGGGCGCGATCGTCTCTGACGACTCGGTCACCTCGGGCCAGTCGATCATCAACGCCACCCGCACCGGCCGCCCGCACGACTGGCTAGGCCTGACCGGCGGCGCGATCGGTCAGGGCATCCCGGTGGCGGTCGGGGCGGCGGTCGCCGCGCCGGATCGCAAGGTCGTCTCGCTGAACGGCGACGGCGCGGCGATGTACACGGCCCAGGGAATCTGGACCCTGGCGCGCGAGAAGCTCGACGTCACGGTCGTCGTCTTCGCCAACAACACCTACCGCATCCTGGGCGTCGAGCTTGGCCGCACGGGCGCGGGCGCCCCGGGTCCCGCCGCCAGCGGCCTGCTGAACCTCGGCGATCCTGCGATCGACTGGGTCAGCTACGCCAGGGGCCTGGGCGTGCCGGGCGTCGCCTGCGACACCGCCGAGGCGTTCGACGCCGCCTTCGCCCGCGCGATGGCCGAGCCCGGCCCGAGCCTGATCCAGGCCAACATTCCGTAGCCAGCGTTGTCATCCCCGGGGAGCCCGCGCAGCGGCGACTCGTCCGTGATGACTCATCGGTGGCGGGACAAGAAGACGCCCCCGGATGCGATCCGGGGGCGCTTCAGAGGTGCGTCTTGAGCGCCGTCAGCCGTGCTTCGGGGCGTTCCCCGGCAACGTGCAGCCGCCGACCAGGTTGCGCGCGAGCGTGCAGACCGTGGCCTCCTTCGGCGTCACCGCCGGCAGGGTGTAGGCGATCAGGTAACCGGCGTTGCCGTCGGCGCAGGTCACCTCGATGTAGCCTTCCTTCGTTTCGGTCGAGACCCCGGCGATCCGCTCGCCCGAGACCACGCACGACGTTTTGCCGAGCTTGTTGAGGTCGGCGGTCAGCGAGGGCAACGCCGCATCGGGCTTGGTGAAGCTGCAGCGATAGCCTCTGAGCTCCGAGTGGGCGCAGTCGATCACCTGCGAGCCGTCGGCCGCGGTGGCCCCGAAGATGCCGATCGCCCCGTCGGGACGGTTCGAGCAGGCGAGCTCGACGACCTCGTGCTGGGGCACGTCGACCTGGAAGGGGGCGTAGCGGCTGACATCGCAGGCGAAGCCGGCGTTGTGCGCGAGCCTGGAGTAGAGCCCGGCCTGCTCGGTCTCGGCCTGCCGAGCGTTGGTCAGCGTGCAGCCGCCGCCGATGTTGTCCGCCGCGGCGCACTCGATACCCGGCTTGACCTCGCCGTTGGCGGTCTGCTCGATCATGTAGCCCTTGCCGTCCTGGCAGGCGACTTCGATGAAGACGCTGCCGTCTGCGGTCGCGCCGACGTACTTCTGGTCCTTGACCTGGCAGGGCTTGCCCATCTTGGCGGCAAGGCCCGTGATGTACGCGTTCGACGTCGCATCGTCGGTCAGCGTGCACTTCATCGCCGTGTTCACCAGCGCGTAGCACGGGGCGAACTGCGCCGGCTTAGCCGCGGTCTCCGGGAACGACGCCTGGATGTTGTAGCCGGGGCCGCCCTGACAGGCGACTTCGAACACCGTCGCGGTGTGGTCGGACGTCTGCCCGATCGCGCGGGCGGCGGTCATCACGCAGCTCGGCTTGTACTTGGCCACGAGCGGCGCCAGGCCCTGCTTCGGGTCGGCGTTCTCCGGCAGCACGCACGCCACACCGGCATTCGGCGAGGCGGCCACCTCGAGGCAGGTGTAGATCTGCGACGCGCCTTCCTTGTCCGGCACGCTGACGATGAAGCCCTCGGCCCCCTTGCAGGCGAGCTCGTAGTAGGTGCTGCTGGCCTTGGTCTTGGGGTCGGTCGACTTGCCGATCAGCCGCGCGTTCGCGGGGTCGCAGTCGACGCCGGTGGCCTTGATCACGCTCGGCGCGGCCGCCACGCCGGCCTTGATCGCCGCCGGATCGACCGGCTTGGTCGCCGCCGACGCTGTCGCGGCGAGCGCGGCGGTCGGCAGGATGATCGCCGCTACGCAAGCAGCGATCAGACCAATGACGATTGGTCTCATGTGGGATTGTCTCCTGGGAGAAGTTCCTCGTTGGCGGCTGTTAAGCCTGTCGCAGGACGGCGGGTCAAGTCGGGCCCGCCGCTCGCACCCTCGCGCCCGGGCTTGGCTTGCCCGCCGTCAAGGCTCAAAGAAAGACCGGCGAGCGGGAGACAAGGCAAGTTGCGCGACGGTTTTGAAGACTTTGCGGCCGAGCGGCTGATCTATCCCTTCCCGCAAGGCCCCAAGATTGGCGGCGGGCTGGAGATCGCCCCCGGCGTCGTCTGGATGCGCATGCCCCTCGGCGGATCACTGGCCTACATCAACGTCTGGGGTCTCAAGGACGAGGGCGGTTGGACGCTGGTCGACACCGGCATGCAAGGTCCGCAAACCACCGAGGCCTGGCGCAAGGCGTTCGCGGGGCCGCTGAAAGGCGAGCCCATCGTCCGCGTCATCGTGACCCACATGCACCCCGACCACATCGGCATGGCCGGCTGGATCACCCGCAAGTTCCGCTGCAAGCTCTGGATCACCCGGCTCGAATACCTGATGTGCCGGCTCCTCGCCGCCGACACCGGACGCGAGGCGCCGCCCGAGGGGCTCGAGTTCTACCGCGCGGCGGGTTGGGACCAGGACGCGCTCGACACCTATGCGACCCGTTTCGGCGGCTTCGGCAAGGCGCTGCATGCGCTGCCCGACGCCTACCGCCGTGTGGTCGATGGCGAGGTCCTGACGATCGGCGGGCGCGAATGGCGCGTCGTCACCGGCGCCGGCCACTCACCCGAGCACGCCTGCCTCTGGTGTCCCGAGCTGAAGCTCTTCATCTCCGGCGACCAGGTGCTGCCGAAGATCACCTCCAACGTGTCGGTGTTCCCGACCGAGCCGGAGGGCGATCCGCTGGACGACTGGCTGACTTCGCTGGCGAAGATCCGCGAGCTGGTGCCGGACGACGTGCTCGTCCTGCCCGCCCACAACGACCCGTTCCGCGGCCTGCATGCCCGCGTCGACGAGCTGATCGGCTTCCACGAGCGCGGGCTGCAGCGCCTGGAGCGCCTCATCGCCCAGCCGAAGCGGGCGGTCGACGTCTTCAACGTGCTGTTCAAGCGCCAGATCAACCAGGGCGTCCTCAGCATGGCGACCGGCGAGAGCCTGGCGCACCTCAACTGCCTGATCCGCCGCGGCCTCGCGGAACGGTCGCGCGACGCGGCGGGCGTCGACTGGTACCGCGCCGTCAAAGCCTGAGGAGGAAACGATGAGCCTCGCCGGAAGGACCCTGTTTGTCACCGGCGCGAGCCGGGGCATCGGCCTCGCGATCGCGCTCCGGGCCGCCCGCGACGGGGCCAACGTGGCCATCGCCGCCAAGACCGCCGAGCCGCACAAGCACCTGCCAGGCACGATCTACACCGCCGCCAAGGAGATCGAAGCGGCTGGCGGCCAGGCGCTGCCGCTCGTCGTCGACGTGCGCGACGAGGCCAGTGTGTTCGACGCGGTCGAGAAGACCGCCGCCGCGTTCGGCGGGATCGACATCTGCGTCAACAACGCCTCGGCGATCCAGCTCACCGGCACGCTCGCCACCGACATGAAGCGCTACGACCTGATGCATCAGATCAACGCGCGCGGCACGTTCCTGACCTCCAAGGCCTGCATCCCGCACCTGAAGCGTGCGGCCAACCCGCACGTGCTGATGCTCTCGCCGCCGCTCGACATGAGCCCGCGCTGGTTCGGCACGCACGTGGCCTACACGATGGCCAAGTTCGGCATGTCGATGTGCGTGCTCGGCATGGCCGAGGAGTTCCGGGCCGACGGCATCGCCTTCAACGCGCTCTGGCCGCGCACCGGCATCGCCACCGCCGCGATCCAGTTCGCGCTATCGGGCGAGGAGGGCATGCGCCAGTGCCGCACGGTCGAGATCATGGCCGACGCCGCACATGCGATCTTCGAGAAGTCGGCGCGCGAGTTCACCGGCAACTTCCTGATCGACGACACATTCCTCTACGCCGAGGGCGAGCGCGACTTCGAGAAGTACCGTGTCGATCCCACCCGCCCGCTGATGCCGGACTTCTTCGTCCCCGCCGACGTTCCGCCGCCGCCGGGAGTGAAGATCGGGACCTGATGGTCGACGTCCGTCTGTTCCAGCCCACCGACCTGGACGGGATCGTCGCCCTCTGCGCGGCCGAAGGCTGGCCCAGCTTTCCTGAAGACCCGGCGCGGGCGCTGAGGGCGTTGACGGCGCCGGGGGTCACCACGGTGGTGGCGGCGGACGGCGAGCGGGTCGCCGGTTTCGCACAGCTGCTGAGCGACGGCGAGATCCAGGCGCACCTGTCGCTGATCGCCGTCGACCCCGCCTACCGCCTGCGCAACCTCGGCCGCGAGATGCTGCGCTACGCCCTGTCGATCGCCGGGGGTTCGCGGATCGATCTGATCACCGAGACCGCGCCCGAGTTCTATTCGGCCCTGCCGCACCGCCGGCTCGATGGCTTCCGCATCTGGCCGCAGATCGACAAGCTGCCCGAGTGAGCCGGGCTGTCCTGTTCGACCTCGGCGGCGTGCTGCTGCCGTTCGACCCCGAGCGCCGCGTCCGCGCTATCGCAGCAGCGACGGGGGCTGCGCCCGACGCGATCCGCAGCCTCTTCGCCGGCGACCTGCCGGGCCGGATGGACCTGGGCGAGGCCGACGAACGCGACTACGCCGCCGCGTTCTCCGGGCTCGCGGGTCGCACAGTCGATCCTGAGGAAGCCATCGACCTGATCTTGAGCGTCTTCGAAGCGCCAAATGCGGCGCTCTGGTCGCTGGCCGCGCGGCTCGCCGAGCAGATCCGGGTCGGCGGCTTCAGCGACAATCCGCCGTTCGTGCGGCGGGTCTTCCCGACGGGCGCGTGGCTCGAGCCGATGCTGTTTTCGGCGCAGATCGGCGCCTGCAAACCCTCGGCGGCCGCCTTCGCCGCCGCCGAGGCCGCGCTTGGCCTCTCGCCCGACGCGATCGTCTTCGTCGACGACTCGCCCGCGAACGTCGCGGCCGCCCTTGCCCGTGGCTGGGATGCGCTCCACTTCACGGGCGAGGGCGCGTTGATGGCCGCGCTGGCCGCCAGGGGATTGCTTTGATCAGGGTTCGAGAGGCGACGCGCGCCGACGTCGCGACCATCCGCGCCTTCATCGTCGGCCTAGCCGACTACGAGAAGCTGCTGCACGAAGTGAAGATCACCGAGGCCGAGCTCGCGGACTCGCTATTCGGCGGGGGGCCGCGGGTGTTCTGCGACATCGCCGAGGTCGACGGGACGCCGGTCGGTTGCGCGATCTGGTTCTACAATTACTCCACCTTCGAGGGCGGCCACGGCATCTACCTCGAAGACATCTTCGTCACGCCAGAAGCGCGCGGGACCGGAGCTGGCTTCGCGTTGATGCGCCGCCTGGCGCAGCGCTGCCGCGACGAAGGGCTGAGGCGCCTGGAATGGCAGGTGCTCGACTGGAACGCGCCCGCGATCGCCTTCTACGATCGGCTGGGCGCGAGCGGCGAGCCGGAGTGGACGCTGCGGCGGCTGACCGGCGCGCCGCTGGCGGCGCTGGCGTCGTCGTGACCTACGTCGCGCGCTGCTGCTGCCAGGCCTGCGAGATCGCGGTCGAGGGCGAGCCGGTTCTCAACGCGATCTGCCATTGCGACAATTGCAAGCGCCGCACCGGCAGCGCGTTCGGTTGGTCGGCCTACTTCCCGGACGACCAGGTCGCCTCGCGCCGCGGCGAGCTGGGCCGGTACGAGGTGACGACCACCTCGGCGACGCGCCGCTTCTGCAAGGCCTGCGGGACCACGCTCTACTGGACCTCGACGTCGTTCATGCCCGGCCATACCGGGATCGCCGGCGGCTGCTTCACCGAGATCCCGCTCCCCGACCCCGCCTTCAGCGCCACCGACGCCAGGCGTTGCGCCTGGATCACGCTTCCGGACGGCTGGCTCGCCTCGCCCTGAGACCGGTTGCGGAGACCGCCGCATCGGTCGATAAGCTCAACCGCAAGGCGGTCCGCCCTAACCGGCGGCCAAGAGGGAACGCGGTCGGGGCGCATTTCCCCTAATCCGCGGCTGTGCCCGCAACTGTGAGCGGCGAGGTCCCTTGCCCGTTCGGCGACGCTTCCGGCGTCGTCGCGCCACTGGGAAACCGGGAAGGCGTGGGCTCGGAGCCGGCGACCCGCAAGCCAGGAGACCTGCCGCCCCCGTCGCTCGTCCGAGGTCCGGGTCTAGACCATCGGCGCGGGGCAACCGTCGCAGCGACAACGGGCCGGACCGGCGCGCCGGCTCCCTTGTCGCTGAAGGCCGCGGCGCGCCGCGCGGCCGACGGAGCCTACGTTTTATGAGAGTCCCACCGTGTCACCCCGGAAAGCGCGTCAGCGCCCGTCCGGGATCTGCTTTCCCCATTCGCGCCGAGGAGATCCCGGATGAGTCCGCTGCGCGGCTCTCCGGGATGACAACGCAGGGGGTGCTGCGAGCGCTGCTTTTCGGCGCGTGCCTCGCGGCGCCGGCCCACGCCCTCGCCGATCCCCAAGACGCCTCCGCCTCCGTCGCGCCGGTCGTGGTCGAGGCCACGCGCCTGCCGACGCTCGCGGCGGACGCACCGGATGTGATCGTCATCGACCGCGCCGAGATCGACGCGCGTCAGGCGGTGTTCGCCGCCGACGTCCTGGACACGGTTCCAGGCCTGGCGTTGACCCGGGACGGCGCGTTTGGCGGCGTCACGGGAGTCCGCATGCGAGGCGCGACGTCGGACAAGACGCTCGTGCTGATCGACGGCGTGCCGCAGAACGACCCCAGCGAACCCAACGGGGCCTACGACTTCGCCGGGCTCGACCTCGCCAACATCGAGCGGATCGAGATCCTCTCGGGCCCGCAGAGCTCGCTCTGGGGCTCGGACGCGATCGGCGGTGTGATCTCGCTGACGACGCGCGAAGCGAACGGCTGGCGCGCGCAAGGAGAGGGCGGTTCGCTCGACACCTTCGACGGCTCGGCCGCCGTGGGCGAGGCCACGGACCACTGGGCGGCGGGGGTGTCGCTGTCCGGCCACCACTCCGACGGCGTCTCCAAGGCCGACGGCTTTCCGGAGCGCGATCCGTTCGCCTCGTGGAACGCCGGCGGCTATGGCCGCATCGACGTCGGCGCCGTGCGGATCGACGGGCGCATCGCCTACGACGACCGCCGGGTGAACACCGACGGCTACAACGCCGCCTTCCAGTTCGGCGACACGCCGGAGTTCGCCACCTACCGCAGCTGGAGCGGCGACATCCGCGCCGTGATCCAGGACCCGCTGGGGTTCAAGGAGACGGTAAGCCTCGGCGGGTACGCGCTCGATCGCGCGGCGCTCGGCAACGTGGATCCGGCGAACGACTCGCGCTTCGCCGCCTCTCGGCAGGACTGGCGCTGGACCGCCGAGCGTGGGGCGCCGAGCGACGCGTTCGGGGTGATCTTCGGCGCGGAGCGGATCAGCGACCACGGCGCCGTCTCGACCGGCCGGACGCTGAACCTGGGCGCGACCTCGGGTTTCGCCGTGGTCCGCGTCAGGCCGGCCGCGCCGCTGACGCTGACGGGCTCGCTTCGCTACGACGCGCCGGATACGTTCCGCGGCGAGGCCACCGGCCGCGTTGCGGGGGTGCTGAAGCTGCCGGCTGGGTTCTCCGTCGAAGGCTCGTGGGGGCGGGGCTTCAAGACCCCGACGATCAGCGAGATCTTCTGCGATTTCTGCTTCCCGGGCGGGCCCTCGACCGACCTCAAGCCGGAGCACGCCGAAGGCTGGGACGCGGGCCTCGCCTGGACCTCGTCTAGTGGCGCCTGGTCCGCGCGCGTCACCGCCTACCAGCTCCAAGTGCGTGACCAGATCGAGTTCTCGCCCGCCTTCCCGTTCCGGTACCTGAACCTCGACCGCACCCGCACCAACGGCGTCGAGGCGCAGGCCGACGCACGACTGACGCACGACCTCACTGTCGAGGCCGAATACGCCTACACCGACGCAGTCGACGTCGCCGCCGGAACCCAGATGCTGCGCGTGCCGCGCAACGCCGGCTCGGTCAGCGTGCTGTGGGCGCACGGTCCTTTGCAGGCGGATCTCACGGTGCGCGCCGAAGGCAAGGACGCCGACATCGACCCCTCGACGTTCGTTCCGACGCCAAGGCCGGGTTTCCTGCTCGCCAACCTCTCGGGCTCGTACGCGCTGTCGCGGCGGCTGGCGATCACCGCCCGGGTCGAGAACCTCGGCGATGCGCACTACCGGGAGGCGCTAGGCTACGGCGAGCCGCGGCGGATGTTCTTCCTCGGCCTCAGCGCACGGGAATAGGCGCTCCTCACCATGACGATCATCTGTGCAGCCCGCCCATCTCGTCATCCTGAGAAGCCTGCGCAGCAGGCGTCTCGAAGGACGCAGGGCAGGTCTGCTGCGGTCTCGCTGGGGAGGCGTGCGTTCGCCGGCGCGCCTTTGACATAGCTCAAGGCGCGCCGGCGATGGCGCAGGCAGGGCAGTCAAACAATTGTTTGAATGGAGCGCCGACATGGACTTCGACTACTCCCCGCGCCAGCGGGAGCTCATGCGCCGGATCGGCGACTTCATGGACGATCACGTCTACCCCGCCGTCCCGACCTACGAGCAGCAGGCCGCCGAGGGCGACCGCTGGAAGGTGATCCCGGTGCTCGAGGAGCTGAAGGCCAAGGCGAGGGCCGCTGGGCTCTGGAACATGTTCATGCCGCCCTCGTCGGGCGCGCCGCACGTCGACGACAGCTTCGCGTTCGAGGGCCTTCAGCTGACCAACCTCGAATACGCGCCGATCGCCGAGATGTTCGGCCGGGTGAGCTTCGCCAGCGAGGTCTTCAACTGCTCGGCGCCCGACACCGGCAACATGGAGATCCTCAACCGCTATGGCACGCTGGAGCAGAAGGAGCGGTGGCTCAGGCCGCTGATGAACGGTGAGATCCGCTCGGCGTTCCTGATGACAGAGCCGCAGGTCGCCTCGTCGGACGCCACCAATATCGAGACCCGCATCGAGCGCGACGGCGACCACTACGTGATCAACGGCCGCAAGTGGTGGTCGTCCGGCGTGGGCGACCCGCGCTGCAAGGTCGCCGTCGTCATGGGCAAGACCAATCCGGACGCGGCGCCGCACCAGCAGCAGTCGCAGGTCCTGGTCCCGCTCGATGCGCCCGGGATGAACGTGGTGCGCATGTTGCCGGTGTTCGGCTACGACGACGCCCCGCACGGCCACGCCGAGATGCGGCTCGAGAACGTCCGTGTGCCGGTGGAGAACATCCTGCTGGGCGAGGGCCGCGGGTTCGAGATCAGCCAGGCAAGGCTCGGCCCGGGCCGCATCCACCACTGCATGCGCACGATCGGCGCGGCCGAGGTCGCGCTCGAGAAGATGTGCAAGCGGCTGATGTCTCGCAAGGCGTTCGGCAAGTACGTCTCCGAGCACTCGGTCTGGGAGCAGCGCGTCGCGCAGGCGCGGATCGACATCGAGATGACGCGGCTGCTCTGCCTGAAGGCCGCCGACATGATGGACAAGGCCGGAAACAAGGTCGCGCGGCTCGAGATCTCGATGATCAAGGTCGCCGCGCCGACGATGGCGCTGAAGATCATCGACGATGCGATCCAGGCGCACGGCGGCGGCGGGGTCACCTCCGACTTCGGCCTCGCCCGCCTCTACGCCAGTCAGCGAACGCTCAGGCTCGCCGACGGACCGGACGAGGTGCACAACCGCACGATTGCGCGGATGGAATTCGCCAAGTACGGCGACAGGCACGCCAAGGTCCGCGCCGTGCAAGACGCCGAGCGGGTTCCGGTGGGCATGCGATGAGGTAGGCGATGGCGCTGGTGTTGGACGACGAGCTGAAGGGCATCATCAACACGGCGTTGTCCGAACGGACGCCGATGGTGCTGGCGAGCGTCGACACCGAGGGACGGCCCCGCCTGACCTTCCGCGGCTCGCTGCAGACCTTCAGCGACGACGCGATCGGCTTCTGGGCCCGCAACGCCGAGGGCGGCACGATGGAGAACATCGCCGGCAACCCTCACGTGGCGATGATCATGCGCAACCCTGACACACGCGTCGTGCTGCAGTTGATGGGCCGGGCGCGCCGGGTCGAGGGCGCCGACCGCGAGCGCGTCTACGCCAACGCGCCGGAGATCGAGCAGCGGGCCGACGCCGACAAGAAAGGCGCGGCTGTCGTCGTCGATCTCGACCGGGTGGAAGCCTTCCTCGGCTTCGACGCCGACAAGAAGCCTCGCTTCGTGCGCCTCACCCGGGGCTGACGCGACCGTTCCCGGACGGGCGCGGCGTCGGGTTCAGCGCGTCCAGCACCTTGGCGATCGGGGTCGGTGGCGTTTCGCGCCAGATCGCCTCGTGGTCGATCGTGAGCGACAGCACGAAGGCGGCCATGGCGGCCACCGCGAAGCCGGTCGCGGCGCAGATGAGCCAGAAGAGGGCAAGTCGTCGCACGACGCGGGGCCGCCTTCGCGAAAGATGAAGCTTGTGCGCGCGCGGCGAGCCAGGCGGGCTTGGCCGGCGAACTAGCGGGTCCATACCCTCGGGTCAAGAGAAAAGTGCAATCACACATAGTGCTGAGTCAGATTATATGAGGTTGCACCTTGTGCGACCGCGCAAACGACCCGATAGTAACGGTTGCCGACAGAATGCGGCGCTCAACGAACGTCGGCCATCTTCGGGGGAGACCATGGGGCTTTCGCCGCGCCGGGCTGCTTCCACCATCGACCCGAGGGGCGAGTTCCCCCTGGACGTGACCAGCTATGTGTTCCACCTCTTCGCCGTGGTCGCGCGCCACCGCGAGGCGAAGCTCGAGACCGTGCTGAAGCCGCTGGGCCTCAATCTCGCCCGGCACCGGGCGCTCAGCGTGATCGCCGCGTTCGAGCCTTGCACGATGTCCGAGCTCGCCGAGTACAGCGCAGTCGACCGCACGACGCTGACGCGGACAGTCGATCTGCTGGTCGACGGCGGCCTGGTCGAGCGAACAACGCCCCGGGAGGACCGCCGCCAGGTGCTGTTGACGCTGACGCCGGAAGGCGCCGAGGCATGCCGCGCATCGCTTCAGGCGATCTACCGGGTCAACCGAGCGCTGCTGGCGGGCCTCAACGACGAGGAGCAGCGCGCCGTGGCGAGGGCGCTGGAGAGCTTCCTCGCGGCGCTGGTGGACGACGAGGCGCTGCTGCGCCGGCTCACCCTGCGCGACGGCTCTGTGGCCAGCGGCCGGGTGGTTCCGCCTGACCCCATCGTGCTCTAGCCGCTCAGGCTGCGTGGCAGACGGCTTCGATGTTGTGGCCGTCGGGGTCGAGCACGAAGGCGCCGTAATAGGTCGCATGGTACTCGGGCCGGAGGCCGGGCGGGCCGTTGTCCCGACCGCCGGCCGCCATCGCCGCGCGATAGAAGGCGTCGACGGTGGCGCGGTCCTTCGCGGCGAACGCGACGTGCAGGCGCCCCGTCAGCGGTCGCCCGCCGCTGAACCAGAAGTACGGCTTGCCAGGCTCGCCGTAGCCCAGATAGGCCTCCGCGCCGCTCTCCTCGGCGGAGACCTGCATCTGCACGGTCACGCCCATTGGCGCCAGCGCCGCGTCGTAGAACGCCTTGGCCCGGCCGACGTCGGAGACGGTGAAGGTGATGTGGTCGAGCATGGCCGGGCCTCCTCAGTTGAGATCGCCAAGCTTGATCGCGCGGCGGCGGGCCCCGCAAGGGGCGCGACGGACTACGCGGCGATCTGTTGTTGCTCGGCGAGCCGACGTTCGGCCTGGGCGATGTAGGCGCGCGTGATCGGCACGGTGTCGATCCGCCGGGTCAGCTGCAGCTGGAACACCATGTGCCCGGCGTAGCGGAAACCGACCTCGCTGGCGGCGAGGTAGAACTCCCACATCCGGCAGAAGCGCTCGCCGCGGATCCGGGCCACGGTCGGGCGCGCCGCGGCGAACCGCAGCCGCCAGGCGCGCAGCGTCTCGGCGTAGTGGAGGCGGAGGATCTCGACGTCGGTGACATAGAGCCCAGCCTTCTCGACCGCCGCCAGAGTCTCCGAGAGGGCCGGGATGTAGCCGCCCGGGAAGATGTGCTTGGCGATCCAGGGCTGGGTCACGTCCGGCCCCTGCGCGCGGCCGATGCTGTGGATCAGCGCGACGCCGTCGTCGGCCAGCAAGCGGCGCACCTGCCGGAAGTAGCGGAGATGGTTCGGCCGCCCGACGTGTTCGAACATCCCGACCGAGACGATCCGGTCGTATGGTCCGGCCACATCGCGATAGTCGGTCAGGGAATAGCGCACGCGGTCGGCGAGACGCGCGTCCTCGGCTCTCCGCCGCGCGAGCTCGACTTGCTCCGTCGAGAGCGTGACGCCGTCGACAATCGCCCCGGCGTCGGCCGCCAGCCGCAGCGCGAGTCCGCCCCAGCCGCAGCCGATATCGAGCACGCTGAGGCCCGGCCGCAGCAGCAACTTTGCTTCGATGTGCCGTTGTTTGGCCCGTTGCGCCTCCTCCAGCGAGAGATCCGGCCGATCGAAGTAGGCGCACGAGTACTGCATGTCCTCGTCGAGGAAGCGTCGGTAGAAGACGTTGGAGAGGTCGTAGTGTCGCTCGGCGTTGCGCCGCGCCTGGCGCCGCGCATTGCGGGTGGCGAAGAGGTCGTGCCGCCAGCGCCGGAACGCCGAGGCGCGGCGCACGTCGGGACGGTGCGTCAGGTTGCGGCCGGCCAGATCGAGCAGGTCGTAGATGTCGCCGCGTTCGATGACCAGGGCGCCGGCCATGTAGGCGTCGCCGACCGCCGTCTCGGGCCAGGCGGCGATCCGGGCGGCCCAGAGCGCGCTGGTCACGGCGACCGCCAATCGTGGCGGCGCCCCGTCGCCAATCGTCAGGCGACGGCCGGGCAAGGCGAGCTCCAGCGATCCCTCCCGGACCGCCTGCTGTAGGAATGATTCGAGGCTCATGACGCCACAACGGAGCGCCGCGGCTGGCGTTCCAGTCCGGCCGCCCTTGACTCGCCGCGCTCGCAAACCTAATTGCCAGCCCGTGTTAGCACTCGCATGGGCAGGCTGCTAACGGCCTGCCTTATGTGGGGCTCGCGTCAAGACAGAACCAAGCTCTTTGGAGAGAACCAACATGGCGTTTCGTCCGCTTGGCGATCGCGTCCTCGTCCGCCGCGTCGAGGAAGAAGAGAAGACCAAGGGCGGGATCATCATCCCCGACACCGCGAAGGAAAAGCCGCAGGAAGGCGAAGTCCTGGCCGTCGGTCCTGGCGCCCGCGACGACTCCGGCAAGCTGCAGCCGCTCGACGTGAAGGTCGGCGACCGCATCCTGTTCGGCAAGTGGTCGGGCACCGAGGTCAAGCTCGACGGCGAGGACCTGCTCATCATGAAAGAGAGCGACATCCTCGGCGTGCTCGAGCCGGTCGCGAAGGCGAAGGCCGCCTAAAGGCGCCTCGCCCCTTAAGCATCATCAACTCAAGACGAGAAAGCAGAGCCCCATGGCCGCCAAAGACGTCTATTTCGCATCCGACGCCCGTGACCGCATGCTGCGCGGCGTCAACATCCTCGCCAACGCGGTGAAGGTGACCCTGGGCCCGAAGGGCCGCAACGTGGTCATCGAGAAATCGTTCGGCGCCCCCCGCTCGACCAAGGACGGCGTCACCGTCGCCAAGGAGATCGAGCTCACCGACAAGTTCGAGAACCTCGGCGCACAGATGGTTCGCGAGGTCGCCTCCAAGACCAATGACGCGGCGGGCGACGGCACCACGACGGCCACAGTGCTCGCCCAGGCGATCGTCACCGAGGGCCTGAAGTACGTGGCCGCCGGCATGAACCCGATGGACCTGAAGCGCGGCGTCGACAAGGCGGTCGCCAAGGTGGTCGAGGAGATCAAGGCCACGTCCAAGAAGGTCACCACCAACCAGGAAATCGCTCAGGTCGGCTCCATCTCCGCCAACGGCGACACCGAGATTGGCGACATGATCGCCAAGGCGATGGACCAGGTCGGCAACGAAGGCGTGATCACGGTCGAGGAAGCCAAGAGCCTCGAGACCGAGCTCGAAGTCGTCGAAGGCATGGAGTTCGACCGCGGGTATCTCTCGCCCTACTTCATCACCAACGCCGACAAGATGGAGGCCGTCCTCGAAGAGCCGCTGATCCTGCTGTTCGAGAAGAAGCTCTCCAGCCTGCAGCCGCTGCTGCCGCTGCTCGAAGCGGTCGTTCAATCGGCCCGTCCGCTGCTGATCGTGGCCGAAGACGTCGAAGGTGAAGCGCTCGCGACCCTCGTGGTTAACAAGCTGCGCGGCGGCCTGCGCGTCGCGGCCGTCAAGGCGCCGGGCTTCGGCGATCGCCGCAAGGCGATGCTGGAAGACATCGCCGTGCTCACCGGCGGTCAACTGATCAGCGAAGACCTCGGCATCAAGCTCGAGAACGTTGGCGTCGACATGCTGGGCCGCGCCAAGAAGGTGTCCATCACCAAGGACGACACCACGATCGTCGACGGCTCGGGCACCAAGGACGAGATCGAGGCGCGCATCGCCCAGATCAAGCGCCAGATCGAGGACACCACGTCCGACTACGACAAGGAGAAGCTGCAGGAACGCCTCGCGAAGCTCGCGGGCGGCGTTGCGGTGGTCCGCGTCGGCGGGGCGACCGAGGTCGAGGTGAAGGAGAAGAAGGACCGCGTCGACGACGCCCTCAACGCCACCCGCGCGGCGGTCGAGGAAGGCATCGTGGCCGGTGGCGGCGTGGCGCTGCTGAAGGCTTCCAAGGCCCTGGAAAGCCTGAAGGGCGACAACGACGACCAGGAGGCGGGCATCCACATCGTCCGCCGCGCCCTGCAGTCGCCGATCCGCCAGATCGCCGAGAACGCCGGCGTCGAAGGCTCGATCGTGGTCGGCAAGGTGCTGGACAACACCACGCCGAACTTCGGCTTCAACGCCCAGACGGAAGAGTACGGCGACCTCGTCGCGGCGGGCGTGATCGACCCGGCCAAGGTGGTCCGCATCGCGCTGCAGGATGCGGCCTCGGTCGCCGGCCTGATGATCACGACCGAAGCGGCCGTGGTCGAGGCGCCGAAGAAGAACAGCCCCGCGCCGGCGATGCCGGGCGGCGGCATGGGCGACATGGACTTCTAGTCCAGCCCGTCCCGTTCGGACTTTAGGAAGGGCGGCGTCGCAAGACGCCGCCCTTTTTCTTGGTTATCGCGCGCGGCCTCGGTTGCGCATCAGGCGCACCAGCCAGCCGGGCTCCTCGCCCGGCTTCGCGCTCTGGCGGAACAGCACCGTGCTGACCGCCCAGCCGAAGTAGCTGGAGCGGCTCATGCCGCGCTCGGCGGCCTCGCGGTCGACGCGCTCGATCAGGCTCTTGGGCAGGTAGATGTTGACCCGCTCCGACGGGTCTGGCGGCGTGGCGCCCACCGCGACGTAAGCTACGAAATCGCATTCCTCGGGCAGTTCGATCGCGTCGATCGCGGTCGGCTGAGGCAAGGCCCCGTCGCGGTCCAACGCGCCGCACAGGGCCTCCTCCAGCGCATCGGCGGCGCGCGCCATCGCGTCTTCCTGGCTGCGACCGCCGGCGACCACGCCCGGAAAGTCGGGAAACCACAGCGCCAGCGCACCGCCTTCGCCGCGTTCGAGCACTGCGGGGTAGAAGCGTTGGGGCATGGGGTGCGTCCCGATCGAGTCGTGTGCGATTTAACACACGCGCCGTGCGGAAACCACATCGCACATTCACACCAACGTCTCCGCTCATCCCGGCGAACGCCGGGCCCCAGGCAGGAGCCTGTTGCTCGCCAGGTCTGACCAGGCCAGCGGACGCCACAGGCGTCGGCAAGGGTAACCGCAGAGCTCGCAGGGGAGGCGCGGAGGTCGCAGAGGGCTCGTTGCTCTGCGCTCTCTGCGCCTTCGCCGCGTCCTCCGCGGCTATGCTTTGGTGAGCTTGCGGCTCACGCGACCCTGAGGCCCTGAGGGCTCAGCCCTTCTTGGCGATCTTCTCGAGGGTCTTCTCGAGCCGCGCGAAGCCCTGGGTCATGCAGGCCATGATCGCCTGGGCGTCGGCGCTGGGACCGGCTGCGATCGCGGGCTCGGCGTGACCGTTGGACTTCTTCGCGGGCGCGGCCGTCATGCCGGCTTTGGCGCGGACCTTGGCGTAGACGTCGCGCAGGCGCCGGCCGCTGTCTTCCTCCTCGGCGATGTACCACTGCAGCAGATTGCAGGTCATCGCATCGTAGGCGCCGTCGGCCATCGCCTTCTTGATGTCGGCGAAGGTGTCGCGCGTCTCGACGCGCTCGGGCCCCACCTTCTCGCAGTCGGAGAGCTTCGGGTTGGCGTAGCGGGCGAGCCGCTCGGCCGCCTTCGGATCGGGCTTCTGGCGCAGGTCGTAGCCGAGCTCGGCGAGCCGGCGGCAGAACACATCGCCGTGACTGGTTTCGCGCGCGGCGACCAAGCGCAGCGTGCAGGCGAGCTCCTCGTCATCGGTCGCGTTGGCCCAGGCGGTGAGGTAGTGGCCGGCGTCCGTCTCGGCGAGCGAGATGGCGTTGAGCAGGCCGAGGTAGGGCGGCTTGGTTGCAGTTTCCGTCATGGCCATGGTGGTTTCCTCCTGAGCGGACAGGGCCCCTCTCGACGGCGGCTCTTCTCGGCCGCACGCATAGATAGCTAAGGCGCCAATTCGCGCCGACCGCAACGCTGACCCGACGTCCACCGCCGTCTATCGGCGCTGTCGTTCGTCTCCGCCGATGAGCAGGTTGGCCACGAGGCTGACGAACCAGATCACGATCGTGGTCAGGATCGCCGGCACGAGACCGTGCACCTGATAGCTCTGGTCGCCGAACCGGTGCAGCACCCAGCCGACCAGCAGGATCATCAGGCCGTTCACGACGAAGAGGAACAGGCCCAGCGTCACGATCGTCAGCGGCAGCGTCAGAAACGTCAGGATCGGCCGCACCAGCGCGTTGGCGAGGCCGAGCAAGAGGCCCGCCGCGATCAGCGTCTTGACCCCGTGCACGTGGACGCCGGGGACGAGATAGGAGGCCACCCAAAGCCCGATCGCTGCGACGAGTCCGCGCAGAATGAAACGCGTCATAAAAATCGCCCCACTTGACGTTGACGTAAGCGGCTCGCTGCGTAAATTATCAACGATAAGGAAGCGCGAGACGCGACCGGAACCTAGGGAGACCACCATGCCCACCGAGCTGCGGCGCCCGGAACGCACGTTCACCATTCGCCAGCTGTGCCTTGAATTCAAGTGCACGCCCAGGGCGCTGAGATTCTACGAAGACAAGGGGCTGCTGTCGCCCGCGCGCCAGGGGCTGAACCGGGTCTATTCCTACAAGGACCGCGCCCGGCTGCAGCTGATCCTGCGCGGCAAGCGCGTGAACCTCTCGCTCGCCGAGATCCGCGAGATCCTCGAGCTCTACGACAAGAACGACGGCGGGGCGGCGCAGAACGCCACCGCGCTGCGCAAGTTCCGCGAACGGATCGTGACGCTCGAGCACCAGCGCGAGGACCTCGACCACGCGATCGCCGAGCTGCGTTCGGCCTGCGAGCGGCTCGAGGAGTCGCTGGCGCAGCGCCCGGACCTGCTCGCCGTGGCCCAGCCGCGCCAGGTCCCGCCGGTTCGCGTGGGCGTCCGCCAGCCGGAAGCCGTCCGCTAGCCGCTGCGTGGTTCGAGACGCGCCTGTGGCGCTCCTCACCATGACGAACGGGCGTGATGCGCACCCGATCTCGTGATCCTGAGGAGCCCGCGACGCGGGCGCCTCGAAGGACGCACGGCAATGCTGCTATAGAGGCCGCCCCCACGCCGTAGGGAGCGCCCTCATGAGCTATCAGCCGCCCGTCCGCGAGCATCTCTTCATCCTGCGCGACGTGCTGGAGATCGAGAAACTCGCCAACCTGCCGGGGTTCGCAGACGCGCCGCTGGACCTCGTCGAGCAGATCCTAGAGGAGTCGGCCAAGTTCTCCGCCGAGGTGCTGGCGCCGCTCAACGCTGTCGGCGACAAGCACGGCTGCGTCTGGCGCGACGACGGCTCGGTCACGACCCCTCCTGGCTTCAAGGAAGCCTGGAAGCAGTTCGTCGATGGCGGCTGGGCGGCGCTCGGGGCCGATCCCAACTACGGCGGCCAGGGGCTGCCGGGGGTCGTGGGCCTGGCCTGCAGCGAAATGAGCTCGTCGGCCAACCAGGCCTTCTCGATGTACCCCGGCCTGACGCACGGGGCCTACACCGCGATCCACCACAGCGGCTCGGACGAACAGAAGAGCCTCTACCTGCCCAAGCTCGCGACCGGCGAATGGTGCGGGACGATGAACCTCACCGAGCCGCAGTGCGGCACCGATCTCGGCCTCATCCGCACCAAGGCGGTCCCGAACGGCGACGGGACCTACAAGATCTCGGGCCAGAAGATCTGGATCTCGTCGGGCGAGCACGACATGGCCGACAACATCGTCCACCTCGTGCTGGCCCGGATCGAGGGCGCGCCGGCCGGCGTGCGCGGCATCAGCCTCTTCATCGTGCCGAAGTTCATCCCAGACGCCGATGGCAAGCCTGGCCAGCGCAACAGCGTCAAGTGCCTCGGCCTCGAGGAGAAGATGGGCATCCACGGCAACGCCACCTGCGTGATCAGCCACGAGGAGGCGACCGGCTGGCTGATCGGCGAGGAGAACCGGGGCCTGGCGCTGATGTTCGTGATGATGAACGAAGAGCGGCTGGCGGTGGCGATGCAGGGCCTGGCGCAGGGCGAGGCCGCCTACCAGGCGGCTGCGGCGTTCGCCAAGGACCGTCTGCAAGGCCGCTCGCTCACCGGTCCGAAGAACCCGAACGGCCCCGCCGACCCGATCCTCGTCCATCCCGACGTGCGGCGCATGCTGATGGACAGTCGGGCGATCCTTGAGGCCGGCCGCACCTTCCTGTTCTGGACCTCGCTGCACGGCGAGCTCGCCCACGCCCACCCCGACGAGGCGGTGCGGCAGAGAGGCGAGGACTACATGGCGCTGCTGACGCCGGTGCTGAAGGCGTTCCTCACCGAGCGCGGCTTCCAGATCGCTTCGGACGCGATGCAGGTGCACGGCGGCTCGGGCTTCACCGAGCACTTCCCGGTCAGCCAGTACCTGCGCGACTGCCGCATCACCCTGATCTACGAGGGAACCAACGGCGTACAGGCGCTCGACCTCGTCGGCCGCAAGCTGGCGGCCAACGGCGGGCGCGCGGTGATGGGCTTCGCCGGCGAAATCGACGCCTTCGTCGCCGCCAACGCTGGCGATGAAGCGCTGAAGCCCTTCATCGACGGCCTCGCGGCGGCGAAGGCTCAGCTGCAGGAGGCCACGATGTGGCTGATGCAGAACGGTCTTGCGAACCCCGACAACGCCGCGGCCGCCTCGATGGACTACCTGCGGCTCTTCGGTCTCACCGGCCTTGCCTACATGTGGGCGCTGATGGCCAAGGCCGCGAACGCGAAAGTCGCCGCCGGCGACGCCGACCCGTTCTACGCCAACAAGCTGACCGTCGGCCGCTACTACCTGCAGCGCGTGTTGCCCGACGCGGGCGCCTGCCTCGCCAAGCTCAAGACCGGCGCGGAGTTGGTGATGGCGCTGCCGGCGGAGGCGTTCTGACGAAGCTGCGTGGTTCGAGACGCGGCCTCGCGTTCGCTCCTCACCATGACGAAGATCGTGAAGCCGAACCGCGCTTCGTTATCCTGAGGAGCTCGCTCAGCGGGCGTCTCGAAGGACGCAACTACCCCGCCGGCTCGGCCGCCTTCGCCGCTCGCCTCGCCGCGCGGTCGCGTTCGTAGGCCTCGTGGCGCGCGCAGAGAGCCGGCCAGAGGTCGGCGGCCTCCGGAACGTCGAGGCCGAACCGGTCCCGCAGCGTCGCAACATAGGCGTCCGCGTCCGTGATCGTCTCGGGCGTCACCGCTTGTGGCGTCGCCGTCCGGAGCGTGCGGTCGATCAGGCTGATGTAGCCGTCGCGAACCCGGCGAAACACCGTGGCGTGCTGAACGAAGGTCGAGCTCGGGTCGGTCTGGAGGAACTGGCAGGTCGCCGCCAGCGCGGCCTCGTCCGGCGCGCGCGCCACGAAGCCGTTCGCCGCACCGAAGCGGTGGTTGTGGAACCGCCAGCCGCCACCGTCGACGAACTCGAGCCTGAACTCGAAGCCATCGATCTGGAACGGCCCCTCGACCAGGGGGTAAGGCTCGGCCGGCCCGTCGCCGAAGCCGACGTCGCAAACCCAGGTCTCGCCCTCGACCGCGACGATGAGCGCGAGATGGCTGCCGGGCCGGTCACCCTCGCCGGCGAGCCGGGTCACCTCGAACCCGGCCAGCTTCAGCGCATGGCCGAACGAACCGTTCATCTCGTAGCACCAGCCGCCGCGACGGCGCGCCGTCACCTTCTCGAACGCGGCGGCGGGATCCGTCGTCAGCGCGCGCCCGAGCTGGACGTCGAGGTTCTCATAGGGCACGGCCATCAGGTGGGCGCGGTGCAGCGCTCTCAGCGTGGCCAGGTCCGGGCGGACGGGACGGTCATAGCCAATGCGGTCGAGGTAGGCGGAAAGGTCGGATGCCATCGCGGCCTTCTAACCCATCTGCTGGCGAAGCTCGAAGCCGTTGCCGTCCGGGTCGATCAACACGCCCAGCCGCACTGGCACGCGCGGCTCCGGCTCGCGGACCTCGACCAGCTTCGCGCCCGCGGCCACCGCCCGCTCGATGGCTGGATCCAGGTCGTCGACCTGCAGGTTGAGCCCGGCGTAGGCTACCGGCCGCTCGAGCACGCCCGAGTAGATGCCGTGCAGACCGAGCAGCGCGTCGCCGCAGCTTAGCATCGACCAGCCGGGCGATTCGGCGACGACCGGAAGGCCGACGCCGTCGCGGTAGAACGCCACCGCGCGGCCCATGTCGTGCACGTACTGGATCACCATCAGGCTGCGCGGCGAACCCATCGCCTTCCCCCTCGGTCGTTGACTTGGGGTCAGCCTAGACCGTGCACCAGCAGCGAAACAGTCTCGGCGCCCGCGTGGCGGTCCTTCGAGATCTCCAGGTAGTCGGGATCGTCGATGAACCGCCGGGCAGCGGCCTCGTCTGGGAACGACATCAGCACGATCTTCTCGAAGCCGGCGTGGCCCTCCAGCGGGATCGGGTCCTCGTCGGCAGCCAGCAGCCGGCCCTCGAACCGGCGGAAGACGGCCATGAAGGCGGCCTGGTAGCGATTGTAGGCCGGACGGTCGGTGAACTTCAGCGCGGCGACGACATAGACCGTCACGGAGGGCCTCAGGCGCGGTTGACGCTGTTGGCCTTGATCCGCGCTGCGCCGTTTTCGTCAAGATCCGAGTGGGCGTCGCCAAGTCGGATCGGCCCTTTGAGGCTGTCGTTCACCGCGTCGAGGAACTCCACGATCGCCGCGCCGATTTCGGCCGCGTGGGTCACGAGTGCGAAGTGGCCGGTGTCGAAGAAGCGGATGTCGGCGTTCGGCAGGTCGCGTCGGTAGGCCTCGGCGCCCGCCGGGACGAAGAACGGGTCGTTCCTGCCCCACACCGCCAGCAGCGGCGGCTGATGGCGGCGGAAGTAGGCCTGGAAGTCGCCGTAGGCCGCCACGTTCGACCGGTAGTCGCCGAAGAGATCGAGCTGGATCTCGTCGTTGCCCGGCCGCGCCAGGTAGGCGTCGTCGAGGGTGCGGCCGTCCGGCGAGACCAGCGAGGGGTCGGCGACGCCGTGCGTGTACTGGAACAGCGTCGTCGCCGGGGTCAGGAACCCGCGCAGCGCGTTGCGGTTGGCTTCCGTGGGTTCGCGCCAATACGCCTGGATCGGATTCCAGCCGTCCGAAAGGCCCTCTTCATAGGCGTTGCCATTCTGCGAGATGATCGCGGTGATCCGCTCGGGCCGCCATAGCGCGAGCCGCAGGCCCACCGGCGCGCCATAGTCGAACACGTAGATCGCAAAGCGCGTGAGGCCGACCACGTCGGTGAAGCGCTCGATCGTCCGGGCCAGGTTGTCGAAGGTGTAGGCGTAGGTCGCGCGGGCCGGCTGGCTCGACTGGCCAAAACCCGGCAGATCGGGCGCGACCACCCGGAACCGCGGCGCCAGATGCGGGATCAGGTCGCGGAACATGTGGCTCGACGAGGGGAACCCATGCAGCAGCAGGATCACCGGGGCGTCGGCCGGCCCGGCCTCGCGATAGAAGATGTCGAGGCCGTCGACGACGGCGGTGCGGTGGTGGATGGCGCTCACAGCTAACCTCATAAAACTATCTGACAGGTTATCGGTCATAAGGCAGGTGGGCAGCGATGGATAACTTGTCAATATCTATCCAGAAGGTTATCTGTGCGGTATGACCGCCCCGCGCCCCGCGCCGCTGCTGATCGCCGACGACGTCAGCCTCGACTTCCTCAACACCATCGCCAGTCCCGCCGGCGCGCCGATCGAATGGCTCGCCAGCGGCGAGGACCTGCTGGCGTGGCTGACGCAGACCGGGCTGGTCCCGGACGACGTCGTCGCCGCGATGCGCCGGGCCACCAAGCCGGCTGAGCTCGATGGCGTCGCCGCCCAGGCGCGCGACCTGCGCGAATGGTTCCGCAGCTTCGTGCGCGCCCACAAAGGCGCGCCGCTGACGCCGGCGGCCCTCTCGCAGCTCGCGCCCCTGAACCAGCTGCTCGCGCGCGACGAACGCTACGACGCGCTCACGCCTGACCCAGCGGGCGGCGGCGGCCTGGCGCTGGAGACCCGCCGCCGCTGGCGTGAGCCGACCGCGTTGCTGCTGCCGATCGCTCACGCGATGGCCGAGCTGATCGCAACGGCGGACTTCACCCGGGTCAAGGCCTGCGAGAATCCGTCCTGCACGCTGGTCTTTCACGACAAGAGCCACCGCGGCGGACGGCGCTGGTGCAGCATGGCCGTCTGCGGCAACCGTGCGAAACAAGCTGCGCACCGCCACCGGATGAAGGCGGCGGCGAGCTAACCTCGAGGTCCGGCGCGCTCGCTGCCGGTCAGGCCGAGGCCCAACCGCTTCCTGCCCGGAGCCAGGCTCGCGCCCGCGCCTCCAGCCCCGCCCGGTCCTTCAGCTCGCACTCCCAGACCACCTCGACGCGCCAGCCGGCCGCCTCGAGCGCGGCGCGGGCCGCCGCGTCGCGCTGGCGATTGCGGCCGACCTTGCCGAGCCAGTAGTCGCGGTTCGCCTTCGGCACGCGCGCGCCGCGGGCGCAGTGGTGGCCGTGCCAGAAGCAGCCGTGCACGAAGATCGCGAGCCGCCGACCGGGGAGGACGATGTCCGGTTTGCCGGGCAGGTCCTTGCGGTGCAGCCGGTAGCGGCCGCCGAGCCGCCAAATCAGCCGGCGCACCTGGCGCTCCGGCGCAGTGTCCTTGCCTTTGACCCGGCGCATCACCGCCGAGCGCTTCTCGGGCCCATAGACGTCGGTCATGGCCGCAAGGCGGCGCGCAGGCTCCGCGTCAAAGGCCTTCAAACAGTGAGGTCGACAGGTAACGCTCGGCGAAGCTCGGGATGATCGCGACGATGGTCTTGCCGGCCATCTCGTCTCGCCCGGCGACGTCGAACGCCGCGGTCAGCGCCGCGCCCGACGAGATCCCCACCGGCACGCCCTCGACCCTGGCGCACTTGCGCGCCATCGCGAAGGCGTCGTCGGTGGCGACCTGGATCACCTCGTCCATCACGCCGCGGTCGAGGATCGCCGGCACGAAGCCGCCGCCGATGCCCTCGATTTTGTGCGGGCCGGGCCGGCCGCCGGACAGCACCGGCGAGGCCGACGGCTCGACCGCGATCATCTTCACCGAGGGTTTCCTGGCTTTCAGCACCTGACCGACGCCAGTGATCGTGCCGCCGGTGCCGACGCCGGAGATCACCGCGTCGACCGCGCCGCCGGTGTCGTTCCAGATCTCCTCGGCTGTCGAGATCCGGTGGATCAGCGGGTTGGCCGGGTTCTCGAACTGCTGCGGCATCACCGAGCCCTTGATCTCGGCCAGGAGCTCGCGGGCCCGGGCGACGGCGCCCGCCATGCCGCGCTCGGCCGGCGTCAGCTCAAGCCTGGCGCCCAGCAGGATCAGCATCTTGCGCCGCTCGATCGATGCGCTCTCGGGCATGACGAGGATCAGCTTCAGCCCCTTCGCCGCGGCCACGAACGCGAGCGCGATGCCGGTGTTGCCGCTGGTGGGCTCGACGATGGTCGTGCCTTCCTTGATCAGGCCCCTGGCCTCCATCGCCTCGACCATCGACACGCCGATGCGGTCCTTCACCGAGCCGATCGGATTGAAGAACTCGAGCTTGGCCAGCACGATTCCCTTCGGCTTCAGCTCGGCGGAAAGGCGCGGCAGGCGGATCAGCGGGGTGTCGCCGATGGTGTCGAGGATGGAATCGTAGATCTTGCCCCGGCCCGCGCGTTGGTAGCGGGCGGCGTCGTAGTCGGTGGCGGCGCTGTCCATGGAACGTCCTGGAGGCGAAAAAGGACCCTGTGGGACGACCTTTAGGCCTTGCGGCGGGATTTGGAAGCGGTCAGGCCGCTTTCGCCGGCCGCGGGGCCAGCAGCGGCTCCAGGATCTCGGCCGCGAGATGGCGCACCATCGGCGCCACGACGCCGTCCCCGGCGAGGAACAGGCCGGCGTTCTCGGTGGCGGGCAGAACAAAGCTCTCCGGCAGGCCCATGAGCCGTGCGGCCTCGCGGGCGGTCAGCCAGCGCGAACGGACCCGGCCGGCCTCGGTCACGACCACCAACTGGCGCGAGGAGCCGCCGCGCGGCGTGCGCAGACAGCCGGCGACGCCGTCGAAGCGCACCTCGGCGCGCTGCGCGGTCCCACGCATGCGCCGGAACGCCGTGCCGACGCGCCGCTCGCCCGCCGCCAGCGCCGCGTCGAGTCGCGCCCGATGCAGAGTGCCCATCTGCGCGACCAGCGCCGCGGTCTCGGCGTCCGAGCGCCACGTCACCGCGTCGTCGGGCTCGAGCAGCGCAGCGAGATCTTGGTTGCGGCGGGGCGACGACGGCAGCGACCAGTCGATCCAGCGCCAGCGCAGATCGGCGTGCAGCCGAGCCCGGGCCTCGCGGACCGCGCGGCTCGGCGGCGGCCCGGGCGGCCGTGGCGGCGGCGCGTCCTGCGTCGCCACGATCACGCAGCGCGGCCGCGACTGCGGGACATAGGCGGCGGCGTCGATCTCCATCGCGCCGAAGCGGTAGCTTGCGCCCGCCAGCGCCGCGCAGACGGCCTCGAAATCGCGCCCGCCGTGCGAGGTGAAGAGGCCGACGACGTTCTCGACCACGATCGCCCGCGGCGCGCGGCCCTCCTTCGCCAGCGCCTCGATCAGCCGCCAGAAGCCGAAGAAAGCCGACGACTTGCCGCCCATCAGGCCGGCCCGGCCGCCGGCGAGGCTGAAGTCCTGGCAGGGGCTCGAGGCCCAGGCGAGGTCGGCTCGGCCGGGCAGGTCGGCCACGGTCATTTTCCAGACGTCGCCCTCACGGAAGTCCTCGCCGCCGAAGTTGGCGCGATAGGCGGCGGCCTTCATCGGATCGAAGTCGTTGGCGAACGCGCAAGCCCAGCCCTCGCCGAGCCCCAGCCTCGCCATGCCCCCGCCGGCGAAGAACTCGTAAAACGTCAGCCGACCGCCCATTGCAGGGGATGCTGCCGCGATTTGCCCCGCCTGTCGAACCGGGTGACCTCCAGCCACGCCAGCCCCGCTCTCCCCGCGACCGCGGGGCCAGGCTTTTTGTGCAATCGCCGACGCCCTCCGATAAAACGCCTGGGTCCCCGCTTTCGCGGGGAAAAGCGGATTGAGGGACGCGATGCCCGCGCAGGACCAGCTTGACGACCTGATCGCGATCGTCCCGCCGCTGCTGCAGGCGATGGAGGCGCTGGGCCACGTTGCGCGCCACCTCGACCCGCCGCGGTTCGGCGAGCTGATGGCCGAGGTCGGCGCGCCCGACGAAGCGCTGGCGGCGGCGTTGCCGCGGCTGGAGTCGTGGCCGGAAGAGCTGTCGCCCGTCAGCGGCGCGCTCACCCTCGCCGCGGCGCAGGTGATGCAGTCGTTCGAGCGGCTGCGCGCCGCACCGGAGGCCGAGGACGGGCTGACCGCGATCTTCCGCGCGCTGCGCGGCGGCTGGCGCTCGCAGGAGGCGCTCTATCCGCTCGCCGAGGCGCTGCCGCCGGTCGGCCGGTTCTTCCTGACGCCGCAACTGCGCCAGGACGAGGCGTTGCAGGCGAAGCTGAGGGAAGCCGCCGCCCGGCCCGACACCGGCGTGATCCACTCGAGCGCCGAGCCCGGCGAGCGCGGCGGGTTTTCGATGTACGTGCCTGAGTACTATTCCGACGACCGCGACTGGCCGCTGGTGATGGCCTTGCACGGCGGCGCCGGCGACGGGCGCGGCTTCCTCTGGAGCTGGCTGCGCGACGCCCGCGCGCTCGGCGCGATCGTCGTCGCGCCGACCGCGCTGGGCCGCACCTGGGCCCTGAACGGCTCCGACGTCGACAGCCCGAACCTCGCGCGGATGCTGGCGATGGTGACCCAGCGCTGGCGGATCGATCCGGCGCGCGTGCTGATGACCGGCATGAGCGACGGCGGCACGTTCTCGTATGTCAGCGGCCTGATGGCCGGCTCGCCGTTCACCCATCTCGCGCCTGTCTCGGCCTCGTTCCACCCGATCCTGATCGAGTTCGCCGACAAGGAGCGCCTCCAGGGCCTGCCGATCCACATCTGCCACGGCGTGCGCGATTGGATGTTCGACGTCGGCGTCGCCCGGCTCGCCGAGGCGACGCTTTCGGCTGCGGGCGCGGCCGTGACATATCTCGAGATCGACGACCTGGCCCACACCTACCCCCGCGAGATCAACCCGACCCTGCTGGGGTGGCTCGATGGCGCGTCCTTCGAGACGCCCGCTGGCGCGGGCTTCTCGGGATGACGAACGTGGGAGCTGCCTGCCCCTCTTCGTCAAGGTGAGGAGCGCCCCGGACTTGATCCGGGGCGCGTCTCGAACCACGCCTTGACGCGACCCCCGTGGCAGGCGGCAAATGTAGACAACGCAGATTACAACCGAGGAGACGGCCATGGCGCGCGAGTACGATCTCGTGGTGCGGGGCGGGACGATCTACGACGGCCAGGGCGGCGAGGCGTTCGAGGGTGACGTCGCGGTCAGGGACGGGCGGATCGCCGCCGTCGGCGATGTGAGCGGAGCCGGCGCCGAGGAGATCGACGCGCGCGGCAAGCTGGTCGCGCCGGGCTTCGTCGACATCCACACCCACTACGACGGCCAGGCCACCTGGGAATCGCGCATGCAGCCCTCGTCGTGGCATGGCGTGACGACGGTGGTGATGGGCAACTGCGGCGTGGGCTTCGCGCCCTGTCGTCCGGGCGACCACGACCGGCTGATCAAGCTGATGGAGGGCGTCGAGGACATCCCGTTCCCGGTGCTCGCCGAGGGCCTGCCGTGGAACTGGGAGAGCTATCCCGACTACCTCGACCAGCTGGCCCGGCGCCGGTTCGACGTCGACATCGGCAGCCAGCTGCCGCACGCGGCGCTGCGCGTCTACGTGATGGGCCAGCGCGGGGTCGACCGCGAGCCGGCGACGCAGGAGGACATCGCCGCCATGGCGGCGCTCGCCAGAGAGGCGATGGAAGCCGGCGCGATCGGCTTCGGCACTTCGCGCACGCTGAACCACCGCTCGTCCGACGGCTCGCCGATCGCCACGCTGACCGCCGGCGAGGACGAGCTCACCGGCATCGCGCTGGCCATCGCCGCGGCGGGCAAGGGCGTGCTGCAGGTGGTGTCCGACTTCGCCGACGAGAAGGCCGAGTTCGCGATGCTGCGACGGGTGGTGGAGAAGTCGGGCCGGCCAATGTCGTTCTCGTTGGTGCAGAGCCCGGTCCGGCGTGACAACTATCTGACTCTGCTGGCGCAAGTGGAGGACGCGGTCTCGGCGGGCCTTGAGATCAAGGCGCAGGCCGCCGTGCGTCCGGTGGGGGTGCTGTTCGGGCTCGAGCTGACGCTGAACCCGTTCCTGCCTTACCCGGTCTACAAGGAGATCGCTAAACGCCCGCTCGCGGAGCGGGTGGCGCTGCTGAAGGATCCGCAGTTCCGTGAGCGCCTGCTCTCGCACCCGCCGGAGGGCCGCGTGCGCGGGCGGCTCAAGGACTGGTCCAACATGCACGTCGTGACCGGCATGCCGGATTACGAGCCGACGCCGGAGACGTCGATCGCGACGATCGCCGAGCGCACCGGCCGGGCCCCGGAAGACGTGGCGCTCGACCATCTCGTCTCCAACGATGGCCACGCGATGATCTACGTGCCGGTCCTGAACTACGGCGACGGCGATCTCGAGCCGGCGCGCTACATGATGAACCACAAGGACGTCGTGCCGGGCCTCTCCGACGGCGGCGCCCACGTCGGCACGATCTGCGACGGCAGCTTCCCGACCACGCTGCTCGCCTACTGGACCCGCGACCGCACCCGCGGACCACGCCTGCCGCTGGCGCAGGTGTTCCGCATGCAGGCGCGCGACACCGCCCGCGCCGTCGGCCTCTACGATCGCGGCGTGCTGGCGCGCGGCTACCGAGCCGACCTCAACGTCATCGACTACGACAACGTGCGGCTCTTCGCGCCCGAGGTGGCCTACGACCTGCCGGCCGGCGGGCGGCGGCTGCTGCAGCGCGCGAGCGGCTACACGGCGACCGTGGTGGCGGGCGAAGTCACCTATCGCGACGGCGTAGCCACCGACGCGCTTCCCGGCCGCCTGCTGCGCGGCGCGCAGCCCGCGCCGATGGCGGCGGCGGCCGAGTAGCTAAGCCTCGGCTTCCTCGTAGGCGAGTTCGTCCTGGTCGGTCAGCGCGCGCAGGAGGTCGAGCACGCGCCGCCGCACCTGGCCGCGCGGCACCAGCGGGAAGAGACGGGCGAGCTCCAGCCCTTCGGCGGTCATCAGGAACGCGTGGACGGTCTGCTCTTCGCCAGGCCGCGCCTGCGCGCCCTCGTCGCCGGCAGGGTCCGCAAGCCCGTCGAAAAAGTAGGAAATCGGCGTGTGCAGCGCGGCGGCGATCTCATAGAGTTTCGAAGCACTGACTCGGTTGGCGCCCCGCTCGTACTTCTGCACCTGCTGAAAGGTCAGCCCGAGCGCGTCGGCGAGCTTTTCCTGGCTCACGCCCAGCATGCGCCGCCGCAGCCTGATCCGCGCCCCGACGTGAAGGTCGACGGGGTTCGGAAGGCGAGTCTCGAGTAGATCGATCATTTGTCCCCGTTAGCACGTAACCGAACAACGCTGTTATCCAACGAACACCCCCTCCTATCTAGCGTTGCCGTCCCGGCGCAAGCTCACGAGTGCGTCAAGAAGTCCGAAAGCCAAGGAAATCAGCAGCATTGCTGCGAAAGAGACGGCGCCCCACCTATCGAAAATTGTAGGCGGCAGGGCATTCGGCAGACGCGCGTCGATCGCGCCCGCTGCGCCTTCGGATAACAGTTCACCGGGCCTGATTCGGCCGTAAGCGTCGATCACCGCGGAGACGCCGGTGGGCGTCGCGCGCACCATCGGCAGGCCCTCCTCGATCGCGCGGTAGCTCGCGAGGTTGAGGTGCTGCCAAGGTCCGTTGGTCACGCCGAACCAGGCGTCGTCGGAGATGTTGACGAGCCAGGCGGGGCGCAGGCCCCTGCGGCGTGCGGCGTCGCTGACGAAGCCGGGGAACAGGCTCTCGTAGCAGATCAACGGCTGGAACGGCGGAACGCCGCGCGGGGCCAGCGGCCGGGCCGGCGGCCCCGGCGTGAATCCGTCGCCGACGTGGATCAGCTGCTTGATCCCGAGCGGAGCGAGCTCGCGGTCGAACGGCAGGTATTCGCCGAACGGCACGAGCCGGCGCTTGTCGTAGAGGCCGATCGGATCGAGGCCTGAGGCGGTCCGCGACAGCGCCACGAGGCTGTTGTGATAGACCACGCCGCCGGGCGCGCCGGAACCTGGCGGCGCCGGCTCGCTGCGATAGCCGCCGGTGATCAGCACCTCGCCAGGGCGCAGCGCAGAGGCGATCGTTGCGGCGGTCCAGGTCCCGGGCGCGAGGTAGTCGTCGAGGGCGGCGGGCAGGCCGGCCTCCGACCAGACCACGATCGCCGGCGGCTGCGCGGCTGGGCGCCGGGTCAGGACGAGGTTGCGGTTCATCACGTCGACGAACGCGGCGGCGTCGTAGCTGGCGCGCTCGGGCGTGTCCGGCTGCACGATGCGCACGATCGGCGCATCCGCCGGCGGCGCGGCCGGCGCGCCCGCCAGGCGCCAGGCGCCGAAGCCGTAGAGTCCGGCCAGTCCCGTCGCGGCGGCGACGAGTGCGACCCGCGCCCCGCGCGTTCGCCAGCCCACCGCCGGCGTCGCGGCGATCGCCAGGGTGATCCAGGTGAGGCCGTAGGCGCCGACGAGCGACGCCATCTGCGACGGCGCCGAGCCGGCGCGCCAGGTCTCGCCGGGCAGGTCCCAGGGAAACCCGGTGAGGACATGGCCGCGCAGCCACTCCGCCGCCGCCAACGATCCGGCGAAGACCAGCGCTCGGCCCGACCCCGAGATCGGGGCGAGGCGGTAGACCAGCGCGCCGGCCGCCCAGAACAGCGCCAGCCCGGCGGCGAGCCCAGCCACGGCGAAGGGCGCCATCCAGGCCTGGTCCTTGGCGTCGACGAAGAAAGCCTCGCCGACCCACCAGGTCGAGACCGCGAAGTAGCCGACGCCGGCCAACCAACCGCGGAAGGCGGCGGATCGGCGCGGCCGCGCCGGCTCGGCTCGATCGAGCAGCCAGACCAGGCCCGCATAGCCCAGCAGCCCCGGCAGCAGGCCGAAGGGTGGGTGGGCGAGCGCCGCGGCGACCCCGCAGCCCAGCGCGCCGCCCCGCCTGGCCCACGCTCTGGCCCTCGGCTCGATCTCAGGCGCCCTCGGCGGCCGGCGGCTCGATCCGGGCCACCGGCCGAAGTCTGAGGCGCTTGATCCGCCGCGGGTCGGCGTCGGTGATCTCGGCCTCGAGCGCCTCGCTGAGCTCGATCACCTCGCCGCGTTGCGGCACGCGGCCGGCCACGGCGGCGACGAGGCCGGCGATCGTGTCGATCTCTTCCTCCGGGTCGGGCATCGGCAGCTGGTGTCCGATCGCGGCTTCGACCTCGCCGAGCTCGGCGCGACCGTCCACGTCGAACACGCCGTTGGGGCGGACGGTGACCTGGGAGGCCTCGGCCACGTCGTGCTCGTCGCTGATCTCGCCGACGACCGCCTCGATCACGTCCTCGAGCGTCGCCAGACCGTCAACGCCGCCGAACTCGTCGATCACTATGGCCAGATGAATGTGCCGCGCCTGCATGCGCAGCAACAGGTCGGCGGCGCGCATCGAGGCCGGCACGTAGAGCGACTCGCGGCGCAGGCGCCCCAGCACCGCCTCGTCTTTCGAGGGTGTGGCGACCTTGCCGGCCAGCAGCTTGAAGACGTCCTTGATGTGGACGAACCCCACAGGGTCGTCGAGCGTCTCGCGGTAGACCGGCATGCGCGAGTGCTCGCTCTCGATGAACTGGGCCGCGACGGCCGAGAGCGGCATCGAGATCTCTAGCGCCACAATGTCGGCGCGCGGGATCATCACGTCGGCCACCGTCACCGTCTGGAAAGCGGCCGCCTGACGGGCGAGCTCGGACCCGGAGTGGTCCTTGCCAGCCGCGGCTTCGCTCTTCGGCTTTCGGGCGAGGCCGAGCGCGCTCAGGACCTGCTCGAACGGACCCGCGCGCTCCGGCTCGTGGTCCTCGGCGTCCTCAGGAGGCGTGACGGCCATGGTCTCCGCGGTCCCCGCGCGGGGCGTAAGGGTCGGCGACGCCGAGGCCGGCCAGGATCGCGCGCTCCCTGGCCTCCATCGCCTCTGCGTCGGCGTCGGTCTCGTGATCGTAGCCCAAAAGGTGCAGGACGCCATGGGCGGTGAGGTGCTGCAGGTGGTCGGCGAGCGACTTGCCCTGTTGGGCGGCCTCGCGGGCGCAGACGCCGAGCGCCAGCGCGATGTCGCCGAGGCTTCCCTCGGCCGCCGAGGGGAACGAGAGCACGTTGGTGGCTGCGTCCTTGCCGCGGAACGCCGCGTTCAGCGCTCGCAGGCGCGCATCGTCCGTGAGCAGGATCACGACGTCGGCGGTCTTCGGCTGCGCCTCTGCCGCCAGCGCCGCGGCCGCCGCCGCCTTCGCCAGCGCGCGCGCCTTCGGCTCGGCGACGCGCCAGGCCCGCGCCTCGACCACCACCTCGATCACCGGCGCGCGGCGTCGCGCTCGTAGGCGCGGACGATCCGCTCGACCAGCGGGTGGCGCACCACGTCTTCGGGCGCGAAGCGCATGATCGCGACGCCCTGCACGCCCTCGAGAATCGAGACCGCGTGCGAGAGGCCGGAGTCGGCTGCGTTCGGCAGGTCGACCTGGCTCGGATCGCCGGTCACCACCATGTGCGCGCCCTCGCCCATGCGGGTCAGCACCATCTTCATCTGCAGCCGCGACGCGTTCTGCGCCTCGTCGACAATGACGAAGGCGTGGGCGAGCGTGCGGCCGCGCATGAAGGCGATCGGCGCCACTTCGATCTCGCCGCGGTCGCGCCGGCGGCGCAGCTGCTCGGCGCCGAGGATTTCGGTCAGCGCCTCGAAGATCGGCGCCATGTAGGGATCGACCTTCTCCAAGAGGTCGCCGGGCAGGAAGCCGAGCCGCTCGCCGGCCTCGACCGCCGGCCGGGTGATCACCAGCCGGTCGACGGCCCCCGACAGCAGGAGGCCCGCGCCATGGGCGACCGCGAGGAAGGTCTTGCCGGTGCCGGCGGGGCCTAGCGAGAACACCAGCTCGTGCCCCGCCATCAGGTCGAGGTAGCGCGCCTGCGCCGCGGTCTTGGCGGCCACTGCGCCGCGCCGGCCGATCGGCCCGCCGGCGTGCCCGCGCCGGGCCTGGTCGATCGCCACCCTGACGTCGGCCTGGGCGACCTCGAGCCCCTCGTCGGCGCGCCCGGCGATGAATTGCACCGCCTGCTTGGCGCGCCGCCGGGCCTCGACCTTGCCGTTCAGCGTCACCCCGCCCCCAGGCGTCTCCATCAGGATGTCGAACGCGTCCTCGATCAGCGCGGCGTGGCGACCGTTCTGGCCCCAGGCCGCGCGGACGCCGGCCTCGGACAGCGGCAGGAACTCGGAGGGGCCGCGGCTCAAACGGCGGCCAGCGCGAGATCGCCGGCGAGGCTGGTTCGGCTCGCCGCGGCGATCCGGGTGTCGACGATCCGGCCGATCAGGTCCTCCGCGCCCTCGCAGTGCACCGCCTGAAGATAGGGACTGCGGCCGGCGATTTGACCGGGCTTGCGGCCGGTTTTCTCGAACAGCACCGGCAGCGTGCGGCCTACCTGGGCGCGGTTGAAGGCCAGCTGCTGTTCCTCCAGCAGCGCCTGCAGCCGCGCGAGCCGCTCGGCCTTGACCTCGTCGGCCACCTGCCCGGCCATCGCCGCGGCCGGCGTGCCGGGTCGGCGCGAGTACTTGAATGAGAAGGCGCTCGCGTACCCGACCTCGCGCACGACCTGCAGCGTGGCCTCGAAGTCGGCCTCACGCTCGCCCGGGAAGCCGACGATGAAGTCGCCCGACATGGCGATGTCCGGCCGCGCGGCGCGGATCCGCTCGACGAGCCGCAGGTAGTCGGCGGCGGTGTGGCCTCGGTTCATCGCCTTCAGCACCCGGTCCGAGCCGGCTTGGACCGGCAGGTGCAGATAGGGCGCGAGCTCGGCGACCTCGGCGTGCGCGGCGATCAGCGCCTCGTCCATGTCGCGCGGGTGGCTCGTCGTGTAGCGGATCCGCGCCAGACCGCCGATCTTCGCCAATCGCCGGATCAGCGCCGCCAGCCCGCCGCCCTCGCCGTCATCGTAGGCGTTGACGTTCTGGCCCAGCAGCGTGACCTCCCGCACCCCCCGCGCCGCCAGCGCCCGAGCCTCGGCCTCGATCGCCGCTGCGGGCCGCGAGTACTCGGCGCCGCGGGTGTAGGGCACGACGCAGAACGAGCAGAACTTGTCGCAGCCCTCCTGCACGGTGAGGAACGCGGTGACGCCAGCCGGTTCGCGCGCTGTCGGCAAAGCATCGAACTTCTCGTCCGCCGCGAAATCGGCCGCCAGCGCCTCGCCGGCGGCGCGATGCGCGCGGGCGATCAGCTCGGGGAGGCGATGGTACGACTGCGGCCCGACCACGAGGTCGACCGCCGGCTGGCGGCGGACGATCTCGGCCCCTTCCGCCTGTGCGACGCAGCCGGCGACCGCGACCAGCATCGCCCCTCCGGTCCGAGCCTTTTCCGCCTTCAGCCGCTTGATCTGGCCGAGTTCGGAATAGACCTTTTCGGTCGCCTTCTCGCGGATGTGGCAGGTGTTGAGCACCACCAGGTCGGCGCCCTCGGCCTCATCGGTCAGGCCATAGCCCAGCGGGCGCAGGACATCGGCCATGCGCTCGCTGTCGTAGACGTTCATCTGACAGCCGTAGGTCTTGATGTAGAGGCGCTTTTCGGGCGCTCGGGCGGTCATGCGCGCCTTATGAGGGCGGCGCGGTCGCCGCGCAACCGGGCGCGAAGCCGCCGGGCGCGCTTGCCAGCGCCGCGTCGAGGCCGGCTATTGGTCGCCCGTGGACCTGCGCCTGGCTTTTGGAATCCGGATCGGCTCCGAGCTGCCGCTGCCAGAGCTGGCGGCGTCTGAGAGCCTGGAGACCGACGTGATCATCCGGCTCGGCCCGGTCCCCGAGGCGCTGGCGGACGCCCGCCAGGTCGGCCGCCGCGGCCAGGCGACCGCCGACGCCTTCCTGCTCGACATCGAGGGCGCCGCGCGGTTCCTGGTGCGCGGCGGGGCCGAGGTGGTGGTCGACCTCACGCCGGACGGCGATCCGGCGCGAGTGAAGCTCTTCCTGCTGGGCACTGTGTTGGGCGCGCTCTGCTACCAGCGCGGGCTCCTGCCTTTGCACGCCAACGCGGTCGCGACCGCCGGCCGCTGCGTGGCGCTGGCGGGGGACTCCGGCGCCGGCAAGTCGACGCTCGGCGCCTGCCTCGTGCGGGCCGGCTGGTCGTTCGTGGCCGACGACGTCTGCGCGCTGGCGTTCGACGCGGACGGGACCGCGTGGGCGCGGCCCGGCGTGCGCCACGCCAAGCTCTGGTCCGACGCCCTGGCGGCGATGGGGCGATCGGTCGACGGCCTGGCGCTCGTCGGCGACGGGCGCGACAAGTACGCCGTCCCGAGCGCCAATCCCGCCGGGTCGGCCCCGATCCGGTTCGATCGGCTCTACATCCTGGGCCGGACCGACGCGGCGCCGGTCATCCGGCGTCTCGGCGGAGCGGAAGCGCTGCAGGGGGTGCTCGCAAATCTGTACCGCTTCAACGTCGGCGTCGCGCTCGGTCGCAAGACGCTGATCTACGCGCAGGCCATGCGCCTGATCGGTCAGGCGCCGGTGTTCCGGTTCGAACGGCGCTGGGGCTTCGAGGCGATGGACGAGAGCGTCGAGACGCTGACGCGCCACCTCGCCGCGTCGTGACGCCTCAGACCTTCACCATCCGCTTGCCGCGGTTCTCGCCGGCGAGCAGGCCGATCAGCGCCGCGGGCAGGTTCTCCAGCCCCTCGATGACGTCCTCCTGCACCTTCAGCTTGCCGCTCTCGACCCAGCTCCTCAGGTCCGCCAGCGCCTGGTCGCGCTTGTCGTAGAAGTCCATCACCACGAACCCGTCGACTTTGAGCCGCTTGGTGACGATCAGGCCCGGCACGCCGCGCGGGCCGTGCGCGGGCGGAACGTCGTCGTACTGCGAGACCGCGCCGCAGCAGGCGATCCGTCCGTGATTGGCCATGTTGAAGAGCGCCGCCTCGAAGATGTCGCCGCCGACGTTGTCGAAGTAGACGTCGATCCCGTTGGGGCAGAGCGCGCGCAGTTGCCGGCGCACGTCGCCGGTCTTGTAGTCGACCGCCTCGTCGAGCCCGAGCTCGCCGGTCAGCCAGGCGCACTTCTCCGGTCCGCCGGCGATGCCGATCACGCGGCAGCCTTTGATCTTGGCGATCTGCGCCGCGATCGACCCGACCGCGCCCGCGGCCGCCGACACGACCACAGTCTCGCCGGGCTTCGGCTTTCCAACTTCGAGCAGGCCGAAATAGGCGGTGAGCCCGGTCACGCCATAGACGCTCATCAGGTGCGTCTCGGGGGTCATCTTCGGCAACCTGGCGAGGCCTTTGCCGGAGACCGCGGCATATTCCTGCCAGCCGGTCTCGGCGAACACGAGGTCGCCGGGCGCGAGGTGCGGGACGCGGCTCTCGATCACTTCGGCGAGCGAGCCGCCGGCCATCACGTCGCCGGTCTCCAGCGCCGAGCGGTAGGTGACGCCTTGCATCCAAGCCCTGTTCGCTGCGTCGAGCGAGACGTAGCGCGCCTTCACCAGCACCTGGCCCTCGCCCGGCGTCGGGATCGGCCCCTCGGCGTAGGTGAAGCTGGCCGGCGTCAGCTTGCCGGTCGGCTTGGTGCTCAGGATCACCTGACGATTGACCTCGGCCATGGCCGTTCCTCCCTTTCGTTCTCCCTGGAGGGAAGACCAAGCGGCGGGCGGCCGCAACAGGCGTCAGGCGACCTTGACGATCCGCTTGCCGCGGTTCTCGCCCGCCAGCAGCCCTACCAGCGCCGCCGGCAGGCCCTCGAGGCCCTCGGTCACGTGCTCGACCACCTTCAGCCGGCCGCTCTCGACCCAGCCGCGGAGCTCCGCGAGCGCCGCCTCGCGCTGGGCGGCGAAGTCGCTGACGATGAAGCCGGTCATGATCAGCCGCTTGGTCACGATCAGGCCCGGCACCCCGCGGGGACCTGCCGTCGGCGCGGGACCGTCGTAGCTGCCGACCGAGCCGCAGGCGACGATGCGGCCGTGGTTGGCCATCTCGATCAGGCAGGCCTCGAGCGTCGTCCCGCCGACGTTGTCGAAATAGACGTCGATCCCACTCGGGCAGGCCTCGCGCAGCTGGGCGCGGAGGTCGCCGGCCTTGTAGTCGACCGCCGCGTCGTAGCCGAGCTCGCGCGCCAGCCAGTCGCACTTCGCCGGGCCGCCGGCGATCGCGACCGCGCGGCAGCCCTTCAGCCTGGCGATCTGGCCGACCAGCGTGCCGACCGCGCCGCCGGCGGCCGAGACGACGACGGTCTGCCCCGGCTCGGGCCGTCCGCAGTCCAGCAGGCCGTGGTAGGCCGTCAGCCCGCTGATGCCGTAGACGCTGAGCAGGTGCGTCAAGGGCTCGGTGCGCGGGCGCTTCTGCACCAGCCGCCCCGGCATCACCGCCCATTCGCGCCAGCCGCTCTCGGCGAACACCAGGTCGCCGGGCGCCAGCCCCTCGGCCCAGCTTTCGACCACTTCGGCGAGCGCGCGGCCGTACATCACCTCGCCGGCCTTCAGCGCCGCGCGGTAGGTGGGCCCTTGCATCCAGGCGCGGTTGGACGCGTCGAGGGTGATGTAGAGGTTGCGCAGCAGCACCTCGCCCTCGCCAGGCGACGGCCGCTCGGCCTCGGTCAGGCGGAAGTTGGCTGTCGAGAGCCGCCCGTCCGGCAGCGACTCCAGTACGATCTGACGGTTCGGCGGGATCATTCGGCGCCTCCGATCGCGAGCGTCAGCCAGGGATGGCGGCGCTCTTCGTAGACCTGCTGCGAGGGCGCCGGGAACGTCGGATCGGCGAACGCGCCGACGGCGACGCCGACGCGGTCCGGCAGCCGGGCCGGCTCCCAGAACACGCTCGATCCGCAGGTCGGGCAGAAGTGGAACGTCACGTCGAAGCCGCGGTCCGACGGGCGCGTGTAGCACCGCGCTTCGCCCTCGACGCTCAACTGCTCGCGCAGGAAGAACGCAGCGACGCCGTGCGTGCTGCCGGTGCGGCGTTGGCACGCGAGGCAGTGGCAGAGCGAGACCTTGTTCGGCTCGCCGCCGCAGCGGACCTTGAGCGCGCCGCACGCGCAGCTGGCGATCCGCTCAGTCGCCGGCATGGCCGCCTCTGCGTGGTTCGAGACGCGCCTGACGGCGCTCCTCACCATGACGAAGGTTGGGACGTCGCACTTCTCTCCTCATCCTGAGGAGCCCGCGCAGCGGGAGTCTCGAAGGACGCACCATCGTCACCGCGCGATCTCCTCCAGCGCCCGGCCGCGGGTCGGCGGTCCGAACAGGCCGACGGTGACCACGACCACCAGCATCGCCGCGGCGATGAAGCCGAACGCGCCCGGCGCGCCGGCGACGCCCAGCAGGAACGCGATCACATAGCTCGAGACCACGGTCGAGAGCCGGCTCCAGGAATAGACGAAGCCGACGGCGGTGGCGCGCACGCGGGTCGGGTAAAGCTCGGCCTGGTAGGCGTGGTACGAGAGCGACAGCAGGCTGTTGGCGAAGTTGAGCGCGACGCCGAGCGCGATCAGCCCTGCCGGCAGGCGCGTCGCAGCGAAGGCGAGACCGATCAGGCCGACGCTGGCGCTCGCGCCCACGACCAGCCACTTGCGCTCGAACCGCTCGGCGATGGTGCTCCAGAGCAACGGCCCGAACGGGTAGGCGATGGCGATGACGAAGCCGTAGGCGAGGCTCGAGGTCACCTTCACGCCCTGGTGCTCGATGAACGTCGGCGCCCAGTTGGTGAAACCGTAGAACCCGACCGCCTGGAAGGCGTTGAGCACGACCAGCATCAACGTGCGGCTGAGGTAGGGCGCCTGGAAGATCGCCGAGAGGCGCACGTGCCCGTCCGGGCCCTCGGCGGGGCGCGCCGCCGGCGGCGGCAGCGGCCGGCCGGTCTCGGCCTCGATCTGAGCCTCCAGCCGCGCCAGCACCGCCTCGGCCTCGGCAAGCCGTCCGTGCTCGGCCAGCCAGCGCGACGATTCGGGCAGGCGCATCTGGATGAACCAGACGCCGATGGCCGCGGCGGCGCCGAGCAGGATGATCAAGCGCCAGCCCTCGACGCCGGCGATGGTCTTGTCGCCGAGCCGCCAGGCGGCGAACGCGACCACGGGGATGGCGAGGAACTGGATCGACTGGTTGACCGCGAACGCCCGCCCGCGCACCGCCTTGGGCGCCACCTCGGCGATGTAGGTGTCGATCGTCACCAGCTCGACGCCGATGCCGATCCCCGAGACCAGTCGCCAGAGGTCGATGCCGAGCGCGTCGTGCTGCAGCGCCATCACCATCGCCGCGGCGGTGTACCAGAGCAGCGAGGCCACGAAGATCGCCTTGCGGCCGAAGCGGTCGGCGACCTGCGAGACCGCGATCGCGCCGATGAAGAGGCCGAGGAACGTGGCGGCGACGAAGCTCGCCTGGTCCGGCGCGCCGAACAGACCCACTTTGTGGAACACGCCCGCCCGCGCCAGCACGGGCGAGATGTAGGCGGTCATCATCAGGTCGTAGAACTCGAAGCAGGCGCCCAGCGAGATCAGCACCACGAGGCGCCAAAGCGTGCGCGACGGCGGCAGGCGCTCCTGGCGCGCGATGATCTCGCCTGCGGTCACCGGCTCAGATCACGCCGGCCGACTTCAGCGTCGCGATCTTCTCGCCGGTCAGCCCCAGCTTCTCGCCCAGCACCGCGCTGGTGTGCTCCCCGAGCGTCGGGCCTGGCCAGCGCACCGCGCCCGGCGTTTCGCTGAGCTTGGGGAACACGTTCTGCATCCGGATCTTGCCGAACACCGGATGCTCGGCGGTCACGATCGATTCCCGCGCCTGATACTGCGGGTCCTCGAGCATCTCCGGGGCGCGGTAGACCCGCCCGCACGGCACGCCGTGGCGCTCGAGCAGCTCCAGCAGCTCGGCCAGCGGCCGGGCGCGGCTCCAGCCCGAGATCCGCTCGTCGAGCTCGGTCTGGTTCACGCCGCGGCTGGCGTGGTCCTTGTAGCGCGGATCGTCCTTCAGCGCCGGCTCGCCCATCGCCTCGCAGAGCCGGGCGAACACCGTGTCGCCGTTGCCGCCGATAAGGATCATGCCGTCCGCGGTCGGATAGACATTCGAGGGCGCGATGCCGGGGAGGATCGAGCCGGAGCGCTCGCGGATGTAGCCGGTGATGTCGTACTCGGTGACGAGGTTCTCCATCATCGCCAGCACGCTCTCGTAGATCGCCGCATCGATCACCTGGCCGCGGCCGGTGCGCTCGCGCACGTGCAGCGCCATCAGCACGCCCATCGCGGCATGGGCGGCCGCCAGGCTGTCGCCGATCGAGACTCCGGCTCGGGCCGGCGGGCGGTCGGGCTCGCCGGTGATGGCTCGAAGGCCGCCCATCGCCTCGCCGATCAGGCCGTAGCCGGCGCGGCTGGCGTAGGGGCCGGTCTGACCGAAGCCGGAGACGCGGGCCATGATCAGCCCCGGGTTGGCGGCCGAGAGGCTCTCGTAGCCGAGCCCCCACTTCTCCATCGTGCCGGGCCGGAAGTTCTCGACCAGCACGTCGGCCTTGCCGATCAGGTCGCGGGCGATCTGCTGGCCCTCGGGCTTCCTGAGGTCGAGCGTCACCGAGCGCTTGCCCCGGCCGATCACCGGCCACCAGGGCGAGAGCCCTTTGGGGAGGCTGCGGCCCCACTGGCGCATCGGATCGCCGGTCCCCGGATCCTCGAGCTTGATCACGTCGGCGCCGAAGTCGGCGAGGATCTGCCCGCAGAAGGGCCCGGCGATCAGCGTGCCGAGCTCGATGACGGTCAGATCGGCAAGCGGCCCCTGGCCCATGCGATGTCTCTGTCTCCGTGTGCGACTGACGCCGCTTGGAGCCGGGCCGACCGCGCTCTGTCAATGCCGCGCGGCTGCGGACGTCAGTCGTTGAGGCCCATGACGCGGCGGGCGAAGTGCGCCGCGGCGAGCGTGCGCATCACCGCCGCCGCAAGCTGCGCCGCTTCGGGCTCGCCGGACATTGGCCAGCGTTCGACCGCCGCGCGCAGCTTGGCCACGTCGGCGCGCTCGGCGAGCGGCGCGCAGGCCGCCAGCCGGTCGAGCTCGGCCAGCAGTCGCGCCCGCTCGGCGCCCAGCCGTGCGTACCCGTGGGCCGACTGCAGTCCGGCGCGGAGCTCGCCGACGACCACCGGCGGCAGGCGTCCGGCCATGGCGCGCCGGGCCAAGGAACGGCCGACGCCGTCCCGGAAGTTCTGGTCGTTCGGGATCGAAAGGCAGAACTCGACCAGGCGACGGTCCGCCGTGGGATCGCGCACGTCGATCCCCCAGCCGGCGAGCGCTCCCTTGTGTTCGTTGGCCGCATCCATCCGCTGGATCCAGGCGACCCGGCTGGCCCACGGGTCGCGCTGTTCAATCAGGTTGTCCCTGACCGCGTCGAACCGCCGTGCGTCGCCAGCCGGCGCGGCGACTCGGCGGCCGACCTGCGCCAGGCGATGGGCGTCGGTGCGTGGGATTCGCCGCAGCAGAGGGAGCGGCAGCAACGGCGAGAGCGTGTGCTTCAGCACGTGCGCCCAGCTGCCGCCGCCCTGCCCGACGCAGGCCAGCGCCTCACGCCACCAGGCGAGCCAACGTCCGTCTCGGAGCAGCTCCGCGAAGAGCTCACGGCCCTCGTAGCTGAGGGTGGCGTTGCCCGCGTCGCCGACCAGCATCACCGGGAGCCGCCGCGCCTTGGCGTCGTCGAAGATCTCGTGGCCCCAGCCCATGTTCAGCGGATCGAGCGACGGCCGCTCGAAGAGCCAGACGCGCCGGTCCCAGTCGTCGAGCGGGCCGCGCGAGGCTCCGCGGATCACCACGTGCTCGATGTTGGGGTAGAGCGCCGCGACCGCCGCAGCGTGGCCGCTCTCGTCGGCGAAGCGACCCCGCGGCGCGGGGCGGTTGAACCCCACGGGCGGCGCGGCGGTGTAGGCGACGACGCGACCGCCGTTCTTGGCCTGGAGGCGCGCCGCGCTGGCGGTGACCGAGGTGCTGTCGAGCCCGCCGCTCATCTGGCTCGCGACGTCGCCGACGCCGCGCAGGGAGGCGGCCACCGCACGATCGAGCGCATCGCGCAGGCCAGCCTCGTAGTCCTCAGAGCGCTTCAGCCGCAGCAGGCGGCGCTCGGGCCGCCAGAACGTATCGATCTCGCAGCGTCCGTCCAGCACGCTCACCATCCGGCCGGGGCGCACCCGCCGTACGCCTTCGAAGAATGTCCCCTCGCCGCCCGGCGGCGCCTGCGCGACGCGGTGGGCGAACCGCTCCAGATCCAGCCGCAACGGCACGTCGGGCAGCGCGTGCAGGCCCTTCGGCATGCTCGCGAACGCGAAGAACCCCGCGCCCACATGGTAGTGCAGCGGCCGGTGGGCGAGCGGCGAGCGCGCCAGGATCAGGCGGCGGTCATCCCCGTCCCACCAGGCCAGCGCGAAGTCTCCGTAGAGGCGCGCCGGCGCCGCCGCGCCCCAGCGGTCGAACGCGGCCGACACCAGGGCGGCGTCGCTCGCCCTCGACGCCCATGCGGGGTCCAGCCCGAGGTCTGCGGCCAGCGCGTCGCGTTCGGTCAGCCGAACATCGGCCACCAGCAGTCGGGCGCCGCTCTCGATCGGTTGTCGGTCGTAGCGGTCCTCGGGAAGCAGACGCTTCAGCCGACGGCCGAGGACGATCGGGCCGACCGTTCGCTGGTCGGCGCCATCTGGACCAAATGGCGCGAGGGCGGCCAGCATCCGACCGCATTCGTCGGTGTCTGTGGGCCTGCCAGCCCATCGCCAGATTCCGCAGATTGCGCTCAACCGGACCGGGCCTCGAGCAAGTCCGGGCCCACACTAGTCCTGGCGAGCCGGCGGCCCTAGACTCGCTGTCCAGGCGGTCGGCCCGAAAGCGCCGTGAGCTAGCTGCAGGTGGCGCCGCCGCCGTCGCCGGGCCCGCCGACCAATGCGCCGGTCTCGGCCTCCGCCAGTTCCAGCACCCAGAGCCGCGGGGCTTCCCAATGGCGGCCTTCGCCGTCGGTCTCGATGACGTCTGTCTCCGGCATGGTGACCCCTCTTGCGCCGACCCACGACCGAACTCGCGAACCGACTGGCGGTTCCGATACGAAACTTCCCGTATCCCACGAAAAATTCACCATGCGACCGACGCAAGTCAAGCTGAGCAGCAGCGAAATCCGCGTTTACAGCGCGACCACGGCCGGACGGCCACGGTTCAGCCCTGCGCGATCAGTCCTTCCCGCTGCAGCTGCTCGAGGAAGGCCATCGCTTCCGGCTCGGCTTGCGCCGCCGGCGCGTCGAACTCGGCGATCACCTCGCCCAACACGTCGGCGACTTTCCGCGGCTGCTGCAGCCGGCGCCAGATGCTCATCCCGACCCGGTTCATGCCGTAGCAGCGGCCGCGCTCGAGGCTCAGCAGCACCAGTTCGCCATCGCTCTCGGCGACCACCACGTCGGGGTTCTGCACGACGCGATCGTCGACGGTGAGCGCGGGTCTTGCGGGCATGGCGCGTTCCGCTTGCAGGGCCTCGCTGCGCAATGAGCGCGTGCGCCGCGATGTAGTCAACGGGCTGAATTCACCGCAGAATGTCGGTTGGGCGCGAAGCCCCCGGACGGAGAGGTGGAAGCGTTGGCCGAGGCCGGGTCCCTGGCGGGCTTCGTCGTCGAGGCGGATCTGCCGCTGGTCGGGCTGTCGCCGCCCTGGCCCGCGGCGACCCGGCGACTGCAGGTGCGCATCGCGACGCGGCCCGAGCTAGTGCGGCTCGCAGGCGAGGTGTCGGCGGCGCGCCATCTCGGGCTGTCGCACGTCGGCGAGTTCCTGGTGACCGGCCCCTCCGAGGTTCTGGTCGCTCCGGCCGAAGGCGCCAGCAGCGCTCAAGTGTCGGCGTTCCTCTGCGGCCCTTGTTTCTCGCTCGTCGCCTACCTCAACGGTCTCGTGCCGTTGCACGCGGCGCTCGCGGAACGGGGCGACGCCGCCGTTGCGGTCGCTGGACCGTCCGGATGCGGAAAGTCGACCCTCGCGGGCGCGCTGGTCGCGGCGGGCGTCCGCTTGGCCAGCGACGACGTCTGCTTCATGGAGGCGATGGCGGACGGGTGCCTGCGCGCCTGGCCGGGCGTGCGCCGGCTGCGGCTGCGGCACGATTCGGCGGTGGCGCTCCGGCACGCCGATGGGACGGACGTTCTCCCGCCCGAGAGCAAGCACAACCTCGGCCTGCCGGCGGCCGCGGACCGGCCCCACTCGCTCGCGGGCGTCTACGTGCTCGCCGAGGCGCCGCGCACGTCGATCGAGCGGCTCCGCGGCGCCGTCGCGGCCGAGCGGCTGATCGCCAACGCGCACCGACCGGACCTGGCCCGTGTGCTCGGTGTCTGGCCGGACGTGGTGAGGCTCTGCGCGCGCCTGGCCGGCGAGACATCGGTGCACCTCTTCCGTCGCCCGCTGGAGTTCGCCGCCCTCGACGCGAGCGCCGGCCGCCTGCTGCGCCACGCTTGGGGCCAGGCCTTCGCCGAGACGGGGTCGGCGTGATCCAGGGCTGGCTGGCGCTGGCCCTTCCGCGGCCCGACCGGCGGCTCAGCAGGCCCGCGGCCGAGGCGGTGCTCGCCGCCACGCCCGGCAAGGCCGGCCTCCTGCACGCCGCGGCGCTCACGGCGCTGGGCGCCGGCGATGCGCGGCGCGCGGCGGGATTGCTCGAACAGGCGGTGCGGCTGACGCCCGCGAGCGCGATTCTGCGCAACGACGTCGGGGTGGCGTGGCTGGCGGTTGGCCTGCCGTCCAAGGCCGCTGCGGCGCTGCGATCGGGGCTCGAGCTCGAGCCCGCCAATGCGGCCCTGCTCGGCAACCTGGGGCTTGCGCTGCGGGCGCTGGGCGACGCGTCGGGCGCGGGCGAGCGGCTGGCCGAGGCGCTGGCGCACGAGCCGGCGGCGACGACCTTCGCCGTCGCCCGCGCCGAGCTCCTCGCCGCGAGCGGGCAGCTGGACGAAGCCGAGGCGATGCTCCGCGAGCTGACGTGCGGCGAAGGCGCGGCCGAGGCGCGGCTCGCGCTGGGCCGCGTGCTCCTGGCGATGCGGCGCTGGGGGGACGCGGAGGCCTGCTTCGAACGCGTGCTCGCCGAGGCGCCGGGCGACATCCCCGCGCTCTGCGGCCTGGCCGAAGTGATCGACGACACGCGCCTCGGCGAACTCGAGGCGCGGCTGCGTGCGGCGACCCCCGCGGCGGCGCGCGAGCAGCTCGACCTTGAGCGGGCGCTCGCCCGACTTGCCCGTCTGCGCGGTGATGTCGCGGAAGAGGGCCGGCGGCTGCGGCGCGCGCTGGTGCTGTCGCCGGGTCACGTCGAGACCCGTGTCGACTTCGCCAAGCACCAGCTGAGGCAGGGCGATTTCGCCGCCGGCTGGCCGGCGTTCGAGTGGCGCTGGCGCCAGCCCGACAGCGCGCTGCCCTCGCGAGGCTTGGACCGGCCCCGCTGGCTTGGCGAGCCGCTGGGCGGCGCGGAGATCCTGTTGCACGCCGAGCCGGGCTTCGGCAGCGTGATCCAGTTCGCCCGCTTCGCGCCGATGGTCGCCGCGGCGGGCGGCCGGGTGACGCTCGAGGTTCCGCGTCCGCTGGAGCGGCTGATGCGCAGCCTGGAGGGCGTCGCCGAGGTCGTCGCGGCCGGCGAGCCCGTCCCGGACGTCACGTGGCGCTGCCCGCTGATGAGCCTGCCGCTGGCCTTCGGCACGGAGCTGGCTTCGATCCCCGCGCAGGTCCCCTACCTGGCCGCCGATGCGGCCGAGGCGGCGGCATGGAATCGGCGTCTGCCGAGCGGCGCGCTGCGCGTCGGGCTCGCCTGGTCGGGGGGGCCGGGTCACTACAACGACCGCCGCCGCTCCGCGCCGATCGCTGCGCTTGAGCCGATCTGGCGCACGCCGGGCGTCGCCTTGGTCTCGCTGCAGCCGCGCGGCGAGCCCCCGTCGCCCGTCGCCGACGTCGCCGCCGAGCTGGCCGACTTCGCCGCGACGGCCGCGCTGATCCAGGCGCTCGATCTGGTCGTCGCGGTCGACACTGCCGTCGCCCACCTCGCCGGCGCGCTCGGCAAGCCGGTCTGGATACTGCTGCCGTTCGCCGCCGAGTACCGCTGGCTGGCGGGGCGCGACGACAGCCCGTGGTACCCGACGGCGCGCCTCTTCCGGCAGCCGGCGCCGGGCGACTGGGCGGCTGTCGCGACGCGCGTCGCCGCCGAGTTGACGGCCCTCGCCGGATGATCGGGGGCCGGCTCACCGACTGGGCGGCGCCGCGCCTGCGCGGGCTCGGCGAGCGGATCCAGCAGCGTCGCCGCAGGCTGGTCGGCGCGCTCAAAGGCAAGCCGGTCGCGCATTTCATCCACGTCGGAAAGACCGGCGGAACGGCGATCAAGCAGGCGCTGCGCTCATGCCCCGACGCCGGCGCCTATACGCTGTTCGTCCATGGCCACGCCCAGACTCTGCGGGGCGTTCCGGCGGGCGAGAAGGTGGTGTTCTTCCTGCGCGACCCGGTCAGCAAGTTCGTCAGCGGCTTCGACTATCGCCTGCGGGGCTCGCTGCCGCACTTCGACATCCCCTGGCGGCCCCATGAGGCGGAGGCCTTCGCGCGTTTCACCAGCGCGGCGGCGCTCGCGAAGGCGCTCTCGTCGGAAGACCCGGACGAGCGCGCACGGGCCGGCCAGGCGATGCGCAGCATCCACCACGTGCGCGACTCGGTGGTGGCGCGCTGGTTCGAGAGCGAGGCCTACTTCCGGAGCCGTCTCGACGACGTGCTCTTCATTGGCTTCCAGGAAGATCTCGCCGCCGACTTCGAGCGGCTCAAGCGGGTGCTCGGGCTGCCGCCGGCGCTGACGCTTCCGGGGCCGGACACGGTCGCCTACCAGAAGTCGCCGACGCCGCCGGAACCGCTGGATACAGTCGCACGCGCCAACCTCGTCGCCTGGTATGCCGACGACGTTCGCTTCTACGCGCTCTGCCGACGGCTGCGCGACGAGGAGCCGACCCCATCAGACCGCGCCGCCTGACGCGCGCCGCCCTGCCACGGGGTGATGGCCCCACAGCAGCGCCGCGCTCGCGCCGGCCGCCGGCAGGGTCAGCAGGACGCCCGCCCACGCCGGCAGCCGCAGCCACAGCATCGCCGCCGCCACGAGGCAGGCCGCGAAGCAGCCGACATCCCAGCCGCCCTCCGTCGCCATCTTCACCCGCATGGGGCAGGGCGAGCCCTTGGCGATGTTATGCGTCACGCTCGCCAGCGGCGGCGCCACCAGCGGCATCACCAGACCGCCCAGCGCGTTCGCAGCGCCCGCCAGGACCGGGGAGCCGAGGCAGGCGGCGCGCAAGACGACGAGCGCGACGGCCGCGCCGTAGCCGATCGCGACGCTGCGCCGCCCGCCGCCGGCGTCGACGTGGCGGCCCGTCAGCAGACCCGCGCCGGCGCCAACGAGTCCGGCCGCGGCCATCGCCCCGCCGTAGGCGGTGAAGCTCTCGCCGAGCGCCTTGAAGAGCGCAATCTGCCAGACGAAGATGAACGTCGCGTCGAACCAGCCGTCGAGCACGATCAGCAGCGCAGCAGGGCGTGCGGCGCGCCAGGCGCCCGGCGCGTCGCGGGCCACCGGCAGGTTGGGCAGGCCCAGCAACGGGATCACGGACGCAGCCTGTACGAGCGCCACGCCGGCGAATGTCCAGCGTGGCCCGGCCGTGATCAGCGCCCAGGCGCCGAGCGCGGGGGCGACGACTCCGGCGACGGCGCCGGCCGCCTGGGCGATCGCCACCTGACTGCCGCGGTGCTCAACGTCGCCGAGCGCGGCGAAGTAGGTGTTCATGCTGACGTAGTAGAAGACCTCGCCGAGCGCCGCGGCGATGGCGACCGCCAGGAGCGGCGCTCCGACTCCGTGCACCTCGGCGACCAGCGGGTACTGTGCGGCGAGGCCCACCGTGCCGGCCAGCAGCAGCGGCTTTACGCCCCAGCGCTGGGCGAGCGGCAGGAGGGCCGGGCGCGCGGCGAAGCGCAGGGCGACGATCGCCGCCTGCTCCAGCAACGCCACCGGCGCCGGGACGCCGGCGTGCAGGAGGAACACGAGCAGGAACAACTGTCCTGCGCCCTGTGCGAGCGCCTGGATTGCGCCCTGCAGGTTGACGCGATTGATTGCGTCGTTGCGGAAGAACGACATGGGAGATCCGAGCAAGGAGAGATGCGGAGACGCGAGGCCGTCGAAGGTCTCGGTCAGGCGGAGCGGTTGGCTCTCAGGTTGTTCCACGCATCGAGTGGTCTCCTGCGCGAGCTATGCCACGCGCCGCGCCCGCCACGCAACCGCCTGGAGCACGATGGGGCCGGGCGAAATCACCAGACCCCACGAATCGCGCTCTCCGAACCCCACCAGGCTCTAGGCGGGCTGGCTGACCGGGTCGCCGTCGGCGATCACGCCAGCTTGCTTGACGTGCACATAGATGCCGCAGTGCGCGTGGCCGTAGAGGCGGTAGAGTTCGGCCGGAACATCGAGGTCACGAATCGCCGTGGCCGGATCGACCCCCGGCGCGGCGCAACGGACGATCGGCTTGAAGACTTCCGTCTCCACTTCGCCCAGAGCAATCGGCCGGCCGGTCCAGTCGTTCTCCGCCCAGGGCGGCCAGCCCTCGACGTACACATTGGCGCGAAAACGTAGCGGATCGAGAAACGTACTTAGCCGTTGTTCAAGATCGCGTACGCTCGCCAGGTTGACGATCGAGACATGGCCCGAGGGATGGTCGAGAAACCGGTGACCCTCGCCGTCGAGAAGCCGCAACGGGCCGGAAGCCGCCTCGCCCAGAAGCCGGGTCACCCAGGCCGCGAACGCCGTCCGACCCTCCGGCTCGGCCAGATCGCCGGCGAACTTCGGCATGCCCTCGGCCTCGGCGTGGAAAAGTCCCGTGGCGTCGTCGAGCCGGGTCCTCGCCTTGGCGACTTCGGCGATCTTCGCCAGCACCGCGAATCGCTGCTTCGGAATGAACGCCGGACGGGCTGGATCGAAGCCGCTGGGGCCGTCCTCGAGGGCGTACAGACGATCGCCCGGGAAGGCGTTTCCCGGCGAAAGCGGGGCAAGCTTCACCTTTTCGGGCGAGAACCCCTTGATCGGATGCCGAAAAAGTGCGGCGATAGCGGCGGCCATGGCGCCTCCCTGCCGGGCCGGGAGTCGAAACGCAAGCATACGCGCAAAGCGAGCGTGAGTATGAGCGAACCGACGGCGGGCCAGGGCGTCGCACCTGGCCGCACGCGCGGCAAAGCGCCCTACCACCTGGCCCCATGGTTCGCCATGGCGGCGATGGCCGCCGCCGCCCTCTGGCCCCGCGCCCGCAAGATCGTCCACCACGAGCCGAAAGCGCCGACTCCCGCCGAGCTCGACGCGATCGAGCCCGGCCGCGGCCGCTGCGCGCGCTCGCCGCTGGAGATCCCGCCGCTCGGCTGGAAGGACATCCTCTGGCGCACCTACCGGGAAATGGGGCGCGATCGGCTGCCGGCGCTCTCCGGCGGCATCACGTTCTACCTCCTGCTCGCGACGTTCCCGGCCATCGCCGCGTTCGTCTCGCTCTACGGGCTGTTCTCCGACGTCAGCACCGTCGAGCGGCAGCTCAGCCACATCTCCAGCCTGTTGCCGCGCGACGTGGTGACCCTGATCAGCAGCCAGATGGTGCGGCTCGCGCAACAGCGGCACGCGACCCTGAGCGTCGCGTTCGTGATCTCGACGCTGCTTTCGGTCTGGAGCGCCAACGCCGGCATGAAATCGCTGTTCGACGGGCTCAACATCACCTTCGACGAGCTCGAGAAGCGCGACTACGTGCGACGCAGCTTCGTGACGTATGGGGCGACTCTCATCGCGCTGATCTTCATCGCCGTCGTCGCCGGCGCGCTGATCGCCGCGCCGGTGTTCTTCCGCGAGCTCGGGCTTCGGGAGTTCGGCGCCTGGTGGGCCCCGGTGCGCTGGCTGGTCGCCTACCTCAGCGCCGTCACCGCGTTCTGCCTGCTCTACCGCTACGGACCCAGCCGCCGGCACGCGCAGTGGCGCTGGGTCGTGTTCGGCGGCGTGCTGGCGGCCACCGTCTGGATCGGCGTCTCGCTCGGGTTCTCCTGGTACGTCAACAACGTCGCCCACTTCGGCGTCACCTACGGCTCGCTGGGCGCGATGGTCGCCTACATGCTCTGGGTCTGGGTCTCGGCGATGGTGGCGCTCACGGGAGCGGAGCTGAACTCCGAGATCGAGCACCAGACCGCGATTGACACCACGATCGCCGATCCCAAGCCGCTCGGCGAGCGGGGCGCGGTGATGGCCGACACGGTCGGCAAGGCCTTCACCGTCTCGCCGCGCGAGGCCATGCACATCTCGCGGAGTTTCCTGCTCCGCCAGGTCGGCTACGTCGGCAATTTCCTGCGCCGCATCACGCGGTTCGCGGCCTGACCTTGCATGGTTCGAGACGCGCCTTGCGGCGCTCCTCACCATGGCGAACACGGTGCGGGGCTCCACTTTCCGTCATCCTGAGGAGCCCGCGCGAGCGGGCGTCTCGAAGGACGCAGCGCGTTGCAGCGCCTACGGCAGGTTCTCCTCCAGCGTCGCCAGCCGCGCGGCCTGGTCCTCGGCGATCAGGGGCTCGATCACGTCGTCGAGCGCCTCGCCGTCGATCACCTTGGGCAGATTGTAAAGCGTCAGGTTGATCCGGTGGTCGGTCACCCGGCCCTGCGGAAAATTGTAGGTGCGAATCCGTTCCGACCGGTCGCCCGAGCCCACCTGGCTCTTGCGCGACTCCGAGCGTTCCGCCGCCAGCGCCTCGCGCTTCTGCTCGTAGAGCTTGGCCTTCAGCACCTTCATCGCCCGGGCGCGGTTCTGGTGCTGCGACTTCTCCGACGAGGTGACGACGATGCCGGTCGGCAGGTGGGTGATGCGCACCGCCGAGTCGGTCTTGTTGACGTGCTGGCCGCCGGCGCCGGACGAGCGGTAGGTGTCGATGCGGATGTCGGCGTCGTTGATCTCGATCGCCACATCTTCCGGCTCGGGCAGCACGGCGACCGTCGCGGCGCTGGTGTGGATGCGGCCCTGCGCTTCTGTCTCGGGCACCCGCTGCACGCGGTGAACACCGCTTTCGAACTTCAGCCGGCCGAAGACGCCCTCGCCCTCGATCGAGGCGATGATCTCCTTGAAGCCGCCCATCTCGCCCTCGCTCTCGCTCTCGACCTCGACCTTCCAGCCGTGCGTCTGGGCGTAGCGCTGGTACATGCGGAAGAGGTCGCCGGCGAAGAGCGCGGCTTCGTCCCCGCCCGTGCCGGCGCGCACCTCTAGGATCGCCGAGGCGTTCTCGTCGGCGTCCCGCGGCGCGAGCAGCAGGGCGAGCGCGCGCTCCAGCTGCGGCAGACGCGCGTCGAGCTCGCCAAGCTCCTCCCTCGCCAGCGCCGCCATCTCGGCGTCGTCGCCGGCGGCCAGCTCCTCCAGTTCGGCGCGCTGGGTCAGCGCCTTCTGGTAGCGCTCGGCAGCCTCGGCGACCGGCTTCAGCTCGGCATGCTCCTTGGCCAGGCGCACGACCTCTGCGCCGTCCGTGGCGGCCGCCATCCGCGCCTCCACTTCCTGGAAGCGGGCGAGAACCTGTTCGAGCCGGGCCCTGGGCAGGCGCACGGGAAGAGCTCCTTCCTTCTCCGATTTCGAGGGACCGTCCCTCTAGACTGATGCGCTGCCGCCGTCACGCGGCGCGCGGCTTGCTGGCGGTCGGCGGAGGGGCCGCTTCCGGTCCGGTTTTGGGAACCCGCGTCAAGACGATGCTCTCGCTGCTCGACCGACGCTCGCTCGCGCCGCCGGCCTACCTCAAGCTCGACGACGCTCAGCCCAGCGCGACGCCGATGGCGCGGCCGCGTCTCAGCGTCAGCCTCGCGATCGCGACGCAGCGCCGGCCCGAGGGGCTCGCCGTCGCGGTCCGCTCGATGTTCCGCCAGACCGGCGTCGACCCCGCCGCGCTCGAGCTGGTGGTGGTCGACAACGACGCCGTTCCGTCGGCCGAGCCGGTCGTCCGCCAGCTCGAGGCCGAGTCGCCGTTCCATATGTGCTACGTGCACGAGCCGGCGGCCGGCGTCGCCAACGCCCGCAACGCCGCGATGGCGGCCGCGACGGGCGACCTCGTGGCCTTCCTGGACGACGACGAAGAAGCTTCGCCGGGCTGGCTCGCGGCGCTGATCGCCGCGCAAGCGCGCTACGGCGCGGACGTCGTGTTCGGCCCGGTCAAGGCGCGCGCCCCGGCGCGGATCGAGCAGCACCGAGACTACCTCGAGCAGTTCTTTTCCCGCGAAGGGCCGGCCGAGACCGGCGTCATCGCCCACTACTATGGCTGCGGGAACAGCCTGATCCGCAGGGCCGCGTTGCCGCATCCGACCGCGCCATTCGCGCCCGAACGCAACCGGATCGGCGGCGAGGACGACCACCTGTTCGGCGTCATGCAGCGCGCCGGCGCACGCTTCGCCTGGGCGCACGAGGCGCTGGTGTTCGAGGACCCCGTGCCAGAGCGCCTGACGCTGCGCTACGCGCTCGAGCGCGCCTTCGCCTTCGGCCAAGGCCCCACCTTCGGCTGCGCCACCGCCGAACCGCCGGACTGGGCGGGCGTCGCGCGGTTCATGGCGACCGGGGCGCTCCAGGCCGGCGTCTTCGGTCTGGTCGCCGCCGCGCAGTGGCTCAGGGGCGCGCCGCACCGCGCGTTCGCGCTCGATCAGGCCGCGCGGGGGCTCGGCAAGGTGTTCTTCGGCGGCCCGTTCGCGAAGCAGTTCTACGGAATGGACTGAACGCGTACGCCGCGGGCCTCGCGGATGCGGGCCCGGTAGAGCGTCCGTGTTTGTCGGGCGGCCGCCCCGGGCGTACGGTCTCGGCGTCGTGGGTCGGGGCCGAGCCGGATGATCAGTCAGCCATTGCGCTCACTCACCACTGCGCTGCGGGACTAGCGCCATGTCGACCTCGCCGTTCGACGCCGTCGGCGACGCCTCGACGCTCGGCGCTGTGGTGCTGGGCGCGGTGGTGGCGACGCTCGGCTCGTTCGGCGCCTCCTGGTACGAGCGACGCCAGTTCCGCCGCGAGCGGGAAGAGGACGCGGCGCTGGTGTTCGGCGAGATGCTGCGTACGCTCAGCCTGCAACTCAGCGTGCTGCGCGCGGCGCACGGGCGCGGCGATCCGTTCGGGCCGATCACGATCCGGATGGCCCGGGCGGTGCGCCGCGAGATCGAGATCTACGACCGTAACCGCGAGCGCCTGTTCATGGTGCGCGATGCCGCGCTGCGCCCGCACGCCAGCGCCACCATGGCGCGCCTGACCTTCGCGCTGGAGCGGCTGCTGGATCATACCGACGCCCTGGCCGGCCAGCCGCCGGAACCCGAGCGGTCGGAGCTTGTCACGGGCCGCGAGCAGGCTTTCGAGTTCCTGGTCGAATGCGCCGACGAGCTGCCGGCGCTGGTCGACCGGTTCGCCGCGCTGGCGAACACCCGCCTCGCCGACTTCGATCTCGAGGCCGCAGGCCTCGGCCTGAGACCGCCGGCGGACACCGCCTGACGCGACGCGGGCGGGCAGGCAGGCGCAAAGCCGTTGGCTGACGCGGCGTCGGGCTGGTAGGGGCGCTCGCGACATCCACTCTCCCGGAGACCTTTTCCATGGCCGAAGCCGCTTACATCGTGGCCGCCACCCGCACCGCCGGAGGCCGCAAGGGCGGCAGGCTCGCCGGCTGGCACCCGTCCGACCTCGCCGGCGCCGTGCTCGACTCCATACTCGACCGCACCGGCGCCGACCCGGCGCTCGTCGAGGACGTGGTGATGGGCTGCGTGATGCAGGTCGGCGAGCAGTCGACCAACATCGCTCGCAACGCCGTGCTCTCCTCGCGGCTGCCGGAAAGCGTGCCGGCGACCAGCGTCGACCGTCAGTGCGGTTCCTCGCAGCAGGCGCTGCAGTTCGCCGCGCAGGCGATCATGAGCGGCACGCAGGACATCGTCATCGCCGCCGGGGTCGAGAGCATGACGCGGGTGCCGATGGGCCTCTCGGTCTCGCTGCCGGCGCAGAACGGCTTCGGCGTGCCGAAGAGCCCGCGCCAGGAGGCGCGCTATCCCGGTATCCAGTTCAGCCAGTTCATGGGCGCCGAGATGATGGCCGAGAAGTACCAGCTGACGAAGGACGAGATCGACGCCTTTGCCTACGGTTCGCACCAGAAGGCGATCGCGGCCACGCAGGGCGGCGCGTTCAAGGACGAGATCACGCCGATCCGGATCAAGGACGCGGAGGGCAACGAGAGCGACCACACGGTCGACGAAGGCATCCGCTTCGACGCCTCGCTGGAGGCGATCAAGGGCGTGAAGCTGCTTCGCGAGGGCGGCCGGATCACCGCGGCGAGCTCGAGCCAGATCTGCGACGGCGCCTCTGCGGTGATGGTGGTCTCCGAGAAGGGTCTGAAGGACCTCGGCCTCGATCCGATCGCGCGCATCCACCACCTCTCGGTGATCGGCCACGACCCGGTGATCATGCTCGAAGCGCCGCTGCCGGCGACCGAGCGGGCGCTGAAGAAAGCCGGCATGAGCATCGACGACATCGATCTCTTCGAGGTCAACGAGGCGTTCGGATCGGTGCCGGTGGCGTGGCTGAAGACCCTGCGCGCCGACCCGGCCAGGCTCAACGTCAACGGCGGCGCGATCGCGCTCGGCCACCCGCTCGGCGCTTCGGGCGCCAAGCTGATGACGACGCTCATCCACGCGCTGAGGAACCGCGGCAAGAAGTGGGGCCTGCAGACGATGTGCGAAGGCGGCGGCCTCGCCAACGTCACGATCGTCGAAGCGCTCTAGGTTTCGCACACGCGGCTCTCCTTCCCTTCACGGGGAGGCAGGCCGCGCAGCGTTTGAGGGTGGGGGAGTCTGACGCCGGCCGCTAAACCGGCGGAGTGACGCACCTTACTCCCCCACCTGTCCGGCGCTCCGCTCCGGACACCCTCCCCCTGAGGTGGAGGGACAGCAGAGAGGGGCTCACTTCAGTTTGATCTCTTCCAGCCGCTCTTCGAGGTAGTCGTTGGCGGTGATCGGGACCGGGTAGCGGTTGGGGCGATCGGGCGTGACGCAGCTCGGCAGCGTCTCTATCAGGTAGTCCGGCGCGAAGTGCAGGAAGAACGGCGTCGAGTAGCGCGCAACGCCGCGACGCTCGGGCGGCGGATTGACCACCCTGTGCGTCGTGGACGGCAGCACGTGGTTGGTCAGCCGCTGCAGCATGTCGCCGATGTTGCAGACGACGCTGCCCGCCGGCGGATTGATCGGCAGCCAGGCCCCGTCGCGGTCGAGCACCTCGAGCCCCGCTTCCTCGGCGCCGAGCAAGAGCGTGATCGTGTTGATGTCCTCGTGCGCCCCGGCCCGGACGTTCGGGCCGTCGAACGGAACCGGCGGATAGTGCAGGAGGCGCAGCACGCTGTTGCCGAGATGAGTCGTGGACGCGAAGAACCCGGGATCGAGCTTCAGGTAACGGGCGATCGCGCGCAGCACCTTGTCGCCGAGCTGCTCGAGCGCGTCGTAGAGCCAGGTCTCGCGCTCGCGGAAGGTCGGGACCTCGGCCGGCCAGACGTTGTCGGGCATGCGGGCGCGGTAGGGATGGCCGGGCGGCAGCTCGCGCCCGACGTGCCAGAACTCCTTGAGGTCGTAGTGCGCAGCGCCCTTGGCGGTCTCGACGCCGAACGGGGTGTAGCCGCGCTGGCCGGAGACGCCCTCGATCTTGTAGCGACGCTTCACGTCCTCCGGCAGCGCGAAGAAGGCCTTGGCGTCGGCGATGGCTGCGTCGATCCGCGCCTGGTCGAGCCCATGATCGCTGATCACGGCGAAACCGTAGCGGGCGAACGAAGCCCCGAGCTCGTCGGCGAAGGCGTCGAAGTCGCGGGCGTAAAGGCTGAACGGGACGGGCGCGATGGCGCTCGCCGCGAGGGTTTCGGTCAAGGCGGGCCTCCTCGGCGCGCGTTTTAGCGCGAATGCGCTCGCAAGCGGAGACCGCGCGTCGCCGCGGTTGAATTCGACGCCTTTCGGCGCCAGAGAGCGCGTTCATTGTGCAGTGCGGGAGAAGGCGATGGCCGACAAGGTCCGCAAGTCCGCCGCCGAGGCGCTGGAAGGCGTGCTCTTCGACGGCATGACGATCATGGCCGGCGGGTTCGGCCTCTGCGGCATCCCCGAGAACCTGATCGCCGCGATCCGCAGGCGCGGGGTAAAGGACCTGACCGTCGTCTCCAACAACTGCGGGGTCGACGACTTCGGCCTCGGCGTCCTGCTGGCCGGCGGGCAGATCCGCAAGATGATCTCGTCGTACGTCGGCGAGAACAAGCTGTTCGCCGAGCTCTATCTCTCGGGCAAGCTGGACTTGGAGTTCAATCCGCAGGGCACGCTGGCCGAACGCATCCGCGCCGGCGGGGCGGGCATCCCCGCCTTCTTCACCAAGACCGGCGTCGGCACGGTGGTGGCCGAGGGCAAGGAGGTGCGCGAGTTCGACGGCGAGCTCTACGTGATGGAGCGGGCGCTGAAGGCGGACCTCTCGATCGTCAAGGCCTGGAAGGGCGACGCCGAAGGCAACCTCGTCTACCGAAAGACGGCGCGGAATTTCAATCCGATGATGGCCACCGCCGGCGCGGTCACGGTCGCGGAGGTCGAGGAGCTGGTCCCGATCGGCGCGCTCGACCACGACCAGATCGTCACTCCGGGCATCTTCGTCGACCGCATCCTTCGGGGCGCCGTCTACGAGAAGCGGATCGAGCAGATGACCGTGCGCAAGCGCGAGTTCGCCGCCGGGGAGGAAGTCTGATGGCCTGGACCCGCGAGGACATGGCCGCCCGCGCCGCGCGCGAGCTGCAGGACGGCTTCTACGTCAACCTCGGCATCGGCATCCCGACGCTGGTGGCCAATTACATCCCCGAGGGGGTGCACGTGACGCTGCAGAGCGAGAACGGCATGCTCGGCATGGGGCCGTTTCCGTTCGACAACGAGGCCGACGCCGACCTGATCAACGCCGGCAAGCAGACCATCACCGAGCTGCCGGCCTCGTCGTACTTCTCGTCGGCCGACTCGTTCGCGATGATCCGCGGCGGCCACATCAACCTCTCGATCCTCGGCGGCATGCAGGTGGCCGAGAACGGCGACCTCGCCAACTGGATGGTGCCAGGCAGGATGGTGAAGGGGATGGGCGGGGCGATGGACCTCGTCGCCGGCGTGCGTCGCGTCGTGGTGGTGATGGAGCACGTCGAGAAGTCCGGCGCGCCGAAGCTGGTCAAGCGCTGCTCGCTGCCGCTGACCGGGGCGGGCGTCGTCGACCTGCTGATCACCGATCTCGGCGTGTTCGAAATCGGCGGGGGCCAGGTGAAGCTCACCGAACTCGCGTCCGGGGTTGGGCTCGAGGAGATCAAGGCCAAGACAGAAGCGGCGTTCGAGGTCGCGCTCTAAGGCCGACCTGCATCGAGAGGGCCGCAGGCGCAGCATTTCAGCGCAGAGACGCAGATGAGGCGCGGAACGCCGCCTCGTTGTCTCGGCGCCTCTGCGGTTTCTCTGCGCTTCCGCGTTGGGATCCAAGCGCGCCTGCGCCAGCCCAGGAGGCTTCTAGCGCTTCACCGGGCCGCGGAAGGTCTGGCCGACGAACATCTCCATGCGCACGCGCTGGCCGTGGCCGAGCCAGATCTGGCCGATCTCGGTCTCGCCGGCGCTCTGGAACTGCGCCCGCATCGCCGGCGTGTGCACGCCGTCGCGGCTCACCGCCAGCACCCGCGCCCCGTCTGCGGGCGTCAACGGCGCGGCGAGCTCAGCCTGGTTCTGCGGGTAGGCGCCGGCCAGCCAGGCCTTCAGCGGCGGGCCCCCCTGGCCGAAGTAGTCACGCCCGTAGTAGGCGACGATGTTGAAGAGCTCGCGCTCGTCGATCGCCACGGCCGTCAGCGGGCCGGCGAGCTGCTGCGCCTTCGCCTCGCCGATCAGCAGCTCGGTCGCCTCGCGCCCGCCGCGCACGCCGCGCAGCGCGACCGACAGCCCGATCCGGTCGGCCAGCGGCGGCGCCAGCACGACGGCCAGGCCGCCGAGCGCGAGCAGCGCGTGGCTCGCCAGGACGAAGATCAGCACGCGGGGCCGGCCCCATCGCAGCATCCAGGCCGCGACCAGGATCGAGCCGGGCGCGAAAGAGGCCGCCGCCCAGTTGGCCTTGGCCCCGGCCATGAACGCTTGGCCGAGCACGATCAGCAGCGCCGGCGCGGCCCAGCAGACCAGCAGCAGGTCGCTTCGATGCAGCCGCCGCCGCGCCGCCAGCCAGATCGCGCCGCCGATCAGCACGGCGAACGGAATCGGGCCGAACACCCCGAACTGGCTGCCGAGAAAAGCAAGCGCCTCGCCGATCCCGCCCTTGCGCGCGCCCCACGCCGCTTCCTGGGTCAGGTGGCCGAACGCGGCGAGGCGGTGGGCGGCGTTCCAGATCAGGTTCGGCGCCGCCATCAGCGCGAACGCCCCGAACGCCGCCGCGAGCGCGCCCGGCGTCCAGGCCTTGCGGGCGTCGCGATCCAAGGCGGCGTGGGCGGCGACGCCGATCGCGGCGTAGAGCGCGGCGTACTTGGCCAGGAACGCAAGCCCCAGCATGAGCCCGAGCCAGGCGCCGGGAATCCAGCGCCGGCGCGTCGCCTCCGAGGTGAGCGCGGCGTAGGCCCAGAGGGCGGCGGCGAGGCAGGCGACGAGCGGGGTGTCCGTCGACATCACGAACGCGCCCAGTTGCACCGCCGGCGTCAGGCCGTAGACCAGTAGGCCGAAGAGCGCGGTGCGGCTGTCGTAAAGGCGCCGCGCCGCCCGGTAGAGGCAGATCCCCGCCGCGCCGTGCAGCAGCGGCGAGGAGAGCCGCACCAGCGGCTCGGCGCTGTTGAAGAGCGTCGTCGCCCGGATCAGCCAGGCCACCAGCGGCGGCTTGGTGAAGTAGCCGAAGTCGAGATGGCGTGACCACAGCCAGTATTGCGCCTCGTCCGGGTAGAGTTGCAGGGGGCTCAGCCGGATCGCCACCAGCCGTGCGGCGGTCAGAAGCACGGTCAGGCCGACCGCCCAGGCCCACGCCTCGTCGGGTCGACGGACGTCATCCACAGAAAATTCGTTGGGGGTCACGACCTAGCCATGGTGGCTCGCGTTGCTGCTCTGCACAACAACTAGGCGGCGGAAAGCAATAGATTTTCGCCGCGGCCGTGCTTCGGCCGCACTGTCATCGGGCTGTTACATTTCTGTCGTGCATCGTTCAAGCAGCGCGGTTAAATCGCAAGCTGCGACGATCGCCGCGCGTGGGGCCGTGACGACGCCGAGAGGGGGATCTCAATGCTGACAAGAAAGCTCGCCGCCGGCGTAGCGTTGGGCGTGCTCGCGCTCGCAGCCTCAACCACGGCGTTCGCACAGGAAATCACCGGCGGCGTCGCCGGGCACATCACCGAAGGCGGCAAGGCGGTCGCGGGCGCACAGATCAAGGTGACCAACGTCGCCACGGGCGTGACGGTCTCGACCACCAGCAGCAGCGACGGCTTCTACAACGTCAACAACCTCCCCGTGGGCGGCCCCTACAAGGTCACCGCGATCGCGCCCGACAAGGCCAGCCAGACCGCCGACGTCGGCTCGATACCGTTGGGCGCGCCCTACCAGCTCGACGTTGATATCGCCGGCGGCGCGCAGGTCGCTGAAGTCGTCGTCACGGCGGCGCCCGCCAGCAAGGCGGCCATCGTGCAGACCGGCCCGCGCACGGTGTTCACCGCGACGGACATCCAGAGAGCCCCATCGTTCGCCGCCGACCTGAAGGATCTGGCGCGGATGAACCCGTTCGTGACGATCGACGCGGCGAATTCCAACGCCATGACGATCGCCGGCACGAACAACCACTTCAACACCATCTACCTCGACGGCGTGCGCCAGTCGGACGACTTCGGGCTGAACAACTCCGGCTACCCCACCCAGCGCTCGCCGTTCTCCATCGACGTGGTCCAGGCCTTCAACGTGGAGGTCGCGCCCTACGAGGTGCAGTACGGCAACTTCCAGGGCGGCGTGCTGAACGTGGTGACCAAGTCGGGCACCAACACCTTCCACGGCTCGGCCGACTACAGCTGGGATTCGAGCGACCTATCCGGCAAGCACATCGGCGGCGAGGCGCTGAGGACGGTGCCGGGCGCGCCCGATCGTCTGGTGACGACGCACTTCGACGACAAGCAGTCGTCCTTCACGATCGGCGGCCCGATCTGGCCCGACCGGATGTTCTTCTTCTTTGGCTACAGCCAGTACACCGGCGTCGGCGCGGCGACGTTCAATCCGCAGGACCAACCCGGCGCCAACCCGATCGCGGGCGTGTTCCAGGCGGACGTCAACAACACCCAGACTGTGCTGAAGGCGGCGACGGCAGCCGGCGGCTACGGCTACGATCCGCTCAACTACGGCGGCACCGGTCCCGTGATCGACACCAAGATCTTCTCCAGGTGGGACTGGTACATCACCGACAACCAGCACCTGTTCGTCGCCTATCAGAATACGGACGGCACTACCTACAACGTCCCCAACGGCAGCACGTCGAGCAAGATCCTCAACCTGCAGTCCAACGATTACAATTTCGAGCAGAAGCTCGTCGCCTGGACCGTCGACCTGACCTCGCATTGGACCGATCAGCTTTCGACCGAGATCGAATATACACACAAGGACGTCGAAAGCCCGACGTTGCTGTTCACCGGACCCTTCGCCGAGTTCAAGGTCAACCTGCCGACCTCGGGCACCATCTTCCTTGGGCCGGACATTTCGCGCCAGGCGAACAACCTCGGCAACGTCGACCAGCAGATCAAGTTCAAGGCCAACTACAAGGTCGGCGACCACATCCTGCTGGGGGGCTACGAGCGCGAGAAGCTCGACGAGTTCGACCTGTTCGTCCAGGACGCCACCGGCGTCTACACGTTCTCGACCGCTTGCGGTCCGGGCGCGGCGGTCGGCGGCACCAACAACGTCTTCACCAACCTGCAGGCGCACGTCGCCTGCGCGCTCACCTATCAGAACGCCTTCGACAACAACCCGAACACCGCCGCGACCAGCGCCGAGACGTTCACCGACACGGTGTATGCGGAGGACGAATGGCACGTCACGCCCGAGCTCACGCTGCGCGGCGGCCTGCGGTACGAGCAGTACAGCAGCAGCACCGCGCCGCGCCTGAACCCGCGCTTCGTCGCCCAATACGGCTTCGTGAACAACCGGACGATCAACGGCGAGAACGTGCTCATGCCGCGGATCGGGTTCAACTACCACCCCGATCCGACGTTCACGGTGACGGGCGGCTTCGGCCTGTTCTCAGGCGGTAATCCGGGTGTCTACACCTACGACAGCTACACCAATCCGGGTAACCTGCTGGGGCTCAAGACCTACACCTGCACGACGCTGAACTGCGCCGCGCAGGGCACTGCGCTCACCACCGCCGGCACCTCGGCGCTGACCGGCGTGACCGGCTCGTCGATCCCCGCCAACGTCCAGGCCGACATCACGGCGATCGCCAATGCCGGCGCAGGCATCGCCAACGCGTTGAATCCGCGCTTCACGCCGCCGTCGACGTGGAAGGCGTCGATCAGCATCGTCAAGGACATCGATTTCAACGATTTCACCAAGTACAGCCCCTACTTCAAGTATCTCGGGGCCGACTGGCGCATCCATGCCGACGTGCTGGGCTCGTGGACCCAGGACGGCATCCTCTGGCAGGATCTGTGGGAGCTGCAGTACCTGATGACGCCGGCGCGCGCTGCGCAGCTCGGCATCCCGTCGACAGTGGCGCCGGACGGTCGGCCGATCTTCGACCCGACCCGCTACAGCGCCAACCCCAACAACCTCGCCGTGCCGCCGGCCCGGCCCTATCCCTGGCTGCCGGCCGGCACGACCCGCAGCTCCGGGTCCGACATCCTGCTCACCAACAGCAAAGGCGGCGACGCGATCGTCTGGGCGATCGGCATAACGAAGTCGTTCCCGGACCTGGGCCTGACGCTCGACTACACCTACTCGCACCAGAACGTCCGCGACGTCTCGGCCGCGACCAGTTCGGTGGCGACGAGCAACTTCAACAACCAGATCACGGCCGACCCGAACCATCCGGGCGTGGCCACGTCGGTCTACCAGATCCTCTACGAGCACCGTGTCACGGTCGACTACTCGCACGCCTTCTTTGGCGACAACCGCACCTCGGTGCGGCTGTTCCTCCTCGACCGCGCAGGGCTGCCGTTCAGCTACGCTTTCTGCACGACGTCGAGCTCGACCTGCCTCTCGCCGTCGTTCAACGGCGCGTTCGACCAGCTGTTCGGGCAGGCGGCGACGTCGACCACGCACCAGCTGCTCTACGTGCCGAAAACGGACGCCAGCGGCAACGTGACGGCCACCAGCGACCCGATCGTGACCTACGGCGCGGCGTTCAACCTGGCCGCCTTCAACACGTTCCTGCACAACAGCGGGCTCATTAAGTACGCCGGTTCGATCGCGCCTCGGAACGCATTCCGCTCGCCGGACGTGCTCACCGCCGACCTGCAGCTCGCCCAGGAGTTTCCGGCCTGGTTCCCGGGCGAGGCCAAGCACGGGGCCAAGGGCGAGTTCTATCTCGACATCATCAACCTGCCGAACCTGATCAACAAGAACTGGGGCATCGATAACCAGGTGGGCTTCCCCTACGTGTTCGCGCCGGTGGTGGCGAGCAACTGCCAGTTCTCCGGGGTCGTCGTCCCGGGCGTCGGCAACTTCCCGGTCTGCGCCGCCGGCCGGGGCAACTTCTATCAGTTCAACACCTTCCGCCCGCCGGTGACGGCCGCCGGCGTCAACCAGTTCAGCACCGTCCAGAGCCTCGCCTCGCCGCCGGTGCCGACCTGGGTGATCAAGATGGGCATCCGCTTCAAGTTCTGACGCGCTCCGTTCAGCGCGGATCGGGGTAAGGGGCGGTCCTTCGGGGCCGCCCTTTTCTTGTACGGAGCGATACTATCTAAGCGGCCCATGAGCATGACCGTCCCTGCCGAGTGGTCGCCGCACCGGGCGATCTGGGTCGGCTTTCCGAGCCATCCGGAGCTCTGGGAAGACGACCTCGCGCCCGCGCAGGCCGAGGCCGCGATGCTCGCCCGCGCGCTCGCCGAGATCGGTGGCGAGCGGGTGCGCCTGATGACCGACGGCGAAGCCGCGGCCAGGGCCGCGCGCCGCCTGCTGGACGGCGTCGCCGGCGTCGAGTTGCTGCCCGGTCATTTCGGCGACATCTGGCTGCGTGACACCGGCCCGATCTTCGCCGGCCCCTCAGCCGTCGCCTTCCGCTTCAACGGCTGGGGCGGCAAGTACGTGCTGCCAGGCGACGACAGCGTCGCCGAGCAGCTGGCCGCGGCCGCCGAGACCCCGCTCGAGCGCTACGACTTCGTGCTCGAGGGCGGCGCGCTCGACCACGACGGCGAAGGCACGGTGCTGACGACGCGCGAGTGCCTGCTCAACCCCAACCGCAACCGCGACTGGACCGAGGCCAGGGCCGAAGCGGCGCTTCGCGAGGCGCTGGGCGCGCGCAAAGTGGTCTGGCTGAACAAGGGGCTCCTCAACGACCACACCGACGGCCACGTCGACAACCTGGCGCGCTTCATAGCCCCTGGCGTGGTGGCGATCCCGGTCTCGTTCGGCGACGACGACCCCCACGCCGGCATCTACGACGCCGCGGCGCGCGACCTCGACGGTCAGAGCGACGCCGCGGGTCGCACCTTGCGGATCGTGCGCATTCCCTCGCCCGGCCGGGTGATCGGCCACGATGGCCTCTTCGCGCCCGCCTCGCACATGAACTTCATCATCGCCAACCGCGCCGTCATCGTCCCGATGTACAGCGAACGCCGAGCCGGCTTCGCGGTCGGCGCGCTCAGGGAGGTGTTCAAGGGCCGTGAAGTGATCGCCCTGCCATCGACGCACCTGCTCACCGGCGGCGGCTCGTTCCACTGCATCACCCAGCAGGAGCCGGCCTGATGGCGCGCACGCTGACCGTGGCGGCGATCCAGGCGTCCTACGGCGAGGATCTGGCGGCGAACATCGCCAAGACTGCGGCCTTCGTCCGCGAGGCCGCGGCGAAAGGCGCGCAGGTGATCCTGCCGTCCGAGTTGTTCCAGGGCCCGTACTTCTGCGTCGCGCAGGAAGAGCGTTGGTTCGCCGAGGCGCATCCGTGGCGCGAGCACCCTTGCGTGAAAGCGCTGTCGCCGCTGGCGGGCGAACTCGGCGTGGTGCTGCCGGTCTCGATCTTCGAGCGCGAAGGCCCGCACTACTTCAACAGCGTAGTGATGGCCGACGCTGACGGCTCGCTCATCGGCGTTTACCGCAAGAGCCACATCCCCGACGGGCCGGGCTACCAGGAGAAGTACTACTTCCGGCCCGGCGACACCGGGTTTCGCGTCTGGGCGACGCGTTTCGGCCGGCTTGGCGTCGGCATCTGCTGGGACCAGTGGTTCCCGGAAGCGGCGCGGGCGATGACGCTGCTGGGCGCGGAGGCGCTGTTCTACCCCACCGCGATCGGCTCGGAGCCGCACGATCCGACGCTCGACACCGCCCAGCCCTGGCGGCGGGCGATGCAGGGCCACGCCGTCTCCAACGTGATCCCCGTGGTCGGCGCCAACCGCACCGGCTTCGAGCCATGGCCGAACTACCCCGGCGGCGGCCAGCGGTTCTATGGCAGCTCGTTCATCTGCGACCATCGCGGCGACCTCGTCGCGGAGCTCGGTCGCGACGAGGAGGGCGTGATC
>DATKMZ010000179.1:0-9458 GCA_035541575.1 Caulobacteraceae bacterium | reverse complement strand
CGCTCCGGCGACGTCATCGCCGAGATCGAGACCGACAAGGCGACGATGGAGGTCGAGGCCGTCGACGAGGGCGTGGTCGAGGCGATCCTGGTGCCCGAAGGGACCGACGAGGTGAAGGTCAATACGCCGATTGCGCGGCTGAAGGGAGACGGCGAGGCGGCCGCAACGTCCCCTCCGTCGGCTGCGCCGACAGCTCCCCCCGAGGGGGAGCAGAAGCCAGCTCTCTCCTCCCCCGCAGGGGGAGGGGGACCGCGAAGCGGTGGAGGGAGCTCTCCGCCACCGCCGTCGACGTTGAGGGCTACGGTGGGCCAGGTTGGGGACCGAGTGTTCGCCAGCCCGATCGCCCGGCGGCTCGCGAAGGAGGCCGGCGTCGATCTGAGCGAGCTGAAAGGGTCGGGGCCGCACGGGAGGATCATCCGGCGCGACGTCGAGGGACTGAGAGGCGCGCCAGGCGAAACCCGGCCGGCAGCCGCCCCGGCGTCTGCCGCCGCGAGGCCGGGCGCCGAGACAGCCGCCGAGACGCACAGGGTGCTCTCCCTGGAGCAGCAGGGGATCGCCCCCGGCTCCTACAACCTCGTCCCGCTCGACGGGATGAAGCGCACGATCGCCCGGCGGATGACGGACTCGTTCCGCGACGTGCCGCACTTTCCGCTGACGATCGACCTTCAGATCGACGCGCTGCTGGCCGCCCGGACCAAGGTCAACGACCTGCTCGAGAAGGAAGGGATCAAGGTCAGCCTCAACGACATGGTGATCAAGGCCGCCGCGATTGCGTTGAAGCGCCAGCCGGACGCCAACGCCAGCTACACGCCCGAGGGCATCGCCTACCACCACCATGCGGACATCGCCGTGGCGGTTGCGATCGAAGGCGGCCTGATCACTCCGATCGTCCGCGCCGCCGAGACCAAGGGCCTGGCCGAGATTGCGCGCGAGATGAAGGACCTCGCCGAGCGGGCGCGCACCCGCAAGCTGAAGCCCGATGAGTTCCAGGGCGGCACCTTCTCGATATCCAATCTCGGGATGTTCGGGGTGACGAGCTTCGCCTCGATCATCAACGAGCCGCAGGGTGCGATCCTGTCGGTGGGTGTCGGCGAGAAGCGGGCGGTCGTGCGCGGCGATCAGCTGGCGGTCGCGACCATGATGACGGTGACGCTCACCTGCGATCACCGGGTGGTTGACGGGGCGATCGGCGCGCGCTGGCTCTCGGCGTTCAAGGCGCTGATCGAGGATCCGATCACGATGATCGTCTAGGCCGGGGGAGGGCCGCATCGCCGATGAAGAGATGGCTCACTGCATTCGCGGCCCTGGCGGCCCTCGGCGGCTGCATCAAGATGGACAAGACCCCACCGAAGGACCTGCCCGCGTACGTCAGGCTCTATCCCGGCTCACAGCAGGTGATGAGCATGGGGCTGGGGCCGGAGTCGGCCGACCTCATGACGACCACCGACAGCCCGGATCAGGTGATCGCCTGGTACCGCGCACAGGCGGCGTCTGACGGCCTGACCGAGATGCAGGCGCCTGCCGCCAGCAACACTGCGCCGACGCAGCGCCAGGCGGCCTTCGCCGACAAGGCCACGAACCGCATGCTGGTCGTCCTGGCGCGGCCTCAGACCGAGGGACAGGCGACGGTCACGATGGTCGATGTCACCTACGCCAACTCCGCAAAGGCGCCCTCATGAGCATCTACGACTTCGAAGCCCAGACCCTGGACGGCCAGCCCGCCTCGCTGGCCGATTGGCGCGGCCAGGCGCTTCTGATCGTCAACACCGCGAGCAAGTGCGGGTTCACGCCACAGTACGCTGGCCTGGAGCAGCTGTACCGGAGCTACAAGGACCGTGGCTTCACGGTGATCGGCTTTCCCTGCAACCAGTTCGGCGCGCAGGAGCCCGGCGATGCAGCCGAGATCGCCAACTTCTGCTCGCTGACCTACGACGTCAGCTTCCCGATGATGGCGAAGGTCGACGTCAACGGCCCCTCGGCGCACCCGCTCTGGAGGTACCTGAAGAAGGCCAGGAAGGGCGTGCTCGGCAGCGAGGGGATCAAGTGGAACTTCACCAAGTTCCTCATCGACCGACAGGGCGAGCCGGTGCGCCGGTTCGCACCGACCGACAAGCCCGAAGCGCTGACTTCGGCGATCGAGGCCGTGCTCTAGATGGCCGATGCGTTCGACGTGGTGGTGATCGGCGCGGGGCCTGGCGGCTACGTGGCGGCGATCCGCGCCAGCCAGCTGGGGCTGTCCACCGCCATCGTCGAGCGCGAGAACCTAGGCGGCGTCTGCCTGAACTGGGGCTGCATCCCGACCAAGGCGCTCCTGAAGACGGCCGAGGTCTACGACCAGCTCGGCCATCTCGGCGACTTTGGGCTTTCGGCGAAAGACCGCGCTTACGACTTCGCCAAGGTGGTCGCTCGCTCGCGCGCCGTGGCCAAGCAGCTCTCCGGCGGGGTCGCGTTCCTGATGCGCAAGCACAAGGTCACCGTCGTCGACGGTGAGGCGAAGCTTTCGAAGGGGGACGCCGCGCCGAACGTGATCGTAACGCTGAAGGACGGCGGCGAGCGGACGCTGACCGCCGCCAAGGGCGTGATCCTGGCGACGGGCGCGCGGGCCCGGACCTTCCCGGACACCGGGCTCGAGGCCGACGGCAAGCAGGTCTGGACCTATCGCGAAGCAATGGTTCCCGCCGCCTGCCCGAAATCGCTGTTGATCGTCGGTTCCGGCGCAATCGGGATCGAGTTCGCCAGCTTCTACCGCGCGCTGGGCGCCGACGTGACCGTCGTCGAGGCGCTGCCGCGGATCCTGCCGATCGAGGACGAGGAGGTCTCGGCGGCGGCGCAGAAGGCGTTCGAACGCCGTGGGATCGCGTTCCGCGTCGGCGCGAAGGTGACGAAGCTCACCAAGAGCGCGTCCGGCGTAGGGCTGGAACTCGAAGCGGGCGGCAAGGCAGAGCGCCTGGCGGCCGAAAAGGCGATCGTTGCGGTCGGCATCGCCGCCAACGTCGAAGGGATCGGGCTCGAAGACCTCGGCGTGAAGCTCGACCGCGGCCATGTCGCGATCGACGGCCATGGCGCCACCAACGTGAAAGGGCTGTTTGCGATCGGCGACGTCGCCGGAGCGCCGTGGCTGGCGCACAAGGCGATGCACGAAGGCGTGCATTGCGCCGAACACATCGCCGGCTTCTCCTCGCCCGCGCTCAGCGCGCCGATCCCCGGCTGCACCTACTCTAGCCCGCAGATCGCGTCGGTCGGCCTCACGGAGGCCGCGGCCAAGGCGCAGGGGATCACGGTCAAGGTGGGCCGGTTCCCCTTCCGCGCCAACGGCAAGGCGATCGCGGCCGGCGAGATCGAGGGGTTCGTCAAGACGGTGTTCCACGCAGAGACCGGCGCTCTGGTCGGCGCGCACATGATCGGCGGCGAGGTCACCGAGCAGATCCAGGGTTTCGCTCTGGCCATGACCCTCGAAGCGACGGAAGAAGATCTCTTCGCGACGGTGTTCCCGCATCCAACGATGAGCGAGGCCATGCACGAAGCGTCCTTGGACGCGTACGGGCGGGTGCTGCACATTTGAGCGCGCCGACCCGACGTAACGCGATCGCCGCCATGGCTGCGGCCGCCGCCACCGGGCTCGCGCCTGTGGGCGCCACCGCGGCGGCCAGACGATCGCCTGCGAAGCGGCCTACCGCGCCGCCCCAGGCGCCGCCGCAGCTGCGCCCGCCGCCGCCGCCCGAGGTCGTCGACCTGCCTGACGGGACACGGCTGCACTACGTCACCGACGGCCTGGGCGAGGCGGTGATCTTCGTCCACGGCTCGCTCAGCGACTACACCTACTGGAACGACCAGATCGAGCCGTTCGCCGATCGCTATCGGCCGTTCGCCTACAGCCGACGCTACAATTGGCCGAACGACAATCGGCCGATCAAGGGGTACTCGGCGATCACCGACTCCAACGACCTGGCGGCGATGATCGTGCGGTTGAACCTCGCGCCGGCGCATATCGTCGGCCACTCGTTCGGCGCGCTGACCGCGCTGATCCTCGCCATCCAGCACCCCGAGCTGATCCACACGCTGACGCTGGCCGAAGCGCCTGCCGTATCGCTGCTGAAGCAGTTGCCGCCTGATCAGGCCAAGGACGGCAAGGCGATGTACGACGACATCATGGCGCACATGGTGGCGCCGATGCGGGCGGCGTTCGCCAAGGGGAAGGACGAGGCGGGCGTGGCGACGTTCATCGACTACGTCCGCGGCGATCCCGGCGCCTGGGACAAGTTCACCGACCAGCAGAAGGCCGACACGCTGAAGGACGCCCGCGAATGGGAGGTGATGCTCCCCACGGGCACGTTGTTCCCCGAGATGCGGGCCGCCGACGTTGCGGCGATCAAGCTGCCCACGCTGATGCTGTCCGGCGCGAAGTCTTATCCGTTCCTCGGCGTGATCGACGCCGAGCTCGAGCGGCTGATCCCCGGGGTCAAGCGCGTCACCTTCCCGGACGCGACCCACCAGATGTGGCTCGAGCACCCGGATCTCTGCCGCGCTGCGGTGACGCAGCTGATCGACGCGCACCGCTAGCGGCGGCTAGGCAGACGCAACGGCAGGGCCGTATGGTCTGCAGTCGACGCCGGCGAGAACCCGGCCGCGAGAGTGGGAACGACAACGATGGATGGATCGGCCGATCTGGAGCTCGAGGCCTTCCGGGCCGAGGCTCGCGCCTGGTTCGAGGCGAACTTCCCCAAGTCGCTGCGCGGGCGCGGCGCCGGCATGGCCGAGATCGAGGGCGGTGAGCAAGTCGAGGGCGACGCCAAGCTCTGGAAGGAGCGGATGGGCGCCAAGGGCTGGACCGCGCCAACCTGGCCGGCCGCCTACGGCGGCGGCGGCCTCAGCATCGCCAAGGGCCGGATCGTGCAGCAGGAGATGGCGCGCGCCGGCGCCTACAACCCGGTGGCTTTCGGCATGGGCATCACCATGATCGGGCCGACGATCCTGGACTACGGCACCGAGGACCAGAAACAGCGCCACATCCCGCCGATCGTGAGGGGCGATGTGCGCTGGTGCGTCGGCTACTCCGAGCCCAACGCCGGCTCCGACCTCGCATCGCTGCAGACCAAGTGCGAGGACGCGGGCGACCACTGGAAGATCAACGGCCAGAAGATCTGGACCTCGGGCGCGCAGTACTCTGACTGGTGCGGCTGCCTGACCCGCACCGACTTCCAGGCCAAGAAGCACGACGGCATCACTTTCATGCTCGTCAACATGCGCCAGCCCGGAGTCGAGACGCGACCGATCAAGCTGATCTCCGGCGCTTCGCCGTTCTGCGAAACGTTCTTCACCGACGCGCGGGGCGAGAAGAACGACATGCTGGGTCCGATCAACCAGGGCTGGACCGTCGGCAAGCGCCTGCTGCAGCACGAGCGCGCGAGCCAGACCGGCGCGCCGGGCGGCGGCGCAGGCCGCGCGGGCGGCGGCTCGCTGCAGGAGCTGGCCAAGAAGTACGTCGGCGTCGACGACAAGGGCCGGATCGCCGACTCCGACCTGCGCACGCGGCTCGCCGAGCACCTGATGCAGGCCAAGGCGCACAGCCTGACGCTGGCGCGCGCGGTGGCGGAGTCGAAGAACAACGCCAATCCCAGCAACGCCAACTCGGTGCTGAAGAACTCGGCGACAACCGTCGCCCAGACGCGCGCCGAGCTCACGCTCGAGATCATGGGGACTCAGGGGCTCGGCTGGGGCGACGCGAACTTCACCGCCGAGGAAACCGAGGCGGTGCAGGCCTGGCTCTTCGGCAAGGCGATGTCGATCTACGGCGGCTCGGCCGAGATCCAGAACAACATCGTCTCCAAGCGGATCCTCGGCCTGCCGGACACGACGCAGTCGACCTGAGGCCTCAGCGGTAGATCGCGCAGCCGCGCGCTTCGAGTTCGACGAGCCAGGCGGGCGCCTCGAGCGTTGTCACCCAGCGCAGGTCGAGCTTCTCGAGTCGCGGCAGCGAAGCCAGGCGCGGCGGGAGGCGGACGATCGGATTGCCCCGCAGATCGAGCTGGCGCAGCTCGGCGAGCGCGCCGATCGCGTCCGGCAGCGTCTCGAGCCGGTTGTTGCGCAGATGCAGCTCGCGAAGGCTCTTCAGCACCGCGATGGATGCTGGCAGCGAAGTTAGCCGGTTGTCGGTGATCCTGAGCTCGATCAGCGCCGTCATCCCCGCCACGGCCTCCGGGAAGACTTCGAACGCGTTCTCGCTCAGGTTCAGCTAGCGGAGCCGCGTCAGACGCCCGAGCGAGGCGGGCAGGGCCGCCAGGCGATTGTCGTGGAGGTAGAGGAAGTCGCTGAGGCCCTCGAGGGCGCCCAGGCTCTCGGGCAGCGCAGTCAGCCGGTTGTGGCCGAGATCGAGCGTCCGCAGCGCCTTCAGGCCACCGAGACGAGGCGAGATCTCGGTGAGGTCGTTGTCGGCCAGGATCAGGGTGCGCAGGTCGGTCCGCGCCCAGACCGCGTCGGGAACCGCGCCGAGCGCCTGCTTCCAGAGCGAAAGGTCAGGCCCTGGGGGCAGGTCCATCAGTCGCCGTAGAAGTTGAGCTCCAGCAGCACGCCGTTCGGATCGTGCGTGAAGATCTGGGTGAGACCGATCGAGGCGATCTCCTGGCGGGCGAACTCAGCGCCGCGCGCCTCCAGCCGCCGCGCCACCTCGTCCTTGCCCGAGCAGTTGAGCGCCACGTGGTGGATCGGACCGGTGAGGCCCGGCGGGCAGTCGCGCCTGAACGCCTGCGGGGCGCCGCGGGCGTTGAGATGGATGATCGGCCGGTTCTGGTCGTCGTAGACCCACTGCACCTGCTCGGGCCGCATCGGCGCAGGGCCGTTGCGGACGTCGAGGTCGAGCAGCTCCGAGTAGAACTTCGCCGACGTCGCCATGTCGTCGGTGAAGATGTTCACATGGTCGAGCCAGTTGACCTTCATGAGCCGCCTCCGGGCTTCGCGCAGGCGAAGACTACTGGTGGTGAGGCGCTCCCGGCAAGGCGGCTGACGTCAGCGTCGGGCGCCGCCCGGAAACATGCGCCAGAGGACAGGATGTCCGTCGAACTGGTGACGCAGTGCGCCGGCGACGTGCAGGGCCAGATTGATGACGACGAGCCAGATCAGCCAGTAGACGTGGATCGACGTCAGGAGGCGCCGCCACTCGCGGTGCGCCTTGATGAAGCCGAGGCCGGGCAGACGCGGCCAGGGCAGACCCCAGAGGCTGATCGGATCGGTGCTGACCGAGATCGTCGCCCAGCCGGTCAAAGGCACGACGAGCAACAGCACGTAGAAGAGGCTGTGCGTGACATTGACCAGCGGGCGCTCCCAGCCCCGAATCTCCGCCGGCAGCGGCGGCGGATGGTAGGCGAGGCGGACAACGATCCGGACCAGCACCAGGATGAAGATCGTCAGCCCGAGCGAAACGTGCACCGCCTGGATCTGGTCCTGGATCTCCGAATGGTCCGGAACCCACTCGTTCATCCACCAGCCGAGGAAGAGCTGGACCACGATCAGCGCCGCGATCGTCCAGTGCAGGATGATGGCGTAGAGCGAGTAGCGAGCCGCGTCGAGGCCGACTCCGGAGGGGCTGGTCGGCGCCTGGGCGGTCTGGTTCGTCATGCGCAATCCTCAGATGGCGATCGCAAACGGGCCTGAGCTCGGAGCTTAGGGAACGCGCGACGATCCGCCTAGCTGCGCTCCCGCCTCGCTCATCGCAAACGGGCTCAACCTCCAACCAGGCGATTTCGCGCGGCGGCGTCCTGATCTAGGCTCGTCGCTCCTGCTCCGCGAGGCCGCATGACCGATCCGCTCGCCACGCCGGCCGACACTCCAGCCGTCGCCGGCGCCGCAGCCGCCGCGAAGGCCCGTGGGGAGGTGACCGTCAGGACGCGGGTGCTTTACGGCTCTGGCTCGGTCGCCTTCGGGGTCAAGGACAACGGCTTTTCGTACTTCCTGGTGTTTTTCTACAATCAGGTGATGGGCGTGCCGGCGCAGGCCGTCGCGCTGGCGGCTCTGATCGCGCTCCTGTTCGACGCCTGCATCGACCCGTTGATCGGCCAACTGTCGGACAATACCCGCAGCCGCTGGGGCCGGCGTCATCCCTTCATGTACGCGGTGGCGGCGCCGTTCGGTCTGGCTTACCTGGCGCTCTGGAACCCGCCGCACTGGAGCGGCGTCGCTCTGTTCGGCTACCTGCTGGTCACCGCCATCGTCATCCGCACGCTGTCGTCGCTCTTCGAGGTGCCGAGCTCGGCGCTGTCGGCGGAGTTCTCCACCGGCTACGAACAGCGCTCGGTGCTGCTCTCCTACCGCTTCTTCTTTGGCTGGGTGGGCGGCCTGACCGTCAACTACCTGGCCTATGCCGTCTTCCTGACGCCGGACGCAACGCACCGCACCGGCCAGCTGAACCCGGCCGGATACGCCCACTATGGCATGGCGGCCGGCGCGATCATCTTCGTCTTCATCCTGATCTCGGCGATCGGCACCCACCGGCACATCCCGAACCTGATGCCGCCGCCGCCCAAGCGCCATCTGACGCCAGCCCGCGCGCTCGGTGAGATGCGCGAGTCGGTTTCGAACCGCTCATTCCTGTTCCTGCTGGCCTCCAGCATCGCCAGCGCGATGGCGGCAGGCATGTCCGCGTCGCTGAACATCTACTTCAACACCTATTTCTGGGAGTTCACGTCCAAGCAGATCTCCTACCTGACGCTGGGAGTGTATCTGTCGGCCGTCATGGCGCTGATCGCCGTGCCGGCGCTCTCTCGCCGGTTCGCGAAGCGCACCGTCACGCGACTGATGATGGTGCTTTCGGTCGCGACCGGATTGACCCCGCTCGTCCTGCGGCTCGCCGGTGTGATGCCGCCGAACCACAGCGCACAACTGCTGGGGATCATCTTCTGCACCTCGGTGGCCGGCGTGACGTTCGGCATCATCTCAGCGACCGCCGGCTCGTCGATGATCGCCGATGTGGTCGAGGCCTCGCAGCTGAAGACCGGCCGCCGCTCCGAGGGCCTCTTCTTCGCGGCGTCGGCGTTCGTGGCGAAGGCGACCTCCGGCTTCGGCATCCTGACCGCCTCGACCATCGTCGCCGCGGTCCACCTGGCGCCGGGCGTCGATCCCGCCAAGGTGCCGCCGGAGGTGATGCGCCATTTCGCGCTGATCTACGTGCCGACCATCGTCGCGCTCTACACAATCGCCTTCGCGCTGCTCTCCGGCTACCGCATTACGCGGGCCAGCCACGCCGAGACGCTGCAGCAATTGGCGGCGGAAGCCGAGGAGGCCGGCGCGCCGGAGCCCGCTATGTAGCGGCTATCAGCCGACCGGTCCCCACAGCCGACATCGAGCGCCGGCCCGCCCTGGCGTTCGGCGATCGCACGGAAGTAGAGGCGATCGGCCCAGCCGGAGGTATCGCCTCGCAGCAGGTCCCAGGCCTCCGCGACTAGGCCGTGATATTCATAGTCGGGCGC
>DATKMZ010000178.1:0-38155 GCA_035541575.1 Caulobacteraceae bacterium | reverse complement strand
GGTGCGCGTCGCCGTCGATGTCGACGGGACAGGCGAGGCGCGCATCTCGACCGGCATCGGTTTTTACGACCACATGCTCGAGAGCTTCGCCCGCCACGGCGGCTTCGACCTCACCGTCGAGACCAAGGGCGACCTGCACATTGACATGCACCACACGGTCGAGGACACCGGCATCGTGCTCGGCCAGGCGTTCAAGCAGGCGCTGAGCGGCTTCGCCGGCGTACGCCGATTTGGCCACGCCTACATCCCGATGGACGAGACGCTGACCCGCTGCGCCGTCGACCTCTCCAACCGCCCCTACCTGATCTGGCGCGTGAAGTTCGACCGCCCGAAAGTGGGCGAAATGGACACCGAGCTGTTCAAGGAGTTCCACCACGCCTTCGCGATGAACGCGGGGGCCTGCGTGCACCTGGAGACCCTCTACGGAGAGAACAGCCACCACATCGCCGAGAGCGGCTTCAAGGCGCTGGCGCGGGCGCTGCGCATGGCCGTCGAACTCGATCCCAAGACTCACGGCCACGCCCCCTCCACCAAGGGCGTGCTCTAGGACCTTCCCATGCAGAGCGTCGCCCTGATCGACTACGGGTCGGGCAACCTGCGCTCGGCCGAGAAAGCCTTGCAGAAGGCCGCCGGCGGCCTGGCGCGCCCGGCTGAGATCGTCACCACCGACGACCCGGACCGGATCGCCGCGGCCGACCTCGTCGTGCTGCCGGGCGTCGGCGCCTTCGCCGCCTGCATGGCGGCGCTGCAGGCCCGCGACGGCGTGATCGAGGCGATGACGGCGGCCGTGAAGGGCCGCGGCGCGCCGTTCCTCGGCATCTGCGTCGGCTTGCAGCTTCTGGCCCAGCGCGGGCTGGAATTCGGCGAAACGGCGGGTCTCGGCTGGATCGAAGGCGACGTGAAGGTGATCAAGCCGGCGGACCGCCACTTCAAAGTGCCGCACATGGGCTGGAATTCACTGGACGGGCGGCTGCCCGGCGCGATGTTCCACGGCCTTGGCGCGCATCCGCACATGTACTTCACTCACTCCTTCGCGATCTTCCCGACCCACGAGGCCGACGTGGCGGCGAGCGTCGACCACGGCGGGCGCTTTGCGGCGGCGGTGCTGCGTGACAACGTCGCCGGCGTGCAATTCCACCCCGAGAAGTCGCAGGCCGCCGGCCAGCGGCTGCTGACCAACGTACTGGAGTGGCGGCCGTGATCCTCTATCCCGCGATCGACCTGAAGGACGGCCAGTGCGTTCGCGTGGTCCACGGCGACTTCGCCACGGCGACGGTCTTCAACGACGATCCGGCCGACCAGGCCCGCACCTGGGCCGCGGCCGGCTTCGAGTGGCTGCACGTCGTCGACCTCAACGGCTCGGCCGAGGGCCGGCCCGTGAACGGCGCGGCCGTCGAGGCGATCCTCAAAGCCGTCTCCATCCCGGTGCAGCTCGGCGGCGGGGTGCGCACGATGGCCAGCATCGAGGGCTGGATCGAGGCCGGCGTCAGCCGGGTGATCCTTGGCACCGCCGCCGTGCGCGACCCGGAGATGGTGAAGGCGGCCGCGAAAGCCTGGCCCGAGCAGGTCGCCGTCAGCGTCGATGTGCGCAAGGGCCAGGTGGCGGTGCAAGGGTGGCTCGAGGACTCCGGGCTCGACGCGCTGACCGTCGCGCGCCAGTTCGAGGACGCGGGCGTTTCGGCGCTGATCGTCACCGACATTGACCGCGACGGCGCGTTGAAGGGCCTCAATGTCGAGGTGTTCGGGTCGATGGCCGACGCGGTGCACATCCCGGTGATCGCCGCCGGGGGCCTGGCCTCTGTCGCCGACATCGAGGCGCTGCGCGTGCGGCCAGGAACCCCGGTCGCCGGGGCGGTGCTGGGCCGCGCGCTCTACGTCGGCGCGATTAGGCCCGCCGAAGCGTTGGCGGCGGCTGCCTGATGCTGAAGGTCCGAGTCATACCCTGCCTCGACGTGAAGGACGGGCGCGTCGTCAAGGGCGTGCAGTTCCTGCAGCTGCGCGACGCTGGCGATCCGGTCGAGCAGGCCCGAGCCTACGACGCGGCCGGGGCCGACGAGCTGATGTTCCTCGACATCACCGCCAGCCACGAGGGGCGCGATGCGATCTTCGACGTCGTCGCCCGCACCGCCGACGTCTGCTTCATGCCGGTGTCGGTAGGCGGCGGCATCCGCACGGTGGAGACCGCGCGAAAGCTGCTCCGGTCCGGCGCCGACAAGATCTCGCTCAACACCGCGGCGGTCGAGGACCGCGACCTCGTCGCAGCCTGCGCCGACGCGTTCGGCTCGCAGGCCGTGGTGGTGGCGATCGACGCCAAGCACGGTCCGGCGCGGCGGTCAGGCGACGGCCGCAACGACGGCTGGGAGGTGTTCACGTACGGCGGGCGCAAGGCGACCGGTCTCGACGTCGTCGAGTACGCGCGGGAGGTGGTGGCGCGCGGCGCCGGCGAGATCCTGCTGACCTCGATGGACCGCGACGGCGCCAAGACCGGCTACGACCTCGGCCTGCTCGCGGCTGTGTCGTCGGCGGTCGGCGTGCCGGTGATCGCCAGCGGCGGCGCCGGCAACGCCCAGCACATGGTCGAGGCGGTGCGCCAGGGCGGCGCGGACGCGGTGCTCGCCGCCTCGATCTTCCATTTCGGCGAGCTCTCGATCGGCGCGGTCAAGGCCGAGATGGCCGCTGCCGGCATACCGGTGCGACCGATGGAGCTCGTGGGCGCATGACTCGGTTTGCGGACGTGCTGGCGCGGCTCGTGGCGACGATCGAGACCCGGCGCGGGGCCGACCCGGCGACGAGCTGGTCTGCCCGGCTCATCGCCGATCCGCAGCTCGCGGCCAAGAAGCTCGGCGAGGAGGCGCTGGAGACGGCGCTGGCGGCCGCACAGGGCGACAGAAGCGCGATCGCCGCCGAGAGCGCCGACCTCGTCTACCACTGGCTCGCGCTGCTGGCCGCAACGGGCGTCAGCCTCGACGAGGTGGCCGCGGTGCTGGAGTCGCGCGAGGGAAGCTCGGGGATCCAAGAGAAAGCCCGGCGAGGGCGCTGAAGGCCCCTGCCTACCGGGGCCGCTTGAGCGCCACGTAGAGCGCGCCTTCGCCGCCGTGGCGACGGTGGGCCTCGGAGACGCCGGCGACGTGCGCGCGGATCGGCGGGTCGGCGAGCCAGTCCGGCGCCCGGCGGCGCAGGATCCCGTCGCCGCCGACGCCTTTGCCGGTGATCACCAGCACGGCGCGCCAGCCGTCCTCGGCCGAGCGGCGGATGAAGGCCGTCAGCGCCGCGCGGGCGGCGTCCTGGGTCATGCCGTGCAGGTCGATCCGAGCCGCCAGCGCCTCCCGCCCCCGCGCCAGCCGCCGATGCAGCCCCGGCTCGACGATGCCGGGAGGCGTCGGCCCCTCCCTCCCCCTTTCCCTCCCCTTCGTGGGGAGGGCGGACCGCGCAGTGGTCGGCTGAGGGCGTCCGGAGCCTTGCGACGCCTTCGAGACTGGCGCGGCGTCAGACTCCCCCACCCGGCCGGCTTCGCCGTCCCCCTTCCCCACGAAAGGGAGGGACGCGGCGTGGCGGAGGGGTCTCACGGTCGCGGTGACCACCGCCCAGAGCCGCAGATCCTCGACGTCCGGCGCGCGCTTCATGGCTGGACGGGGACGATCCGGTAGAGCCGCAGCGCGTGGCGCACCCGCGCGGCCTCATCGCCGGCCACATCGCCGCTGCCGAGGTAGAGATCGGCGCGGACCGCGCCCGCGATCGCCCCGCCGCGGTCCATCGCGACGACGAGGCGCCGGTAGGCGGGACGGGCGCCGGCGAGCGCCGGGCGCGTCGCATCGATCCAGAGCAGCTCGAAATCCGGATGACGCGTGGGATCGACCGCGACGCTGCGGCCGGGAATCAGCCGTGCGCCGGAGGCCCCGGCGGGCTCGCCGGCGGCCTCGGGCGCCAGGTGAAAGAAGATGTAGCGCGGGTCCTTCCCCATCTCGGCCTCGGCGGCCGGGCCGCGGTGCGCCGCGAGCCAGGCGTGTACGACGGCCGACGAGGCTTCGCCGGGCGCGAGCAGGCCCTCCGCGACCATCGACCCGGCGATCGCGACGAACGGGCGGCCGTTGTTTCCCGCGTAGACCGCACGGCGCCGGCCACCATCCTCGAAAACAAGAACTCCCGAGCCCTGGATCTGCAACAGGAAGACGTCCTCGGGCCGCATCCAGGCCAGGGCGTCCGCCGCCGGCCGCCGGTCGATTTCCGCGCGCGTCAGGCCCTCGGTCTCGGCGGTCGGTGGTCGCACCGGAGCGCTGAACTCGCCATCGCGTGTGATCCGGGCGGGGTAGGTCGGCGAGAAATAGGCCGTCAGCAGCCCTTCGCCCTCGATCGGCTCGGCGCGGAAGCGGGTCTCGAGGAACGCCCTCGCCGCCGCTTCGCCCAAAGGCCCGGCGGACACCGCCGCCCGGCACACCGCGTCCCGGCTGGCGGACGGGCGGTCTGCGCAAGCCTGACGCACCGCGCCGAACGCTGCGGCGTGGTCCTCGGCGTCCCAGCCCGGCAGCCGCGCCATCGGCCGCGTGGGGGCGGGCGGCGGCGCCGTCGCGCAGGCCGACAGCGCCAGCGACAGGGCGCCCGCCGAGAAGCGTCGAGCCCCGGGGCTCACGCCTCGGCGGGGTCGACGTGGATCAGGGTCCAGTTCGGGTCGCGGCTGGTGAGGTTGCGCTGGAAGGTCCAGACCTCGGCGGTGCGCCGGTCGTCCACGGCTTCGCCCTCCGGCCCTTTCGAGCGGCTGCGGAACTCGGCCAGGAACCGGACCGAGGCCTTGGCGAGGTCGCCGATGACGCCGAGGCTCTCGAGATCGGCGCGCGGCTCCTGCAGGAACTCGACCTGCTCGGAGCGGCCCTCGCGTTCGCGGTTGGCCATCTCGGTCTCGAAGGTCGACATGATCTCGGCGCTCAGGAGCGGCTTCAACGTCGTGCGGTCACCCGCGGCGAACGCCTTCACCACCATCTGGAACGCCTGCCGGGCGCCTTGCATGAAGCGGCTGATGTCGAAGCTGGGATCGCGGGCCTTGAGCGCGGCGAGACCCGTAAGCGCCGCCGGCTCGGTGACGCCCGGCGGCGCCGGCGGCGCCGGCTCGCGCTGCGCGGCGACGCTCTGCGCCTGCGCGAGGTCCTCGGCCTGACGCCCCACCCGACGACCGAGCACGGCGTAAAGCTGGAAGAGGACGACCGCGGCGACCGCAGCGAGGATTACGAGTTCAACGACCTGCACAACCCGTCTTTCGGGACGTTCCTGCGTCAGAGTCAATATAGGCGCACACGTCCCGGCCGTCAGGCCCTCGGCGTTGCGCCGCTGGAACCTGCGTGTTAGCGAGCCCGCTCCGCAAGATAGGCGACGGAACGCTTTCAGAAGAATGACCGATCTCCCGCCGCTGGGCGCGCCGCCGGGCGCGCCGCCGGATGGCCCGCCCGGCATCCAAGTCATCGCGCAGTACATCCGCGACCTTTCGTTCGAGAGCCCCCGCGCCCCGGACTCGCTGCGCGCCGGCGGACCGCAGCCGCAGATCGACCTCGGCGTCGAGCTCAACGCCCGCGGGCGTCCCGACGGCCTCTTCGACGTCGAGCTGAAGCTCAACGCGCGGGCCCTGCGCGAAAACGACGCGGTGTTCGTGATCGAGCTCGTATACGGCGGCCTCTTCCAGGTCGTCGGCGTGCCCGAGGCCGACCTCGAGCCGGTGCTGATGATCGAGTGCCCGCGCTATCTCTTCCCCTTCGCGCGGCAGATCATCTCCAACCTGACCGGCGAGGGCGGCTTCCCGCCGTTCATGCTCGCGCCGATGGACTTCGCCGCGATCTACGCCGCTCGCCAGCAGCAGGGCCAGACGGTCGGCCAGGCCTAGCGACGCTCGCCGGCGTCAGCCCACGCCGCGCTGAGTCCGAGACCGCGCCAGCACGTTCTCGCGTCGGCCGGCGATGTCGGCCCCGCGGTTGCGGCCGAAGCCGCCGGCGATGGCGTGATCGCGGTGGATGACGCGCGCCTCGGCGATCGGCCTCCCCCAGCTGGCGTCCCAGTCGCGGCGCATGGCCGCGACCATGACCGGATCGGCGTCGGCGATCGCCCGGGCCAGCTCCAGCGCGAAGGGAACCAGCTCAGCGTGCGGCTTGACGTGGTTGGCCAGCCCGACGCGCAGCGCCGTCGCTGCGTCGACGAAGTTCCCGGTCATCGACATCTCGCGGGCGAAGGCCATGCCGACACGCCGCGGCAGATCCACCAGGACCGGGCCCGGATAGACGCCGACGCGCACGTGGGTGTCGGCGAACACCGCCCGCTCGGAGGCCACGATGAAATCGCATCCGAGCGCGATCTCGAAGCCGCCGGTCACGGCCGCGCCGTTCACCGCGGCGATCAGCGGCACGCTCGAGCGCGCCAGCGCATCGGCGTAGGACGGCAGCTCGGCGAGCGTGTCGACCCCGAGCTCGCGCAGGTCGAGGCCGGCGCAGAAGGCCGGATCGGCGCCGGTGACGACAATGCAGCGGGCGTCCTGCGCCGAGGCGACGGCATCGCAGAAGGCCTTCGAGAGCCCGTAGTTGATGGCGTTGCGCCGCTCGGGCCGGTTCAGTGTGATCAGCGCCGTCGCGCCGTGCTGTTCGATGAGAACTGGCGCCTCAGCCATGCCTGCGTCCTCCGCCTCTCGACATTCCGATCAGTAACCGATGCTGGCCAGAGCCGACAGTCCGGCTCTTGACGACCCCGGCGTCAGCGGCGCGAGGGTTGCGCGGGTCAAACGGAGGATCCGCTCGTGACCGCACAGGTAAACACCGTCGAGGGCCGCAAGGCGGCGTCCGAGCTCGGCCGCACGCTGATCCACGAGCACGTGCTGGTCGGCTTTCCCGGGTGGTTCATGGACGCGCGCCAGCCGCCGTTCAAACGGGCGGAGGCGATCTCGCGCGCAGTGGATGCGTTTCAGCAGCTGCACGCGCACGGCGTCAGGACGGTGATCGATCCCTGCCCGATGGACCTCGGTCGCGACGTCGAGTTCATCGCCGAGGTCGGGCAGAAGAGCGGAATCACGCTGATCTGCACCACCGGCGTCTACGCCGAGTCGATGGGCATTCCCTACACGATGCGCGCACTGCCGATCGAGGCGGTGACCGAGATCTTCGTCAGGGAGATCGAGGACGGCATCGGCGGCTCCGGCATCAGGGCCGGGCTGATCAAGATCGCCACCGGCGAGGGCCATGTCACCGACTACGAGCGCAAGATGGTGGCGGCGTCCGCGCGGGCGGCGACGATCACCGGCGTGCCGCTGATCTCGCACACCGAGAACTGCAGCTGCGGGCACGACCAGATCGACATCGCCACCGGCGAGGGCCTGCCGGCGTCGAGCCTCATCGTCGGCCACAGCGACGGGCGCGACGACCACGACTACCAGCGCTCGCTGGCCGAGCGCGGCGCCTACGTGGGTTTCGACCGCTTCGGGCTCGAGCAGATCGTGCCGGACGCCGTGCGGGCGAAGAACCTCAAGAAGCTCGCCGACGCCGGCCACAAGGAGCGGATCATGGTCTCGCACGACACCGTCAACTGCTGGCTGGGCGGTCTGCCGGGCGGCGCGGCGCCCGAGACCCTGAACCAGGTCGCCCCGAATTGGCGCATGACACACCTCTTCGAGCACATCTTCCCCGAGCTGAAACGGATGGGGATGAGCCAGGACGACCTCGACCTGATCGTGATGGAGAACCCGCGCCGCTACTTCGAAGCGGCCGCGGCCCATGCTCGGACGGCGACGCCGCAGGCGGCGGGCTGACGTGCCGGCGGGCAGGGACGTGCGGCTAGCTCGAACGCTCGCAGCGCTGGCGGCCGGCGCGGCGCTGGCGAGCGGATCCTGGCCGGCGACGGCTCAGGAAGGGCCGATGTCGATCGACCAGGCGCGCAAGCTGGAGGCGTCGGACGCGCTGCCGCTGGGCGGCTTCTACATTCCGCCGACCAAGCTGGCGATGACCCATCGGGGCGACCTGCTGCGTCACGCGCCGTTCACGGGCTACGCATTGCCGGCTGGGGTGCGGGCGGAGCGGATTCTCTATCACTCCAGGGCCGCCGACGGTCGTGATGTCGCCGCGAGCGGCGTCGTGCTCGTCCCGCCGGGCGACCCGCCGAGGGGCGGCTGGCCGGTCATCGCCTGGGCTCACGGCACCAGCGGCGTCGCGCGCCAGTGCGCGCCATCGCTGATGAGGGACCTCTACTACGGCGAGGAGGGGCTGTTTCCGATGGTCCGGGCCGGCTACGCGGTCGTGGCCACCGACTATCACGGCCTCGGCACGGCGGGACCGCACGAATACCTCAACAAGCGGGCGCAGGCTTACGACGTAGTCTACTCGGTGCTGGCCGCTCGGGGCGCTGTCGCGACATTGGGTCGGCGCTGGGTTGTCGTCGGTCACAGCCAGGGCGGGACAGCCGCCTGGGGCGTGGCGGAGCTCGAGCACAGCCGGCGCGATCTCGGCTACCTCGGCGCCATCGCGGTCGCGCCGGGGAGCCTGTTGCGCGAGTCGCTGGGCCGTTCCTCCGCCGCGCCGCAGAACGGATTCTACCTCGACTACATCGCCTGGGCGATCGGAGCGCGGACGCCGTCGTTCAAGCCGGCCGACATGCTCACCGGCCCAGCGCTGGCGCGCTATCCTGACCTCACCTCCGCCGGCTGCTTCTACTATGGCTACGCGAGCTTCAGCCAGGACACCGGCGCCTCGCCCCTCAAGGCGGGCTGGGAGCTCACGCCGGGGGCGCAGCGGTTCTTCACCGAGAACGAGCTCGGCTCCGCGCCGATCGAAGGGCCTCTGCTCGTGATCGCCGGCGAGGCCGACCGGACGGTGCCGGTCGATCTGGTGCGTAGGACCGTCGCCGCCGCCTGCCGCCGCGGCTTGCCGGTCGAACTGCGTACGTACCCCGGGCTCGACCACGACCCGACCATGGACAAGTCGACGCCCGACCAGCTCGCCTGGATCACAGCGCGGTTCCACGGCGATCCAGCCCAGAGCAACTGCGACGACCAGCCCGGCCCTGGGTAGACCGCCCGCCGAAGGTCTTTGACGTCCCTTGCGACAAGTACGGAGGATGTCGTCCAAGGCCCGGTAGCAGGCCGCTTGAGGGAGGAGCGACGATGAAAGTCGGCGTCTCGCTGTTCGCGCAGAACTATGTCGATTGGGACCGGTTCGAGGCCGAGGAGGCCGGCGCCGAGCCGCGGCCGCCGGCGATCTCGGACGCCCAGATCTACCGCGAGCAGTTCCAGCTCGGCCGGCTCGTCGAGCCGCTCGGTTTCGACTCGCTGTGGACCGTCGAGCACCACTTCACGCCCTACACGATGGTCAACAACCCGACGCAGTTCCTGGCTTACTTCGCCGGCTGCACCGAGCGGATCGACATGGGCACGATGGTCGCCGTGCTGCCCTGGCACGATCCGATCATGGTGGCCGAGGGCTTCATCGCGCTCGACCACATGCTGGGCGGCCGGAGCCTGAAGGTTGGCATGGGCCGCGGCCTCGGGATCCGCGAGTACAACGGCCATCGTGTGCCGATGGACGAGTCCCGCGAGCGCTTCAAGGAGGGCCTCGACGTACTTCGCGCGAGCCTCGGCGAGGAGTGGTTCTCGTACAATGGCCAGTATCACCAGATCGGCCGCACGACGCTGAGGCCGCGCCCACGCCCGGACTCCAGGCTGCTCGACAACCTCTACATCGCCTGGGGCAGCCCCTCGTCGATGCCGGTGGCCGCGCACGAGAACTGCAAGCCGCTCTTCATCCCGCAACGGCTCTGGGAGGACCACAAGCGCGAGCTCGGCGAGTACAACCGCATCCGAGTGGAGGAGCACGGCTGGGCGCCGGAGCGGCCGACGGTGGTCTGCTGGGTCTATTGCGCGGAGACCGACGCCGAGGCCGAGGCGGGCGCGCGCCAGTACATCACCGAGTACGGCGACAGCGCGATGCGCCATTACCAGTTCCTCGGCGACCACCTGCAGGGGCTGAAAGGCTACGAGTACTACGCCCAAATGGCGAAGATGCGCGCGGCGATGCCCGAGGGCGCCGACACCGCCGCGATCTACCTGCAGAACAACATCTGGGGCAGTCCGGCGACCTGTCTCGAGAAGCTGAAACGCGTCAACGACATGATGGGGGCCGACGAATTCGTGGCGGTGTTCTCCTACGGCTCGATGCCGGTGGAGAAAGCCGAGAAGAACATGCGCCTCTTCGCCGAGAAGGTGCTGCCGGCGACGCAATCATTCGCGCCGGCCCCAGTCCCCACGCTGGTCTCGTAGCCAGCGGGTTCGAGCAGGCCCTTACGCCCAGCCCAGCTCCTCGAACGTCAACCACACCGCCGCGTCCTTGAGCGCCTCGCGGATGAAGGCCGCGTGCCGGTCGCGCTCGACGTCGGTGGAGCGGGGCGCCAGCGGGCGGGGGCGGGGGCCGTAGGCGGCCACGGCGATCGCCTCGTTCTGGGCGCGACGGGGTCCGGCCAGCAGGTCGAGCCGGCGCTCGCGCCCGCCCTGCAGCTCCAGATAGACGTTGGCCAGGAGCTTGGCGTCGACCAGCGCGCCATGCTTCTCACGCTCGACCAGCGAGATCTTGAACCGCTTACAGAGCGCATCCAGCGAGTTGTACATGCCTGGGAAGCGCTGCTGCGCGAGGCTCAGCGTGTCGATCCAGCGGCCCTCGGAAAAGCCGGCGCGGCCCAGCCGTTCGAGCTCGGCGTTGATGAAGCTGCGGTCGAACGCGGCGTTGTGCGCGATCAGCGCGGCCTCGCCGACGAACTCCAGGAACGCCTCGACCACGTGCGTCTCGCCGAACTTCGGCTTGTCGGCGAGGAACGCCAGCGACAGCCCGTGCACCCGCTCGGCCTCGACGTCGATCTCGCGCTCAGGGTGGATGTAGCGGTGGAACGAGCGGCCGGTCGGGATGTGGTCCTCGAGCTCGACGCAGGCCAGTTCGATCAGGCGGTGGCCGCCGTAGGGATCAAGCCCGGTTGTCTCGGTGTCGAGGACGATCTCGCGCGCCATCCCCCTTTCATTGGGGCGGTTCGCGGGGCGCGACAAGGGTGTGCTCGCGCCAATCCGGACGACGCAGGGTGGCGATGATGTCGCGGACCTGGGCCCGGGCATGGTCGAAGCCCTGGCTGGTGTCGACGATGAAGTGGGCGCGGGCGCGCTTCTCGGCGTCCGCCATCTGCCGGGCGAGGATCGCATCGAGCTTGGCCTCGTTCATGTCCTCGCGCTCGAGCACCCGCCGGCGCTGCACGTCGGCCGGCGCCGAGACGACCACCACTGCGTCCATGTTGCGCTCGCCGCCCGTCTCGTAGAGCAGCGGGATGTCGAGCACGACGATGTCGGCGCCGGCTTCCTCGGCCTTGCGAAAGAACTCGCGGCGGTTGGCGCCCATCAGCGGCCAGACGATGCCGTTGAGCCGCTGGAAGGCTTCGTTGTCGTTCACGACCCGCGCCGAGAGCTTGGCGCGGTTGATCGCGCCATCTTCTGCCACGCCCGGGAACGCCGCCTCGACCGGCGCCACCGCCGCGCCGCCCTTGGCGTAGAGCTTATGCACCTCGGCGTCGGCGTCGTAGACCGGGCAGCCCGCCTCGGCGAACATTTGCGCCGTCGCCGACTTGCCCATGCCGATCGAGCCGGTCAGGCCGAGCATGATCATGCCGCTTCTCCGAGCTCGGCCAGGCACGCCGCGCGGACGTCGATAGCGGGCGGCGCGACGCCGAAAAAGGCCTCGAACGACGGCGCGGCCTGGCCGATCAGCATGGCGAGGCCGTCCACCGTCACGAGCCCGGCCTTCGCGGCCCGCTCCAGGAACTCTGTGCGCAGCGGCCGGTAGACCATGTCGAGCGCCACCGCCCCCAGAGCGGCAGCCTTGAGCACCGCGGCCGGGCCGCTGCCGCCGCCGAGGCCGAGGGTGGTCGCATTGACGATCAACACCGCGTCTTCGAACGCCGCCGGCTCGAGCGCCAACGCCCGCGCCGGCGGGCCCAGCGTCGCCGCCAGCCCCACCGCCCGCTCGTGAGTGCGATTGATGATCCGAACCTCGGGCGCGCCGGCGTCGATCAGCGCCGCGACAGCGCCGCGCGCGGCGCCGCCGGCGCCCAGGATCACCACTGGCCCGGCGCCGACCCGATAGCCGGGCGCCTGTTCGCTCAGCGCCGTCATCAGCCCGGCGCCGTCGGTGTTGTCGGCGACGATCGCGCCCGCCGGCTCGAACACAAGCACGTTCGCCGCACCGGCCCGCCGGGCGCGCTCGCTGGCGCGGGTCGCGAGCGCCAGCGCCTCCTCCTTGAACGGCACGGTGATGTTGAGCCCCCGGATAACCCCGCCGCGCAGGCTCCTGGCGAAGTCGCCGAAGCCGTCAGCCGCCGGCGTGAACGGCACGTACGCCGCATCGAGCCCGGCCGCCTCGATCCAGGCGTTGTGAATGAAAGGACTCAGCGAGTGCGTCACCGGCGCGCCGACGACGCCCGCCACCACTGCCGCGCCGCTGACCCTCCGGCTCATGCCGGCACCGCGCCAGCGCGGCGCAGGAAGCCGAGCAGGGGCAGCAACGGCAGGCCGAGAATCGCGAAGAAGTCGCCTTCGATGGCCTCGAACAGCTGCACGCCCTCCCCTTCGAGCTGGTAGCAGCCGACCGAGCCCAGCAGCGTCTCGCCTTGCCGGGCGAGATAGCCGTCGAGGCATTCGTCGGAAAAGGCGCGCATGGTCAGCCGCGGGCTCTCGGTGAGCCGCCAGACCGCGAGTCCGTCTCGCGCCACGACGACAGCCGAGTGCAGCGCATGGGGCCGGCCGCGCAGCTCGAGCAGGCGCATCCGCGCCTCCTCGAGCGTCTCGGCCTTGTCGTAGAGCGCTCCGCCCAGGTCGAGCGTCTGGTCCGCGCCGATAACGAGCGCGCCGGGCCGGCGCGCCGACACCGCCAGCGCCTTCGCCTCGGCGAGGTCCTCGGCGATGGCCCTCGGGTCTGCGCCTGCGGCCAGCAGCCGGTCCTTCGCCGCCGTCTCGTCGACGCCGGAGCTCACCGTCTCGAACGGAACGCCCGCGCCCTTCAGGATGGCGGCCCGAGACGCGCTCCTGGACGCCAGCACCACTGGCGTCACCCGAGCACCTCCACCTGGCCGCGGCCGCCGGAAAGGATGTTCATCACCGCCGCCGCGGTCTCCTCGACCGAGCGGCGGGTGACGTCGATCACCGGCCAGCCCTCGCGCTCGAACAGCCGCCGCGCCTCGATCACCTCCTGGCGCACGGCGTCGGTGTCGACATAGCTGCTCTCGCGCTGCTCGTTGAGGCTCCTGAGCCGATTACGCCGGATCTCCAGCAGGCGGTCGGGCGCCAGGGTGAGCGCGACGATCGGCACGCCCTTGACCTGCTTCAGGCGCGGCGGCACCTCGCCGGCGGCCACCAGCGGCACGTTGGCCGCCCGCACGCCGCGGTGGGCGAGGTAGATGCTCGTCGGGGTCTTCGACGTCCGAGAGACGCCGACCAGGATCACGTCGGCCCGCTCGAGATCCTGGGCGCCCTGGCCATCGTCATGGCCGATCGCGTAGTTCAGCGCGTCCATGCGGTTGAAGTAGTCGGCGTCGAGCGCGTACTGCGCCCCGACCTGGGTCGAGAGCGGCGCGCCGAGATAGCGCGACAGCGCTGAGACCAGCGGATCGAGCGCCGGGATGCATGGCATTTCCAGGCGCTGGCAGCCGATCTCGAGCGATGCGCGCAGGCTTGGGTCGATGATCGTGTGCAGCACGACGCCCGGCGCGTTGCCGATCTCCTCGAGCGCCCGCTCCAGCTGCGTGGGCGAGCGGACCAGGGCGTAGATGTGTTCGATCGGCAGCACGTTGGTGAACCGTGCGCAGGCCGCTCGCGCCAGCGCATTCAGCGTCTCGCCGGTCGAGTCCGAGACGAGGTGGACGTGAAAGTAGGTCGCGAGCCGAGCGCGGGCGGTCATGGCGCCCGGTCTCGGAAATATATCTGCGAACAAGCCTGTGCACGGAGGGTTAACCGCTCGTTAACCATGCCGTCCGGGCGGGGTGCGGCGAGTGGATGGCTGGGGCTCGAACCGGCCGTTCGCGCCGGCCTGGGGACGACGGCAGGGCGCAGGACCCGGCTTCTCCCCCGCTCGGCGCCCCGGTGGAAACGCGCTGCAGGGTCTCTGATCCGCTCCGTGGACAATCGCGTTCCTTCAGCGCCCGCCCCCGCAGCCCTTGGCGCGCGAGCCCGGCGGAACAATAGCTTGTCCGGTTCTCACCGCAATTCACAGAGACCCCGCCAAGGCCGCCGCCTCATGTGGACCAGGGTGGTTCGACCAGGGCGCCAGGTGCGCCGCGCTGCGCCGCTCCCCACAAGTCCCTGCGTCACCTTCTCTTCAGACAACCTTTAACCTCTTGTTAAGAAGAAGAGGTGGGACCCGAGCTCGACCGTCCGGGCTTGAGCCCCGGGCTCCGCGGCGGTTTAAGGGCCGCGATGCGTGAGACCCGCCCCCTGTTCCTCCGCGCCATCGACCGCGAAGAGGTCGAGCGTCCGCCGATCTGGTTCATGCGCCAGGCTGGACGGTGCCTACCGGAGTACCGCGCGCTGCGGTCTCAGGTGAAGGACATGCTCGCGCTCTGCATGGACTCGCGGATCGCCGCGGAAGTGACGCTGCAACCGATGCGGCGGTTCGCCTACGACGCGGCGATCGTGTTTGCCGACATCTTCCTGGTGACGATCGCGCTCGGCCAGGAGGTCTGGTTCGAGGCGGGCGAAGGGCCGAGACTAGGGGCGCTACCGCCCTTGGGCGCGATGGCGGCCGCGATTGACGGCCTGGCCGCAAAGCTTGGCTACGTAGGCGAAACGCTGCAGCGCGTGCGGGCCGAGCTCGACCCGGGACGCGCCTTGATCGGTTTCGCCGGCGGGCCATGGACGCTGGCGACCTACATGCTGGTCGGTTTCGGCGGCGAGGATGGCCGGGCGAAGGCGCGCGCGATCGCCCTGGCGGAACCTGAGCGCGCGCAGGCGTTGGTCGACCTGCTGGCCGAGGCGACGGTTCCCTACCTCGTGATGCAGGCCCGTTCCGGCGCGCAGGCGCTGCAGATCTTCGAGTCCTGGGCCGAGACTCTGCCGGAGCCTGAGCTGTTCGAGCGCTTGGTGATCCAGCCGCATGCGCGGATCGTGCAGGGGCTGAGGTCCGCCGGCGTGACGACGCCGGTGATCGGCTTCCCGCGCGAAGCGGCGCCGGCGCTCATCGAGCGCTATGCCGACACGAGCGGGGTGCAGGTCGTGGGCTTGGGGACGTCGGCGCCGGCCGAGCTGGGCTGCCGGTTGCAGCGGAAGGTGGCGATCCAGGGCGCGCTCGATCCGGAGCTGCTGCGCGCCGGCGGCCCGGCGATGACCGCGCGGATCGACGAGCTGCTGCGGCAATGGTCCGGCGGACCCTATATCTTCAACCTCGGGCACGGCGTGCTGCCCGACACGCCGGTCGACCACATCGCCGCGGCCGTCGGTCAGGTAACCGGGTGGCGCAACGCATGAGCCGGATCGCCGTCGTCCTCTTCAACCTCGGCGGACCCGATGGTCCAAAGGCCGTGCGGCCATTCCTCAAGAACCTGTTCTCCGATCCGGCGATCATCGCCGCACCGGGCGCCGCGCGGTTCCTGATGGCCGAAGCCATCTCGCGGATGCGGGAGAAGTCCGCGATCGCGAACTACGCGGTGATGGGCGGCGGTTCGCCGCTCATGGCCGAGACCGCGGCGCAGGCCCAGGCGCTGGAGACAGAGCTGGCCGCACGCCTGCCCAGTGACGAGGTCAAGGTCTTCGTCGCCATGCGCTACTGGCGACCGCTCACAGAGGAAACGGCCGCCGACGTGGCGGCGTTCGAGCCCGACGACGTCGTGCTGCTGCCGCTTTATCCGCAGTTCTCGACCGCGACGACGGCGTCGTCGCTCACGCGCTGGAACGCGGTCTACGCCGGCGGAGGCCGGCGGCGCACCGTCTGCTGCTACTTCGACCATCCGGCCTTCGTCGACGCGCACGCGACGCTGATCCGCGAGGTCTGGGAGGACGCCGGCGCGCCGACGGAGGTGCGGCTGCTGTTCTCCGCGCACGGTCTGCCGGAGCGGATCTCGAACGCCGGCGACCCCTACCGGTGGCAGGTGGAACAGACCTGTGCGGCCGTGGCCCGGCGGCTCGGCGCGAGCTGGGACTGGCGCGTCTGCTACCAGAGCCGGGTCGGTCCGCTGAAGTGGATCGGGCCCTCGACGGTGGAGGCGATCGAACAGGCTGCGGCCGACGGGAAGGGTGTGATCGTCGCGCCGATCGCGTTCGTCTCCGAGCACATCGAGACGCTGGTCGAGCTCGACCGCGACTACGCCGAGATCGCTGAGCGGGTCGGCGCGCACCCCTACCTGCGGGCGCCGGCGCTGGGCGCGCACCCGAAGTTCATCGAAGGCCTGGCCGAAGTCGCGACCGCGGCGCTCGGCGCGAGCGACGTGAGGCCGGGCGCCGGCGCCTGCCGCGCGGATCTCGGCCGCTGCGCGCTGCGCACGTTCTGCGAGGCGGCGTGAGTCTGGACCACTGGCACAACTTGTTGATCGCGTTGCACATCCTCGCGGTGATCGCCTGGATGGCGGGGCTGCTCTACCTGCCGCGCCTGTTCGTCTACCACACGCCCGCGACGGCGGGCTCGGAGATGGACCAGACGTTCCAGACCATGGAGCGTCGGCTCTACCGGGGAATCATGAACCCGGCCATGATCGCGGTCTGGATCCTCGGGCTGACGCTGGTGTGGTTCGACGCCACGCAGCAGCGGTGGGGTTGGGCGTTCCTGCTGACGCCATGGATGCTGACGAAGCTGGCCGGGGTCCTTTTCCTGACCTGGTGGCATCACTATCTGGGGCGGGCGAGGACCGCCCTCGCGGCCGGCGGACGGCCGAAGAGCGAGCGGTTCTGGCGCGCCACGAACGAGCTGCCGTTCCTGGCTGCGATCGTCATGGTGATCGCCGTCACAACCAAGTTCGCTTTCTAGACGGACGCTTGACGCCGCGCGCGGCATGTGGTTCCGCTGGCGGCTGCAGCCTTGAGTCGCTCGGACGGGCGACGGGGCTCACCCCGCCTCACATGCCGAACCGCCGCCGAAGAGCGAGGGCGACGCCGGTCCGGCCTCCAGATCGATTTCCGCGCGTTTGACCAATCGCCAAAGGCGCGGCGCGTAACCCAAGCTTTCCTCGCCGCGGGCGGACTGCGCCTGTCGGCCAACCCTTACGAAGTCACCCCCAAAATTACGAATTCCCATGTCCGACATCACTGACATCGAAACCACCGAAGCCGTCGCCGAAGCGACGCCGGCCTTCGAGCCCGACGCCGCGGCAGAGCCGCTGGAGCCGACTGCGGCCTCCAAGGCGGTCGCCGAGCTCGGCCTCACCCGCATGTCCCTGCAGGAGCTGAAGAAGACGGCGCCGGCCGATCTCCTCGCCTTTGGGGAGAAGCTCGACATCGAAAACGCGAACGCCATGCGCAAGCAGGACATGATGTTCGCGATCCTGAAGACCCTCGCCGAGGAAGGCGTGGAGATCTCCGGCTCCGGCACCCTGGAGGTCGTGCAGGACGGCTTCGGCTTCCTGCGCAGCCCGGAGGCCAACTACCTGCCCGGCCCCGACGACATCTACGTCAGCCCCTCGCAGATCCGGAAGTTCGGCCTTCGCACCGGCGACACCGTCGACGGGGCGATCCGCGCGCCGCGCGAGGGGGAGCGCTACTTCGCCCTCGTCAACGTGCAGCAGATCAACTTCGAGAACCCGGACAACGTCCGCCACAAGGTGCTGTTCGACAACCTGACGCCGCTCTATCCGGACAAGCGCCTGACGATGGAGCTGCCCGACCCCACCATCAAGGACCGCACCGGCCGGGTGATCGACATCGTGGCCCCGCTTGGCAAGGGTCAGCGCTGCCTGATCACCTCGCCGCCACGGGTCGGCAAGACGGTGATGTTGCAGAACATCGCCAAGTCGATCGAGACCAACCACCCGGAGTGCTATCTGATCGTCCTCCTGGTCGACGAGCGGCCCGAGGAAGTCACCGACATGCAGCGCACGGTGAAGGGCGAGGTGATCTCCTCGACCTTCGACGAGCCGGCGACCAGGCACGTGGCGGTGGCCGAGATGGTGATCGAGAAGGCCAAGCGCCTGGTCGAACACAAGCGCGACGTCGTGATCCTGCTCGACAGCGTCACCCGCCTCGGGCGCGCCTACAACACCACAGTGCCGTCGTCCGGCAAGGTGCTCACCGGCGGCGTCGACGCCAACGCGCTGCAGCGGCCGAAGCGGTTCTTCGGCGCCGCGCGGAACATCGAGGAAGGCGGCTCCCTGACGATCATCGCCACCGCCCTGATCGACACCGGCAGCCGGATGGACGAGGTGATCTTCGAAGAGTTCAAGGGCACCGGCAACTCCGAGATCATCCTCGACCGGAAGGTCGCCGACAAGCGCACCTACCCCGCCATCGATATCATCAAGTCGGGCACTCGCAAGGAAGAGCTGATCACGCCCAAGGAGTGGCTGCAGAAGACCTACATCCTGCACCGCATCGTCAACCCGATGGGGGCCCAGGACGCGATCGAGTTCCTGCTCGACAAGCTGCGGCAGACGAAGAACAACGAGGAATTCTTCCAGTCGATGAACACCTGATCGGAGGAGTTAAGGCGCCATGCTCGAGATCTTCCATTCGCCGAGGTCCCGCTCGATGCGGGTGGTCTGGCTCGCCGAGGAGATGGGGATCCCCTACGAGCTGCGGCCCGAGACCTTCGGTCAGCCGAGCGCCGCCTTCCTGGCGGCGAACCCCACCGGCGCTTTCCCGGCGATCCGCGACGGCGACGTCGGCATGGGGGAGTCCACCGCGATCATGCAGTACGTGATGGACACGCGCGGGCCGACTCCGCTGGCGAAGAAGCCTGGCGATGCTCGGTATGCGGACTATCTGCAATTCCTCACCTTCGGCGAAGCCTCGATGGCTGCCTACCTGAACCCGGTGCTGATGACGCAGTTCATGGCCCCCGACGACCAGAAGCAGAACTTTACGTCCGACGCGGCCAAGCGGTTGTTCGCCGGGCGGCTGAAGTGCGTCGAGGCGCAGCTGGACAAGGGCGACTACATGGCCGGCGACTTCACCGCCGCCGACATCTCGGTCGGCTACGCGCTCGGACTCGGCGAAATGATCGGCCTGGCGGGCGACTATTCGCCGAAGGTCCAGGCCTACCTGACGCGGCTACGCGCCCGCCCCGCCTACCAGGCCGCCTCGGCGAAGTAGCGTCCACTGCTCGCTCTCTCACCTCCCTCCCCAGGAGGGGAGGGAGGGCGCGTCCGCCTCCTCAGGGGATCAGCACGCTGGCGCCGATCGTGCGGCGGCTCTCGAGCGCCTCGTGGGCCTGGCGCGCGTCGGCCAGCTTGAAGCGCTGGCCGATCTCGATCTTCAGCTTGCCGGACGCGATCATCGCGAAGAGCTGGCCTGAGCTCTCGTCGAGCTCCGCGCGCGTCGCCGTATAGTCGCCGAGAGTCGGGCGGGTCAGAAACAGCGAGCCGGCGCGCGAGAGCCTGAGCGGCTCGAACGCCGGGACCGGACCCGAGGCGTTGCCGAAGCTGACGAAGAGCCCCCGCCGCGCAAGGCTCGCAAGCGTCGCCTCGAAGGTGTCCTTGCCGACCGAGTCGTACGCCACCGGCACGCCCTTGCCGCCGGTGATCTCCCTGACCCGCGCGGCGACGTCCTCCTCGCGGTAGAGGATCACGTGGTCGCAGCCGAGGCGCCTGGCCAGGTCGGCCTTGTCGGACGAGCCGACCGTCCCGATCACGACAGCGCCGATCGCCTTGGCCCATTGCACGAGCAACGTGCCGACGCCGCCGGCGGCCGCGTGGACGAGGATCGCCTCGCCGGGCTGCACCGGATGGCAGCGGCGCACCAGGAACTCGACCGTCATGCCCTTGAGCAGCGACGCGGCCGCCGCCTCGGCGCCAACGCCCTGCGGCAACGCCACGGCCCGCGCCTCCGGCACGACCGCGGCCTCGGCATAGCCGCCCGAGCCATTGTAGGCGACGCGGTCGCCGACCTTGAACCGGGCCGCGCCCTCGCCCGTCGCCTCGACGACGCCGGCCGCCTCCTGGCCGAGGATCACCGGGTAGCGCATCGGGTAAAGCCCGCTGCGCTGGTAGGTGTCGATGAAGTTGAGCCCGATCGCTTCGTGGCGGACCAGGATCTGGCCGGGGCCTGGCCGGGGGGTCTCGACCTCGACCGCCTCGAGCACGTCGGGACCGCCGGCCTCGCGGGCGCGCACCGCCAGCATCAGCCCAGCGCCTTCTTGAAGTGCGCCAGCGTCCGCGTTCGGGCGAGCGCGGCGTCGGCGGCGTCGTAGTGCTCGCCACCCTTGCGGGCGAAGGCGTGGTCGCGGCCCGGATAGGTGAATATCTGCACCTGGCGGTGGTTCTTGAGCGCGGCGATGATCAGCGCCTGGGCTTCCTTGGGCACGAACTGGTCCTCTTCGGCGATATGCAGCAGGAGCGGGTCCTCTAGATTCTCGGCCTCGCCGACGTGCCTCTCGATGCCGACGCCGTAGTAGCCGACCGCGGCGTCCACGTCGGTGCGGGTGGCGCTGAGGAAGGCGAGCAGGCCGCCGAGGCAGAACCCGACCGACCCCACCTTGCCGGTCGAGCCCTTGTCGGCGCGGGCGAAGGCGATCGCGGCGGCGATGTCCTTGACCCCGAGGTCGACGTCGAAGGCGTTGTAGAGCTCGAACGCCTTCTTCCACTCCGCTTCCGATTGGTCGGTGATGTCGATGCCCGGCTCGATGCGCCAGAACAGGTCAGGGCAGACCGCGAGGTATCCCTCCGCCGCGAAGTCGTCGGCGGTCTGCCGCATCACGGCGTTGACGCCGAAGATCTCCTGGATCACCACCACCGCCGGCGCCTTGTCCGCGGCGGGCCGGGCGACATAGGCGGCGAATTCGCCGTCAGGCGTCCTGATCGTCACCGTCTCGCCCATCGGCGCGCCTCCCTTGTGCGTGAGGGCCTACGCCGCCAGATTGGTGAGGCGCGGGCCCTGGCTAGCCGCTTAGCACGAAGATATCGCCTCGAGGGAGCGGTCGGATGAAACTGAACGTCGAGATCGACTGCACGCCGGCCGAGGCCAGAGCTTTTCTGGGGCTGCCCGATGTCTCGGCCCTCAACGCCCATCTCGTCGACGAAATGAAGAAGCGACTCGACGCCAATATCGCGATGGCCGCGCCAGAGGAGCTGATGAAGAGCTGGCTCGCGTTCGGCGGGCAGGCGTCGGAGCAGTTCATGAAGATGATGACCGCCGCGGCCGGCGGCGGCCTCGGAGGCGCCAAGGGCCGATGAGGGATACGATCTTCGCCCCGGCGACCGCCCAGGGGCGGGCCGCCGTGGCGGTGATCCGGATCTCGGGGCCAGAGGCTGGCCGGGCGCTCGTCGCGCTCGCCGGCCGCCTGCCCCGCCCTCGCCGCGCGACGACGCGGCGCCTCAGCGACGCCTCGGGCGCGCCGGTCGACGAGGCGATCGTGCTCTGGTTCCCAGGCCCGGAGAGCTATACCGGCGAGGACGTCGCCGAATTGCAGGTGCACGGCGGGCCGGCGGTGGTGGGCGCGGTGACGCGGGCGCTGTCGGCGTTGGGCCTGCGGCTCGCCGAGCCCGGCGAGTTCACGCGGCGGGCGTTCGAGGCGGGACGGATGGGTCTCGACCAAGCCGAGGGCGTCGCCGACCTCGTCGACGCCGAGACCGAGGCTCAGGCGCGGCAGGCGCTGGCGCAGCTCGAAGGCGCGCTGGGGCGCCGCTACGAGACCTGGCGCAGCAGCCTGGCCGAAGCGCTGGCCTACGTAGAAGCGGCGGTCGACTTCCCCGACGAAGAGGTGCCCGTCGACGTGGCGGCCCGCGCCCTGCCGGTCGTGAGCGGTCTCGTCGCGGACCTCGAGGCCGCGCTGGCGGACGCGGCGCGGGGCGAGCGGGTCCGCGACGGCTACCGGATCGCCCTGATCGGAGCGCCGAACGCCGGCAAGAGCGCGCTCTTCAACGCCCTCCTCCGCCGCGACGCCGCAATCGTGACGCCGACCCCCGGCACCACCCGCGACGTGCTCGAGACCGCGATCGTGGTCGAGGGCTACAAGGTGATCCTCGCCGACATGGCCGGCCTGCGCGCCGCCGGCGATGCGATCGAGGCTGAGGGCGTGCGGCGCGCCCGCGCCTGGGCCGAGGCCGCGGACCTCCGGCTCTGGGTGGTCGACGGCTCGGCGACCGACGGGGCCTGGCGCGAGGCGGCTGACCTGGTCCAGCCTGACGACCTCACCGTGCTGAGCAAGGCGGACCTCCCGACCGGCGCGGACCGGAGAGCGATCGGCGAGGGTCGCTGCGCCCTGAGCGTCAGCACGCTCACGGGCGAGGGCGTTGAGGCGCTGGCGCTGGCGCTGGGCGCGCGGGTCGTGGCGGCGCTCGGCGGCGCGGATTTCCCCGCGGTGACGCGCGAGCGCCACGCCGGGTTGCTCAGCGAGGCGCTGGCGAACCTCGCGCGGGTGGACGCCGCCGCCTTGGAGACACCGGAGCTGGCCGCGGAGGACCTGCGGCTCGCGGCGCGGGCGCTCGAGCGCGTCACCGGCCGGATCGGCGCGGAGGACGTGCTCGACGTGGTCTTCGGCAGCTTCTGCATCGGCAAGTGATGTTTCACGTGAAACATCGGCCGTGCGTCTCCCGCGATGTTTCACGTGAAACATCGGGACGGACTGCGACGGCGGCGTCCTCGCTTTCGGGGCCCGATTTCGCTAAGGGCGGGACATGAGGACCGCCTGGGACGTGATCGTGATCGGCGGCGGCCATGCCGGCTGCGAGGCCGCGGCCGCGGCGGCCCGGGTCGGCGCGCGCACGCTGCTGCTGACGCACAAGATCGAGACGATCGGCGAGATGTCGTGCAACCCGGCGATCGGCGGTCTCGGCAAGGGCCACCTCGTGCGCGAGGTCGACGCGCTCGACGGCCTCATAGGCCGGCTCGCCGACGCCGCCGGGATCCAGTTCCGGCTGCTGAATCGCTCGAAAGGCCCCGCCGTTCGCGGGCCGCGCGCTCAGATCGACCGCGCCCGCTACCGCGGCGCGATGCAGGCGGAGCTCCGGGCCTGCCCCGGCCTCGAGGTCCGCGCCGACGCGGTCGAGGATCTGGTGGTCGAGCGCGACCGCGTGGCGGGCGTGGTCGGCGCCAGCGGCGAGACCTATCGCGCCGGCCGCGTGGTGCTGACCACCGGCACCTTCCTCAAGGGCGTGATCTGCCGCGGCGACGAGCGCATTGCGGCTGGCCGCGTCGGCGAGGCGCCGGCGATCGGGCTCGCCGACCGGCTCTACGAGCTTGGGCTGAGGATGGGCCGGCTCAAGACCGGCACGCCGGCGCGGCTCGACGGCCGCACGATCGACTGGGCGGCGCTCGAGATGCAGCCGGGCGACGCCGAGCCGGTCCCGTTCTCATTCCTGACGCCGGCGATCGAGGGGGCCCAGGTGGAGTGCGGGATCACCGCCACGACCGCCGAGACGCACCGGATCATCGCCGAGCGGCTCTCCGAGTCGGCGGTGTACGGCGGCCGGCTCGGCGGACGCGGGCCGCGCTACTGCCCCTCGATCGAGGACAAGGTGGTGCGGTTCCCCGAACGGACCAGCCACCAGATCTTCCTCGAGCCGGAGGGACTTGACGACGACACGGTCTATCCGAACGGCGTCTCCACGTCGGTCTCAGAGGCGACGCAGGACCTCTTCCTGCGCACGATCCCCGGCCTTAGCCGCGTCGCGGTGAAGCGCTACGGCTATGCGATCGAATACGACTATGTCGATCCGCGCGAACTGACCCCGTCGCTCGAGGCGCGCCGCCTGCCCGGTCTCTATCTCGCCGGCCAGATCAACGGTACGACCGGCTACGAGGAGGCTGCGGCGCAGGGCCTGGTCGCGGGTCTCAACGCCGCGCGCGCCGCCGGCGGCTCGGCGCCCGCGAGTTTCGGCCGCGAAGAGGCCTACCTCGGCGTGATGATCGACGATCTGGTCACGCGCGGCGTCACCGAGCCCTACCGCATGTTCACCAGCCGGGCGGAGTTCCGCCTGCGGCTGCGCGCCGACAACGCCGACCAGCGGCTGACCGGCCGCGGCATCGAGCTCGGCTGCGTCGGATCCGAGCGCGCCGCGGCGTTCGCGGCGAAGGCGGCGGCGCTCGCCGCCGCGCGGGAAGCGGCGCGTGCGCTCAGTCTGACGCCCGCCGAGGCGGTTCGCGCCGGGTTCAAGGTCAACCACGACGGCCAGCGCCGCAACGTGCTGCAGCTCCTCGCCTACAACGGCATCGGCTTCGCCGACCTGGCGCGGCTCTGGCCGCAGCTGAATGACTGGTCGCCCGCGGTCCGAGAGCAGATCGAGGTCGACGCCGCCTACGCCGGTTACCTCGGCCGTCAGGACGCCGACGTCGAAGCATTCCGGCGCGACGAGGCGCTGCGGCTGCCGTCCGGACTCGACTATCGGGCGATCGGCGGCCTTTCCAACGAGGTGCGCGAGAAGCTCGCGGCCGTGCGGCCCGCCACGCTCGGCCAGGCCGCCCGCATCGAAGGCGTCACGCCTGGCGCGATCACGGCCCTGCTCGCCCATGTCCGCCGCGCTGCTTGAGGCCGCGGTCCGGGATGCGCCGGGGTTTGTCGCGGCGACCGACGCGACGGCCGCCCAGGTCGCCGACCTCGAACGGCTGCAGGCGCTGCTCGGCGACTGGAACGCCCGGATGAATCTCGTCAGCGCCGCCAGCCTCGCCGAATTCTGGCCGCGCCACGCGTTCGACAGCGCCCAGCTCGTGGGTCTCGCGCCGGCCGCGCGGACCTGGGTCGACATCGGTGCGGGCGCGGGCTTCCCTGGTCTGGTGATCGCGATTCTGCTCAAGGGCGCGCCGGGCGCGAAGGTCTGGCTGGTGGAGAGCCAGGCCAAGCGATGCCGGTTCCTCGCCGAAGCCGTCTCGGCGCTCGGTCTGCCGGCGGAGGTCGTCAACGCCCGCGCCGAGGACCTGAAGCTGAAGGCCGACGTCGTGACCGCCCGCGCCGTGGCCCCGCTCGTCCGTCTCCTCGGCTACGCCCAGCCTTGCCTGGCGCGCGGCGCGATCGGGCTCTTCCCGAAAGGGCGCGGCGCCGAAGCCGAGATCGCCGAGGCGCGCAAGGCCTGGCGCTTCCGCTGCGAGGCGATCCCGAGCCGCAGTGATCCGGACGGACGCATCCTCAGGGTGGAGGGCCTCGCCCGTGCCTGACGCCGCCACCTCGCTCGCCGGCAAGAGCTGCCGCATCCTCGCCATCGCCAACCAGAAGGGCGGCGTCGGCAAGACCACCACGGCGATCAACCTCGGCACGGCGCTCTCGGCGATCGGCGAGAGGGTGCTGCTGCTCGACTCCGACCCGCAAGGCAACGCCTCGACCGGGCTCGGCGTCTCGCGGGCGATGCGCAAGCGGACGCTCTACGACGTCCTGATGGACGCGACGCCAGTGCTGGAGGCGACCGTCAAGACCGCCCTCCCCGGCCTCGACCTGTTGCCGGCCGATCCGGATCTTTCCGGCGTCGAGGTCGAGCTCGGCCAGACGCCGCGGCGGTCCTACCGGCTGCGCGATGCGCTGGCGCCGATCCGCGCCAATCGCGTCTACGACTACATCCTGATCGACTGCCCGCCCGCCCTCTCGCTGCTGACGGTCAACGCCATGACCGCCGCCGACGCGGTGCTGGTGCCGCTGCAATGCGAGTTCTTCGCCCTCGAGGGCCTGACCCAGCTGATGCGCACCGTCGAGCTTGTCCGCGGCAGCCTCAACCCGGCGCTCGAGATCCAGGGCGTCGTGCTGACCATGTACGACCGCCGCAACAGCCTCTCCGCGCAGGTGGCCTCCGACGTGCGCGAGCACTTCGGCTCCAAGGTCTACGAGACGGTGATCCCGCGTAACGTGCGGGTCTCGGAAGCGCCGTCGTACGGCAAGCCCGCGCTGATCTACGACCTCAAGTGCGCCGGCAGCCAGGCCTACATCCGCCTGGCGCGCGAGCTGGTCGGCCGCGAACGCGAACGGCTGAAAGCGGGCTGACGCGATGGTCCGCCTCGGCAACTCAGTCTAGACCGGGCGCTGCAGGGAGTCGCAAGCGCATGGTGGAAGGCCGTCGGGGATTGGGGCGCGGGCTCTCGGCGCTGCTCGACGAGGTCGAAGCGCCGCCCGAAGCCGCGCGGTCGGCCGGCGGCGCCGAGCTGGCGATCGAGACCGTCAAGGCCAACCCGCGCCAGCCGCGCCGACATTTTCCCCAGGAAGAGCTCGAGGAGCTGGCGCGGTCGATCCGCGAGAAAGGCGTGCTGCAGCCGATCCTGGTGCGCCCGGCGATGTACGCGGGCGAGTTTGAGATCGTCGCCGGAGAGCGGCGTTGGCGCGCAGCGCAGATGGCCGGCGTGCGCGCCATCCCCGCGATCGTGCGCAGCCTCTCCGACGCCGAGGTGCTGGAGATCGCGATCGTCGAGAACGTCCAGCGCGCCGACCTCTCGCCGATCGAGGAGGCCGAAGGCTACAAGGCGCTGATCGACCAGTTCGGCCGCACCCAGGCGCAGGTCGCCGAGACGGTCGGCAAGAGCCGGGTGCACGTCACCAACGCCCTGCGTCTGCTGCAGCTGCCGTCGCCGGTGCTCGACCTGCTGCGCGCCGGCAAGATCACCGCCGGGCAGGCGCGGCCGCTGATCGGCGCGCCCGACGCCGAGCGGCTGGCCGCCGAGGTGGTGGGGCGCGGCCTCACCGCCAGACAGGCCGAGAGCCTCGCCAAGACCAAGCCGCCCGCGACCGGGCGCGGGCGCCGCCCGTCCCGCGGCAAGGACGCCGACACCATGGCGCTCGAGACCGACCTCTCCGAGGTGCTGGGCCTGCCGGTGGAGATCCGCGACGCCGGCGGCGCTGGCGAAATTCGCCTGCGCTACGCGACCCTGGAACAGCTCGACGACATCTGCCGGCGTCTGTCCCGCAACTGATGTTTCACGTGAAACATTCGTGCGTGGTTCGAGACACGCTCTGACGAGCGCGCCTCACCATGACGAATATCTATGCGATTCAATGTCTTCGTCATCCTGCGGAGCCCGCGAAGCTGGCGTCTCGAAGGAGGCGGGGCCTTATTGCAACGCGCCCCATGAAAGGGAGGGAGAGCTGGCTCCCTACGCCTCCACCGTGAGCGGCTGGTCGTAAGCGGCCATCATGGCCGTCTGGAAGATCTTCGACACCGAGGCCGAGAGCGGGCAGATCTGCACCGACTTGGCGAGGCCGAGCAGGATCGGGCCCACCACCGTGGCCTCACCCAGCGCCTGCACCAGCTTGGTCGAGATCGAGGCCGAGTGGATCGCCGGCATGATCAGCACGTTGGCCGGCCCGGTCAGCCGCATGAACGGATAGTCGGCGCGGCGCTCGGGATCGAGCGCCAGCTCGGGCGGCATCTCGCCTTCGTACTCGAAGCCGACGTCGCCGCGCGCGTCGAGCATGGCGACCGCCTCGCGGACTTTCTCCGAGCGCTCGCCCATCGGGTTGCCGAACGCCGAGTAGGACATGAAGGCGACGCGCGGCGTGAAGCCGAGCCGGCGCACCGCCGTCGCGGCTTCGCAGGCGATCTCGACCAGCTCCTCCGACTCCGGCATCTCGGTGACGTTGGTGTCGGCGATGAAGATCGTGCGGCCTTTCGAGAGCACGATCGACATGCCGATGATCCGCCCGCCGGGCGCGGGATCGATCACCCGCAGCACCTCTTCCAGCGCCTGGTCGTAGGCGCGGGTGACGCCGGTCACCATGCCGTCGGCGTAGCCGCGGGCGACGTAGCAGGCCGCGAACGAGTTGCGGTCCTGGTTGATCAGCCTGAGCACGTCACGGCGCAGGTAGCCCGAGCGCTGCAACCTTTCATAGAGAAAGTCTACGAACTCCGGGTTGTGTCTTGAGAGGCGCGCGTTCAACACCTCGAGCTTGGCCTCGTCCGGGTCGAGGCCGGCGGCGCGCATGTTCTCCTCGATCAGCTCCTCGCGGCCGATCAGCACCGCCTTGCCGAGCCCCTGGCTCTGGAACGCGTGCGCCGCGCGGATCACCTGCGGCTCTTCGCCCTCGGCGAAGACGATCGTCTTCTTGCGGCCCGACTGCACGGCGCCGGAGATCTTCTGCAGGAAGCCGGCGGTCGGATCGAGCCGCCGAGCCAGCGCCTCGCGGTAAGCGTCCATGTCGGGGATCGGCCGGCGCGCCACGCCGGAATCCATCGCCGCCTGCGCCACGAACGGCGGGATGTACCAGATCAGCCGCGGGTCGAACGGCGAGGGGATGATGTAGTCGGGGCCGAACTTCAGGTGGCCGCCGTGGTAGGCCGCGGCGACCTCGTCCGGCACGTCTTCGCGGGCCAGCTGCGCCAATGCCTGGGCGCAGGCGATCTTCATCTCCATGTTGACGCGCCGGGCCCGCACGTCGAGCGCGCCCCGGAAGATGTAGGGGAAGCCCAGCACGTTGTTGACCTGGTTCGGGTAGTCCGACCGGCCGGTGGCGACGATCGCGTCGGGGCGCGCCGCCCGAGCCTCCTCCGGCGTGATCTCCGGGTCGGGGTTGGCCATGGCGAAGATGATCGGCCGTTTGGCCATGGTCTTCACCAGCTCGCCGCTCAACGCCCCCTTCACCGAGAGGCCGAAGAAGGCGTCGGCGCCCTTCAGCGCGTCGGCGAGGGTCCGCGCGTCGGTCTCGACGGCGTGGGCGCTCTTCCATTGGTTCATCGACTCGGTGCGTCCGCGGTAGATGACGCCCTTGGTGTCGACCGCGATGCAGTTCTCGGCCCTGACCCCCATCGCCTTGACCAGCTCGAGCGTGGCGATCCCGGCGGCGCCAGCGCCGTTCAGCACCAGCTTGATGTCCTCGAGCTTGCGACCGGTGATCTCGCAGGCGTTGATCAGGCCCGCGGTCGAGATGATCGCGGTGCCGTGCTGGTCGTCGTGGAAGACCGGGATGTCGAGCAGCTCCTGCAGCTCGGTCTCGATCCGGAAGCACTCCGGGCTCTTGATGTCCTCGAGATTGATGCCGCCGTAGGTGATGCCGATGTTCTTCACCACGGTGATGATCTCGTCGGGATCGCGCGAGACCACCTCGACGTCGATGGAATCGACGTCGGCGAAGCGCTTGAAGAGCACGCTCTTGCCCTCCATCACCGGCTTCGACGCCAGCGCGCCGAGGTCGCCGAGGCCGAGGATCGCGGTGCCGTTCGAGATCACCGCCACGAGGTTGCCCTTGGAGGTGTAGTCGTAGGCTGCGTCCGGATCGTCGGCGATCTTCAGCACCGGCACGGCCACGCCGGGCGAGTAGGCCAGCGACAGGTCGCGCTGGGTCGCCATCGGCTTGGTCGGCGTGACAGCGATCTTGCCTGGCGTCGGCTCGCGGTGGAACGCCAGCGCCTCGTCGTCGGTAAAGCTGCGTTTCTCGGCGTCGCTCATGCGGCGGTTCTTCGGGGCTTTGGTGTCGTGAAAAGGAGCGAGGGGCCGCTTTGCCCCGGCGGGCGAGACCGCGCAAGCTAAAGCCGCGCTCGGCAAAGGGAAAGCGCGCGGTCTCGGCGTCTGCTAGGAGTCGGCGGCGACGGCCCGGAGGGAGGCGCTGTGACGAGAACGGATCATGCGGCGCGGCCGCTCAACATCGGTATCGCCGGGGCGTTGGGTCGGATGGGGCAGGCGATCGCCGCCGCGCTGGAGGGCCGACCCGGCGCGGCGCTGACAGCGGCGTTCGACCGGGCGGGGACGGAGGGTCAGCCGTTCGGGGCGCTGAAGCTCGGCGTCCCGGCCGACGCGGCCGCCTGCGACGTCGTGATAGATTTCACCGTTCCGGAGGCCTCCGTCGCGCTGGCCGAGGCGGCCGCGGCGCGCGGCGGGCCGGCGCTGGTGATCGGCGCGACCGGCTGGGACGACGCGGGGAACGCCCAGGTCGCCGCCGCCGCCGCGAAGATCCCGATCGTGAAGACCGGCAACTACTCGCTCGGCGTCAACGTGCTGGCGGGGCTGGTCGAACTGGCCGCGCAACGGCTCCCGGCCGCCGACTGGGACATCGAGGTCTCCGAGGCGCACCATCGGCGCAAGATCGACGCGCCGTCAGGCACGGCGCTGATGCTGGGCGCCGCGGCGGCCAAGGGGCGGGGCGAGACGCTCGAGAAGCTGCAGGTGCGCGTCCGCGACGGGATCACGGGCCCCCGGCCCGAAGGCGCGATCGGCTTCTCGGTGGTGCGCGGCGGCGGGCTCTTCGGCGAGCATCAGGTGATGTTCGCCGCCGAGTCCGAGGTGCTGACGCTCAGCCACACAGCGCTCGACCGCAGCCTCTTCGCCCGCGGCGCGCTCGCAGCGGCGCTCTGGGTCCCCGGCAAGCCGCCCGGGCTGTACGACATGCAGGACGTGCTGGGCTTCAAGAGCTGAGACGGCCGATGGATCAGGTCCTCAACCTCGACGCCACCGGCCAGCTCGCCGCGCTCTCGTCGGGCCGCATCAGCGCCGTGGAGCTGCTGGAGGCGCATCACCGCCGCTACGAAGAGGTCAACGGACCGCTCAACGCGGTCGTGGTCACCGACATGGCGCGCGCCCGGGAGCGGGCCAGGGCGATCGACGACCACCGCGCCAAAGGCGACACGCTGGGCGCGCTCGCCGGCCTGCCGATTACGATCAAGGACACCTTCGACGTCGAGGGCATGCCGGCTTCGTCGGGGCTGGATCAGTTCCGGCACGGCAAGCGGCCCGACGCGGTCGCCGTCGCCCACGCGAAGGCCGCCGGCGCGGTGATCTGGGGCAAGACCAACACGCCAGTGATGGCCGGCGACTTCCAGACCTTCAACGGCCTCTACGGGACCACCAACAATCCATGGGACGTCAGCCGCACCTGCGGCGGCTCGTCCGGCGGCGCGGCGGTCGCGCTGGCGACGCGGATGACGCCGCTCGAGATCGGCTCGGACATCGGCGGCTCGCTCAGGACGCCGGCGTCGTTCTGCGGGGTCTATTCGCACAAGCCGACCTGGGGGATCGTCTCGCAGATCGGCCATGTGCCGCCCCGGCCCGGCGCCCAGGCCGAGCGCGACCTCAACGTCGTGGGCCCGATGGCGCGCTCGGCGCGCGACCTTCGCCTGCTGCTCTCGGTGCTGGAGGCGGGCGCGGTCGCGAAGGCGCAGGCGCCGGCGGAGCTGCAGGGCCTGCGCGTCGCGCTGTGGCTGAACCAGCCCGAGTTCCCGCTCGATCCGGACGTGAAGACGGTGCTCGAGGACTTCGCCGGCGAGCTGACGGGACAGGGCTGCGAGGTGACGTCGATCTCGAGCCCGGTGCACGTCGAGACGCTGATGGCGAGCTATCGGCGGCTGCTGGCCAGCCTGTTGGCCCAGGACATGCCACCCGCGCAGCTGGCGTCGATGCGGCGCATGCGGGGCCTGGCGCGGATCGCGCGGCGGATGGGCGCCGGGCCGGACAGCTGGGCGGGGCTCACGCTCGACTACACCGCCAGCCACATGGAGTGGATGGAGGCCGACGAGGCGAGGGCCATGGTCGGCGCGCAGGTTCGCCGCGTGTTCACCGGCTTCGACGTGATCGTCGCGCCGATCAACCCCGTCCCCGCCTTCCCGCACGACCACCGCCCGTTCGCCCGCCGCACGCTGTCGCTCTCCGACGGGACCAAGGCGCCCTACCTCTCGATGCTGAACTGGATCGCGCTCGCCACCGCCTGCGGCCTGCCGGTCACGGCGATCCCGGCCGGCCAGACCCCGGGCGGCCTGCCGGTGGGGGCGCAGCTGATCGGGCCGCGCGGCGCCGACTCACGCACCCTGGCCGTCGCCGAGGCGATCGAGGAGCGGCTCGGCGGCTTCGTCGCGCCGCCGCAGTAGTGCGTGGCTCGAGACGCGCCCTGAAGGGCGCTCCTCACCGTGACGAGGATTGGTGAGGCCGCACGCTTTTCGTCATCATGAGGAGCCCGCAAAGCGGGCGTCTCGAAGGACGCAGGCTCTTGAAGTCCTTAGGGCCGGCGCCTTAGTTCCAGGCCATGAACGACGAAGAGGTGTTCATCGGCGGGGTGACCCGCTCATGGCTGCGGGCGCGCAGCCAGAACGAGCGCTATGCGGTCTGGAAGCGCGCGAAGGCGCTGCACTCGGCCGAGGGCAATCACCTGGCCCGCGCGATCGAGCTGCTCGGCCTGCCTTACGCCGAGCCCGAGCCGCTGGCCGACGACGATCCGATGATGCTGCGCATGCGCGAGCTGATGGCCGAGCCGCGGGCTCGCGCCGCCGCCGTCGAAGCGACGCTCGACGGGTTGCCGGCGATGGCGGGTATCGACGTGCTTATGCACGAGGAGCTCGGCGAGGCCTATCGCCGCAACGAAGCCGCCGTCCCCACCGCCCAGGCGCTCACGGCCGAGCTGATGGGCGGCCTCGGCTACGTCGAGGCGGGGATCAAGGATCTCCCCGCTCGCTGCGTGGCGCGGTCGGGAGTCTACTGGAAGCGGGGCTGACCTGCTCGGTTCGAGACGCGCCCTCTCGGGCTATTTCGCCAGCGCCACCTTGCCGCTGTGGTAGTTCGAGCCGGCGCCGGCGGGGACGGGCACGTTCGAGCCGGCGTAGTTGGCGTTGATCACCAGGTTCGGGCTGCCCTGCAGTTGCAGCGCCTGCGCGACCACCACGGTCCAGGCCGACTGGTCGGCGACCTGGTTGCCCGCGCCGGTCACCTGCAGCGTCGCGTTGGGCACATAGATCGCCCCTTCGAGCTTGCGCGCGGCGTCCGACGAGATGACGAAGGTGTTGGTGTTGTTTCGGGTGGTGGCGATCACGAAGCCGGCGAAGGTCCCGCTCTGACGCCCGGTCAGGTTGATCTGCGAGGAGTCGGCGAACTGGAACGAGGCGTCGTCGTTGAACACCAGCACGACGTTCGAGCCGGTCAGCACGGAGTTCTGCTGCATCCGGAGCACGCCTTGGGCGAAGTAGTGCTCGCCTGGCAGCAGCACCATGGTCTGCCCTGCGCCGACGGTGATGTTGGCGCAGTGCGTGCCAGGCAGAACGAGGTTGATCCCCGCGGTCAGATCGAGCGGGTCGCAGAGCCCGAGCAGCGGCGGCGTGAAGGTCATGCTGGCGAACGGGTCGGGGATCGCCGGCGCGCCAGTTTGCGGCGCGGGCGTGATCGGTCCCGAGGCCGAGCCGGTCGCCTGCGCCAGGCCCGCCGTGAGGTCTGCGCCGGCGTCGGCGCTGATGTCGCCGTTCGACTGCACGAGGCAGTTGCTGGCGGTCAGCAGCGAGGTGTTCTGCAGCTGGATGTCGCCGGGCGCGCTGGCGCCGGAGCCGAGCACGCAGAGCGGCAGCTCGCCCACGGTCGCGGCCGTCGCCTGGGCGTGCATCTTCCAGCCGCCCGGCGGCAGCAGGTCGCCGAAGAACGAGCCCCGCGCCCCGTCGATGGCCACCGTCACCGACGAATTGTCGGCCGCGATCGTGGTCGTCACCGTCAGGCCGTCGGCGGCGACCAGCTTGCCGAGCTGGGCGTCGGCGTAGTCGGTCGCACGCGCCTTGATCCCCGTGGCCGTGCCGACGCCGAGCTGCTTGGCCATGGCGAGCGCGGTCGCGTCGGCCGCGTCCTGCATCGCGGAACGGTCTGAATTGACAGCGGCGATGTCAATTGCGCCGCACGCCAGCAGCGCCAGGGCCGGCGCGCCGAGGGCGAAGATCACCGCCGTCCCGCCGCGCGCTTCCCGGGTGAGGGCGTCGATCAGCTCACGCGGCTTGAACCGTATCATCGGCTTTGAGGGCCTCATCGGCCGCCTTCGCGAAGGCCACGGCGGCCGGTTTCAGCGATGGGTCGCGGGCAAGGGCCTGGGCGATGAACTGTGTCCCCTGGGCGGCGAGCCGGACGAGCTGCTGGGCGGCGGCGGCGCGGCCCTCGGCCACGCTGCGCTCGGCGACCGCGTTGCGGTGCACGTACCGCAACTGGTGGCTGAGCAGGCGCCAGTTCAGCGGCTTGACCACGAACGAGGTGGCGCCGGCCCCGTAGGCCTTGTCGACGGCGTCGACGTCCTCGCGGCCGGTGACCACGATCACCGGCAGGTCGCGCCAGCGGGCGTCGGCGCGCAGGCGCCGCAGCACCTCGAAGCCGTCCATGGTGGGCATCTCGAGGTCGAGCAGCATGAGGTCAGGCGCCTGCAGCTCGATCTGCGCCATCGCCTCGACGCCGTTGCCGGCGGTGTCGACGTGCGCGTGCTCGGTCGCCAGATTCACCACGGCGAACTCGCGCAGGATCGGATCGTCGTCGACGAACAGAATGCGGACCGATTCCCGAAGCACATAGAAGAACGGGCCCGCGCGCTCGGGGTCTACCGACATGGAAAACGGCTTCTGCACTCAGGTTGAGTGCTGGCATTAAACCGGGAGTCATTAATCCCGCGTAACCCCTCTAGGGTGGGGTGTAAGGGGTCGGTCGGACTTGCAGTCGGTATCCGAAACGAAAAGCGTTCGTCGCCGGTCGATCCGGGGTAAGCTTACCCTGCTGGTGCTGGCGTCCGTCGGGGCCGCCGTGACGCTGGTCACCGGCGTGCTCGCCTGGCGAGACGGAGCGCGCGAGACGCACGCCGCGCTCGACCGGTTTTCGTCGATCGCCAAGGTCACCGCCGCGATGAGCGAGGAGGCCGCCGCTGCGGGCGATCGGCAGCGCGCCTTCGCCGCGCTGCGCGCCATCGCCGTAATGCCCGACGTCTCCTACGCCCGAATCGAACGCCCGGACGGAGGCCTGCTGGCCGAGACTGGGGCGGGCGTGCGCCTGAGCCATGACGTCGCAGTCGGCGCGGGATCCGGCGCCTCGCTCGCGAGGCTGATCGGCTCGCACACCGCCGAGGTCAGCGCGCCGATCTATTCCGGCCGCTACGTCGTCGGCCGCGTCGTGCTGCTGGGCAAGATGGACGACGGCGGCGCGCGCCTGGCCTCCAGCCTCGAGCTCAGCCTCTTGGCCGGCCTCGCCGCGGCGCTGGTCGGCCTCGCGGTCGCCCAGCAGATGCAGCGTCGCATCGCCGGACCGGTCGTCGCCCTGACCGAGGCGATGACCCAGGTGCGCGTCACCCACGACTTCGAGCGCGCCGCGCAGATCGAGACCGACGACGAGGTCGCCGACCTGGTGGCCGGCTTCAACGACATGCTGGGCGAGATCCGCAGCCGCGACGAAGAGATCGCCGCGCACATGATGGGCCTCGAGAACACCGTCGCCGAGCGCACGGCCGACCTGAAGATCGCCAAGGAGGCGGCCGAGGCGGCCAACGTCGCCAAGAGCGACTTTCTCGCCACCATGAGCCACGAGATCCGCACGCCGATGAACGGCGTGATGGTCATGGCCGAGATGCTGGCGGCCGGCGAGCTGCCGCCCAAGCAGCGGCGCTTCGCCGAGGTGATCGCCAAGTCGGGCGCGTCCTTGCTCGCGATCATCAACGACATCCTCGACTTCTCGAAGATCGAGGCCGGCAAGATGGAGCTCGAGGCGGTCGCCGCCGATCCGGCCGACGTCGTCGAGGACGTGCTGGCGCTGTTCTGGGAGCGGGCGAACGCCAAACGGCTCGACCTCGCGGCCCACATCGACCCGGCGACGCCGGCGCTGATCGAGACCGACCCGACGCGGCTGCGCCAGGTGATCGGCAACCTCGTCAACAACGCGATCAAGTTCACCGAGTCCGGCGCGGTGATGGTGCAGGCCGGGCCGCGCGGCGAGCTGCTGCGCATCGCCGTCCGCGACACCGGCGTCGGCATCCCCGAGGACAAGCTCCCGACCTTGTTCGAGGCCTTCACCCAGGCCGACCAGTCGATCACGCGCCGCTACGGTGGCACAGGGCTCGGCCTGGCCATCTGCAAGCGTCTCGCCGAGGCGATGGGCGGGGAGCTCACGGTCGAGAGCGAGGTCGGCAAGGGCTCGACCTTCATCCTCGACCTGCCGATGAAGGCGCTGGCGCCGCCGCCGAAGTGGCCGTGGCTCGAAGGCGAGCTCGCCGCGGTGGCCGTCGCCGCGCCCGCCACCCGCACGGCCCTGGCCCGTTACCTGAAGTCCGCCGGCCTCACGGTGGCCGCGGCCGATCCCGGCAATCCGACCCCAAGCCTGCTGATCGGCGACGCCGCCGCGCTCAAGGCCGCCGTCCGCGCCGCTTCGCCCACCATCTGCCTCGGCGAGTACGGCGAGACGGTCCCGCAGGCGCTGCTCGACGCCGGCCGCGTCGACCTGGTGCTTGTGCAGCCGCTGCGCCGCCGCGAGCTGGCCGCCGCGCTCGGCCAGCTCGCCGCCAAGGCCCCGCTGCGCGAGGCCCTCGCCGAAGCCACGCGGCCCGAGGCCGAGGCGCTGCCCAGCTTCGCCGGCCGCCACGTGCTGGTCGCGGACGACAGCCCGGTGAACCGCGAGGTGGCGCTCGAGGCGCTCGCGCGGCTCGGCGTCAAGGTCACCTGCGTCGCCGACGGCCGCGAGGCGGTCGAGGCGATGGCCGGCGAGACCTTCGACCTCGTGCTGATGGACGCCTCGATGCCGCGGATGGACGGCTACGACGCGACCCGCGAGATTCGCCTGGCCGAGCAGGTCGCCGGCCGCCGACGCACGCCGATCGTCGCGCTCACCGCCCACGTCGTCGGCTCCGCCGCTGACCGCTGGCGCGAGTCCGGCATGGACGGCATGCTCTCCAAGCCGTTCACGCTGGCCGCCCTCGCCGACCAGCTCGGCGAACACCTGACGCCCTCGCCGCAGCCGGCCGCCAAGCCGGCAGCCCCCGCCCAGCCGGCCGCGCCGAAGGCCGAGGCCAAGCCCGCCACGGCGACCATCAACCCCGCCGCGACGTCCGACCTGCTCGACCCGCAGGTCACCGGCGAGCTCGCCCGCCTCGCCGCCTCGGGCAAGAGCGACTTCGTCGCCCGCGTCCGCCGGCTCTACCGCGAGAACGCGCCGGAGGCGGTCAAGGCGCTGATCAAGGCCTGCGTCGAGGGCGACGTCACCGGCGCCTCCAAGGCCGCCCACGCGCTGAAGTCGATGAGCCTCAACATGGGCGCCCGGGTCGTCGCCGAGACCGCCGCGCGGCTCGAGCTGCAGGCGCGCGACCTCGGCGTCGTCAACGTCGACCAGGCCCAGGTGCTGCACAGCCAGCTGATCGCCACGCTCGACGTGCTCGAGGGCTATCCGCCGGACCTGCGGCCCAGCAAGGTCGGCGGCGCCCCGCCCGAGGAAGAGTCGCTGCTCGCCGACCTCGCCGAGGCGATCGACAACGACGACCTCAGCCTCGTCTACCAGCCGCAGTTCGACCGCGAGGGCGAGACCATCACCGGCATCGAGACGCTGGTGCGCTGGACCCACCCGACCCGCGGCTTCGTCAGCCCGGCGTTCTTCATCCCGATCGCCGAGCGCTACGGCATGATCGGCCGCGTCACCCAGTGGGTGCTGCAGCGGGCGATGCAGGAGACGCGCGACCTCGGCGAGTTCACCATCGGCTTCAACGCCTCGGCGGTCGAGTTCGCCGATCCGGCGTTCGTCGACGAGCTGGCGGTGATGATCGCCCGCTGCGGGTTCGATCCCCACCGGCTCGAGATCGAGGTCACCGAGACCGCGGTGCTCGCCGAGGAGGACGAGGTGCGCCGCAACATGGGCCGCCTGCACGAGCTCGGCCTCAAGATCGCGCTCGACGACTTCGGCGTCGGCTACTCGTCCCTGAGCCACCTGCGGCTCTTCCCGTTCGACAAGCTGAAGATCGACCGCGCCTTCGTCACCGGCTGCGCCGAGAACGTGCAATCGGCCACCCTGGTGCACGCAGTGGTCTCGATCGGCCGCGCGCTCGGCATGAAGGTGGTGGCCGAGGGGGTCGAGACCGAGGCGCAGCGCAAGTTCCTCAAGGTGGCCGGCGTCCACGCGATGCAGGGCTACCTCTTCGCCAAGCCCGAGCCGGTCGACGCCCTGCGCGCCCGCCTCGCCGCCATGGACGCCCTCCCGGCGACCCCCGACACCCTACCAAGGGCGATCCCGGCGTAGGAGCGTCAGATGTTGTTCGCGATTTGTTCTTGACATGAAATTAGGTGGCAGCTACCTGAGAGGCGTGATTCGCCGCAGCGGTGCGCTCGCGAGGCCTTTCTGTACGAAGTCGGTGGAAACTATAATACGTTGAATCAGTTAGCAGATTTTGCGAACTCA
>DATKMZ010000177.1:0-12134 GCA_035541575.1 Caulobacteraceae bacterium | reverse complement strand
AGGGCTTCGCGAGGCAGGTAAGCTCATTCCTCCTGGGAGGCCAAGTTTGATCCTTACCCTACGTAGTCACTATAGAATCTATCCGTCGGCCACGGTAGTAGATCTTAGCGAAGAATACTACTTCCCATCTTCGAGGGCGATTATCTTTGATACGATATTCCAATACCGTGACCGCGCCGGGAAGCCAGAGCTCGTTACCGCAAGACTCTATTCTGCCAACGGTGCGCGGACATAAACGCTTGCCGACGTTCGGTCACGCCATTGCCAATTTGCACTGTTGATGACCGCCGCGTCCAGAAATAATTTGGAGAGATTACGAGCCCGCGTGCTAATCGCGTTATCCTTATTCCCCATATTCGTAGTAACCGCCGTCGCTGGATTGAGTTTCATTTCTGGTATACTTATCGCTGTTACGTTCTTACTGCTTTCCGGCGGCTACACCGGCGCAGTCCTGATCGGAATGGCTATATTGTCCAGCAAGTCTTGTCTCAACTGCGGAGGGAAGTATTTTGCTCGTGCTTTCAACCCGTCAGTATTCGGCCATGGCTGTGCCAAGTGCCATCACGTAGGGTGATCGGGATTGCCGGTGGAACCGCCCAGACGATCGGACCTGGTGCTTTCCAGAGCGTCGACTTATACGCCGGACGTCATGCCGAGGACACGTTCTCTGGATGCTGAGAAGGCTTAAACGAAGTACGACTGTTGCAGTCCTACTTCTGTTGACGGCGGCTTGTAACAGCGGTCATTCAACCCCGACCTACGCGATCGCACCGTCGGACAGAGAAGGAAGCGCCTTTACACACGACCTAGCGGCTCTGGGCGTGCGCAATGGCCTGAGCCCGCGGCTGGGTCGCTCAGCCGACAGTGACCCCAGCCGCACGCTCTACGTCCTCGAGGCTCATGGTCACTGGATGCGGATTTGGAGCCAAAATGTTGAAGTCTGTGATTTCAACGGATCACCGCGACCCGACCCGCGGCAGTATGTGATCTTTGTGGAGCCCATTCTACCCATTCTGCCAAACGGTGACGCGGACGCACTAGCGGTGAAGTTGAAGTCCGAACTGGCCGCGATGGGATACGAACTTAGAGATCAAGAGTCTCCGTGTATTGGACGCCAGGGTCGTTGACCCGAGGAGATTCGGGCACACGAGGTCTAACCCTAATCTATGGAGTTGTTAGGTCCCTTGATGTTGCTCATAGACGCCGTTCTGATATTTTCAAGCACGTGGTGCGAAGATGACCGACGACGAGAAGTTAGAATGCATTCGGGCGAAGCTAGCGGACGTCGCTGACATCGACCTAGCAGAGGTGATCCCATCTACGAGGCTATATCAAGACGCTGGTCTGTCCGGAGACGATTACTATGACTTCATAGTTTGGTTCTCGCACCAGTTCTGCGTCAGACTAGATGGTTTTGATTTGTCGGAGTTCGCGCCGCCGGAGTCCGGCAATTGGCCATTCGAACGCTCGAAATATCGGGAGCTCGATGTGCGCAGTCTAGTTGAGCTGGCCCAGTGCGGTTCTTGGAAAGAAAGCGGGCTCGAGCATCGTTTGCCAGTAACCTAGGTTTGGGCTTCGGTTGCGGTGTTCGGCGAGGCGGTTGGCGTAGGCTGCGGACCAGTCAAAGGCCGTCATCCCGCGAAGCCGTAGCGACCCTCGCCTGTACAACAACGCCCGCAGCTGCCCAGCGCCGCTGGCTCGTCGCAAATGAGGAGGGTTTGGACACCGCGGCCACCCGAACGTGAATGGCGCGGCGGCGGCGATCGAAGTGGCCAACGACCCGGCGTCTTGCGCCTGGGGGGCTTTCAATCCAGCCGCACGAAGTGGCAGGCGCCGTCGGAGGACCTCAGGTGCATCACCGGGCGGCCCGCCTTCAGCACCTCCACCGCCGCCGGCGAGCAGGCGCCGCCCTCGGTGATCGCGATCGGGCGGTCGAGGCGGTAGGTCCAGGCGGCGCGCAGCGGGATGGTGCGGGCGGCGGCGTCGGCCGGGCCGGGTTCGTCATCGCCGCGCACCGTGAGCGCGGTCTGGGTGGCGTAGGCCTCGCGGCGCAGGTCGGAGATCTGGCGCTGGAAGTCGAAGAACACCGCGTGGGTCGTCATGCCGTCGAGCATCGCCTCGCCGCGGGGCAGCACCAGCGCGACCGCCAGGGCCATGATCGCCAGCACGATCAGCATCTCGAAGAGCGAATAGCCGGCCTTGCCGTGGGGCGGCGGGGAGGGCGGGAAGACGCGCCCGCCGAGAAGCCCCGTCGCCGGACGGCGCTGCGTCCTTCGAGACGACCGCTGCGCGGGCTCCTCAGGATGACGACGTCTGGGAAGCGCCAAGATCATTGTCATGGTGAGGAGCGCCCGTGAGGGCGCGTCTCGAACCACGCACGGGTCCTGCGACAGTCCCCAGCGGGAGTGGCGCGGAGAAGTTCCGGCGCTCACGTGCCGGCGTTGTTGTAGACGTCGGCCGCGTCGCCGGTCCCGCCGGGCTTGCCGTCGGCGCCCAGGCTGTGCACGCGCGGCGCATGGGCCGCGTCGGCCGGCGGCTCGTAGACGTAAGGATGCCCCCACGGGTCCATCGGCACGCCGCTGGCGAGGTAGGGGCCGTTCCAGCCGGCGGTCGCCTTCCGGTCGCCCTTGGTCAGCAGGTCGAGCCCCTCGCCCTCGGTGGGGTAGCGGCCGATGTCGAGCTCCATCGTCTGCAGCGCGGTCTCCAGCGCCCGCACCTGCACCCGCGCCGTCGTCACCTTGGCGTGGTCGAGCTGGGCGAACAGGCGCGGCCCGACCAGCGCGGCGATCAGCGCGATGATCGCCAGCACGATCAGAATCTCCAGCAGGCTGTAGCCGGCTATGGCGGCGACTTTCGCGCCCGCTTTTCGCCGAACACCAGGCTTCATCGCACCCCTTTCACCAGTAGTTCCGCAGGCCCGCACCGCCGTGGCTGCAAAGGAGCTGCGGCCCTGCGCCCCTATATTCCGCCCCTCAACTCAACTATACCAAACAAGGGGCGTGGAAGCGCGCCGAATTGGGCGGGCGCTGAGGGTGGTGTTCATGGCTTCGGCCGCGCAGCTGAGACGGGACCCGCCCGCCGGCGCGGGGCCCATCGGGCGTGCGCTGGCGCGGCTCACCCGGCGCGAGGCCTGGCTGCTCGCGGCGATGGGCCTCGTCGCGCTCGTCGTAGCCGCGGTCTACGCCTTCCAGTGGAGCGCCGCCTCGCGCGACCGCTACGCCGCCGCTGCCGCCGACCTGACCCTCGCCCAGCAGCATCGCGCGGCGCTGCGCCGCCAGGGCGCCGACGACGGGGCGGCCGCGCAGGTGCGCGCCGCCGCGGGCTGGACCACCCACGCCCACGACCTCTGGCTCGCGCGTCTGGCGATCGAGCAGCGGCTCAGCGCCGCGGCGCTGGCCGCCAAGCTGCCGTCGCCCGACATCAAGGTGGCCGAGGCGCTCGAGACCGGCTCGGACGCGCCGCTGCTGAAGGCCGAGGTGACCGGGCCCTACCTTCCAGGCCCCTGGCTCGCGTTCATGCGCAACCTGGCGAGCGGCGGCCCGGCGTTCGTGGTCGACAAGCTCGACGTCAGCCAGGGCGGCGCGTCGCAGTTCGACCTGACGCTGCTGGTTCCAGTGACGCTCGACGCGCCGCCGCCCGCGCCGCCCGCGGAGCCGGCTGCGTGAGCCCGGCGGCGATGGCCGGGGCGGGCGCCCTGGGCGCCGTGCTGCTCGGGCTCGCGCTGGTGGCCGGCTGGGCCGCGCCCGGACGGCCGCCGGCGACGGTGGTGGCGCTGACGCACGGCCGAGCGCCGCCGCCGGCGTCGCCGATCCGGCGGCCGGGCGGCGATATGCTGTTCGCGCTCGACGGCCTCGTCGGCGAGCTAGGCGAGGCTGCGGGCGCCGGCCCCATGCTTCCGCCGCGTCCGCGCTTCGTTGCGCCGCCGCCGCCCGCGCCGCCGCCGCCCCCGGATGTGGCGGTGGTGTTCCGGCGCGAGGCCGCCGCGGTGATCCGCGAACAGGGACGCGGCCTGGCGGTGCTCATCGATCAGCCCGGCCAGCCAACGAGGCTGATCCGGCCCGGCGACCCCTTCGACGACCGCTGGCGCCTCGCCTCGCTGACGATGGACGAGGCGGTGCTCAGCGACGGCGTCAGCCAGCGCCGCGTGTCGCTGTTCACCCGTCCTGGCGCCGGAGGCGCTTTCGCGCCGTGAAGCGCTCAGCGTCGCTCCTCGCCGCCGCCCTCGCCGCCGGTCTCGCCGGCTGCGCCACGTTTCCGAAGATGCAGCTGAAGCCACCGGCCGCAGCGCACGGCGAACGCATGCCGGGCGCGGCGGCGCTGGCGCCGCCCGGGTCGGCCAGTCACGTCGAGGACGCCCGCGCCGCCACCGCCGACGAGGTCGCCGCGCTTGCCGCGGCGCCGGGCGAGAAGCTCGACGTCGCGCTGCCGCCGCAGCCCCTGCCGCAGATGCTGAACACGGTGTTCGGCGACATCCTGAAGATCCCCTACGTGCTCGGCCCCGACGTAGGCGCCCGCACCGAGCTGGTGACGCTGCGCGGCGCGGCCGGCATGTCGAAGCGCGACTTCGTGCGGATGGTCCAGGTCGCCCTGCGCGACTACTCGCTGAAGATGGTGATCCGCGGCGGCGCGGTGAACGTGGTCGACGACCCGACCCCCAACGTCAGCTCGGCCGCCTACCTGGGCGCCAGGCCCAGCCAGGATACGCCGCAGTCGGCGCAGATCGTCACCCAGTTCTTCCAGGCCAGGTCGATCGACATCCAGGCGCTGCTGCGGCTGATGTTCGACATCGATTCCGGCGCGCGCGGGCTGACCCTGTCGCCGGATCCGAGCAACAATTCGGTGGTGATCTCGGGGCGCGCCCGCGACGTCGCCGCGGCCGTCGACATGCTGCGCGAGCTCGACCAGCCGATGTTCGCCGGCGTCGGCGTGGCGCGCGCCGAGCCGGTCTACTGGTCGGCCGAAACGCTCGGCAAGGCGCTCGAGGACACCCTTCGATCCGAGGGGTACGTCGTGACCGGCTCGCCGCAGGCGCCGCGCTCGATCCTGATCCTGGCGTTCTCGGACGCGAACCAGGTGCTGATGTTCGCGCGCGACCCGGCGCTGCTGGCGCGGGCCCGCGAGTGGGTCAGCCGGCTCGACCAGCCGGCCGGCATCGGCGAGCACGTGACGACCTTCATCTACCAGGCCGAGAACACCGACGCGAAGTCGCTCGCCGACCTCGTCGAGACGCCGGACCAGCAGGGCGGCGGTTACGGCCAGGCCCGCGCAACGGCCTCGCCGCTCGGCCTGCCGGGCACGCCGCCCGTCGCCACGGCGGCTGCGAACGGCGCCGCCATGCCCGCTCCCGCGACCAGCGGCGCGCCGATCGGCGGGGCGGTGTCGCAGGGCGCGTTCATGGGCGGGCGGATCATCGTCGACCAGCCCGGCAACCGCATTCTCTTCACCGGCACGGCCGAGGACTTCACCGAGCTGCGCAAGCTGCTGGTCGCGCTCGACACGCCGCAGAAGCAGGTGCTGGTCGAGGTGACGATCGCCGAGGTGACGCTGACCGACCAGACCAACATCGGCGTCGAGTGGTTCTTCAACCACTCGATGTCGAACGGGATCCTCACCGGCGGCACGCTGAACGGCCTCGGCCTCGGCACCTCGGGGCTCAACCTCGACTACACCGCCAAGTGGAACGGGCTCTCGATCCAGGCCGCGTTCAACGCCTTCGCCTCCAACAACAAGGTCAACATCCTCTCGCGGCCGCGGCTGGTGGCGCGCAGCGGCTCGGAGGCGAACATCCAGGTCGGCACCGACGTGCCGATCATCACCTCGCAGGCCAACAGCCCCACTCAAGCGCAGGGCAACACCCAGATCCTGCAGACGATCGAGTACCGCCAGACCGGCACGATCCTGCACATCAAGCCGCTGATCTACGGCGACAACCGGGTCGACCTGGTGATCACCCAGGAGATCTCCAGTCAGGAGGCGAACCCCAACACCGTGGTCTCGAGCCCGCTGATCCTGGAGCGCAACATCACCACCCAGCTCTCGCTCGCCGACGGCGCGACCGCGGTGCTGGGCGGGCTGATGGACGACGACTACACCAAGGGCAATTCCGGCATCCCGGTGCTGAAGGACATCCCGGTGCTCGGCACGGCCATGCGCACCGACACGGTCAGCGGCAACAAGACCGAGCTCATCATGCTGGTCACACCCTACATCCTGCAGGAAGGCGACATGAACCGCTGGACCGGCCTCTATAGCGACGAGATGAACGCCGTGTACCGGATCGGCCACGGCTGGTCCTACACGCTGACCCCCTACGGCGGCCCCCCGATCCTCGACCCGCTGCCGAAGACGCCGTAGCCCGGGCGGCGTGCGTTCGTGCGTGGTTCGAGACGCGCCTGACGGCGCTCCTCACCATGACGAAAAGGGGTGCGGATCACGGTTCCTCGTCATCCTGAGAAGCCAGCAGAGCGGGCGTCTCGAAGGACGCCGCGTGGTCCTGCAACGGGATCGTCAGCGGGGAAGGGAAGGGGGGCCTGGCGCCGGGGCGACGTACGGCGCCGGGCGCTCGAGCTTGCGCCAGCCGACGCGGTCGAAGCTCAGCTCGCCGAGCGGGGCGCCGCCGCGGTCCAGCACCCGCACCGTCACGCGGTAGAGGCGCACCTCGAAGCGCCGCCCGTCGGCGGCCGAGCCGGTGTTGAGCGCGGGCGCCGTGCGCGGCGCGGAGGTCCAGGCGATGCTGCGCCCGGCGGCGAGCGGCGCGGACCCCTCGGGCGTCGCGGTCGGGTTGAGGTCGGCGGTCAGCGCCAGCGCGTCGCGCTCGAGCGCCGAGACCATCAGCGCGCGCTCGTACCTGGCCTGCCCGTCCGCGAGTTGGCGCTGCAGCTCGAGCACGCCGGCCAGAGCCAGCGCGGCGATGATCAGCGCCACCAGCGCCTCGATCAGGCTGAAGCCGGCCTTCACGGGCTGAGCCGCTCGATCGCCAGCACCGCGAACGCCGGGAGCGCAGCGCACGCGGCGAACGGCGCAAGCGGACGGCGCGGGTCGGCCGGCCGTCGCGCGAGAATCCAGACGAGGCCCAGCGTCGCGGCCGCGACGATCACCCAGAGCGCGCCGCGCAGGCCGACCAGCAGGCCCACCGCAGCCATCAGCTTGACGTCGCCGAAGCCCAGCCCCTCGACGCCGCGCCAGCGCAGGAACGCCCAGCGCACGGCCGCCAGCAGTCCGGCGCCAACGACCGCGCCGGCGAGCGCCGAGGCCCAGCCGAGCTGCGCCAATCCCGGCAATGCGACGAGGCCCAGGCCCAAAGCGTAGACGTCGGGGATCACCAGCCAGCGCGCATCGACGATCAGCACCGCGGTCAGCACGACGGCCGCCGCCGCGAGCGGACCGGCGGCCAACGTCTTCGAGAGCGCCGCGCAGCCCGCCAGGCAGGCGAGGCCCGCGCCGGCCGCGGGCAGCGCGATCAGGGCCGCGCGCCGCCAGGTCGGCCGCTCGCCGCTGATCTCGGTCAGCAGCCCCTGCGGCCCCACCGCCAGCACCAGAGCGGCGGCGAACACCAGCGCCGCGTCCGAGACCCAGATCAGCCACGCCGGCGTCACGGCGCCGGTCACTGGACCGTGTCGTAGATGCTGGCCAGCGCCATCACCAGCGAGAGCGCGATCACGCCGACCACCACCGAGACGACGCCGATCGCGAGCGGCTCGGCCAGCACCGTGAAGCGCTTCATCCGGTCCTTCAGCCGGTCGTCGTAGCTGTCGGCGAGGAAGCCGAACATGGCTGGCAGCGCGCCGGACTTCTGCCCGGCGCGAAGCAGCGAGAGGTCCATCGCCGTCAGCCGCGTGCGCCGGCCCAGCGCGACATGCAGCGCGACCCCGCCCCGGAGGTCGCCCTCGGCGGCTTCGAGCCCGCTGCGCAACGGCCCCGGCGGCGCACCGCGGCGGGCGAGCGCCGCCGCCTCGAGCAGCCCGACGCCGCTGGCGAGCGCGAACGACATCAGCCGCGCCCAGGTGGCGATCTCCCGCGCCCGGAGCAGGTCGCCGACGACGGGGAGCGAGCGGCCGAAACCGTACAGCGCGGCTCGCACCGCCGGCTGGCTCGCCGCGGCGAGCACCAGGCCGATCAGCGCGGCGATCAGGACGCCGACCAGGATCAGGTGCGTGTTCACGAAGCCGCCGACTGCGAAGACGACGCGCGACAGCAGCGGCATGTGACCGCCGTTCGCGCCGATCATCGCCGAGAAGCGCGGCACGATCTCGACGAAGATGAACGCCACGGCGACGACGCCGGCGCAGGCGAGCAGGGCCGGGTAGGTGAGGGCGTTGACGAAGTCGCGCCGCAGCCGGTCCTCGTAGGCCATCTGCTCGGCGGCCGTGCGCAGCACCTCGGGAACCTTGCCGGCCGCCTCGCCGACCTCGGCCATCGCGTAGAGGTAGTAGGGAAAGCCCGGCGCATGGGCGCGCAGCGACGCCGCCAGCGGCTCGCCTCGCTTCAACGCCGCGATCACGGCCTGGAACTGCGCCTGGCCTCGGCGCGCGACGAGGCCGGCGCTGACGGTCTCCAGCGCCTCCAGCAGGGTGACGCCGGCCTCCAGCATCAAGGCGAGCTGGCGCATGACGAGGACGCGCTCGGCGGGGCGCAGATCGCGGTCGGCGCTGGCCTGGGGGACGTCGGCGACCTCCGCGAGCTCGGTGACGGTCAGCCCCTGCGCCATCAGACCCCGCAGCGCCGCGGGTTCGTCACGGGCGCGCACCACGTCGCGCACCCGTCGCCCGTCGCGCGCCACCGCGCCGTAGCGGAACTGACGTTCGGCGCCCTGCTCGAGGTTCGCCATCGCCGCCCGTCAGGCCCCGGCCAGGGCGGCGGACCGCGGCTCGGCCTCGCCGCCGACGGCGCGGCGCACTTCCGCGAGGCAGGTCAGGCCCGCGCCCGCCTTCATCCAGCCATCCTCGGCGAGGCTGACGAAGCCGGCGGCGCGGGCGGTGCGGGTCAGCTGTTCCTCCGCCGCGCGATGGCGGATGTCGTGCTCCAGCGCCGGCGTCGCGACCGCGATCTCGTAGAGGCCGAGGCGGCCGAGGTAGCCGGTTCCGCCGCAGCGCTCGCAGCCGACCGGCTCGCGCCACGACGCCGCGCCGCGCGCCGCAGCCTCGCGCGGCCGCAGAGCCTCGTAGGAAACGACGCGATCGGGATCGCTCGGAGCCGCGCAGTGCGGGCAGAGCCGGCGCACGAGCCGCTGGCCGACGAGGCCGCGCAGCACGTCGGCGAGCAGGAACGGCTCGACGTCGAGGTCCAGCAGCCGCGGCGCGGCGGCGAGCGCGGAGTTGGTGTGGATGGTCGAGATCACCAGGTGGCCGGTAAGCGCCGCCTGCACGGCGATCCGCGCCGTCTCCTGGTCGCGGATCTCGCCGATCATGATCACGTCGGGGTCTTGGCGCAAGATCGAGCGCAGGCCGGCGGCGAACGAGAGCCCGATGTCGCTGCGGGCCTGCACCTGCACGACGCCGGGCAGTTCGAACTCGACGGGGTCCTCGACCGTGACGATCTTGCGCGCGCCGTTGTTGAGGTGAACGAGCAGCCGGTAGATCGTCGTGGTCTTCCCCGAGCCGGTGGGGCCGCTGACCAGCACGACGCCGTTCGGCTTGTCGACCAGCGCCAGCAGCTGCGCAGCCTGGGTCTCGCTGACGCCGAGCTCGGCCAGCTGCGGCAGCCTATCGGAGCGGCCCAGCAGGCGCAGCACCAGCGACTCGCCCCAGACCGACGGCAGGCTCGAGATCCTGAGGTCGAGCTCCTGGCCGGCGGCGCGGATCGACTGGCGTCCGTCCTGCGGCAGCCGTCGCTCGCCGATGTCCATGCCGGACAGCAGCTTGATCCGAGAGCAGACGGCGTCGAATCGCGATCGCGGCGCGGTGCGGACGGTCTGCAGCACGCCATCGATCCGTAGACGGACGGCGAAGTGGTCCGCGAACGGCTCGACGTGTATGTCGGAGGCGCGCCGCGACAACGCCTCGGCGAACACGCCGTTGACGAAATCGATCACCGGCGTCTCCTGCGCCAGCTCCTTCAGGCGCTGGGTCTCCGACGCCGCGCCGGCGTCGGCGGCGGGCGCCTCGCCGTGCGCGAGGCTCTCCAACAGGCCGGCGACGGCGGCGTGCGACGCCAGGCGCAGCGCCACCGGCTCGCCGATCTGAGCGAGACGGTCGGAGAGCGCAGCGTCATGCGGGTTGACGGCGGCGCAGAGGATCGGGGCGTCCGCGGCTTCTCCGGCCCGCCAGGCCACGGCCTGCCGCTGCGCCCACCAGGCGATCGGCGAGCGGATCTCGGCCAGGAACGCGCCCACCTGCGCGGCGGTCGGGGTCTCGTCCGGGGCGAGCACCGCCAGGCCCTGCTGCTCACTCAGCACCTTCAGCAGGTCGAGCTCGGAGACGGCCCCCATGCGGACCAGGAGCTGGCCGATGAGGCCCGCGCCCAGGCGCTGCATCGCGAGCGCGTCGGCGAGCTCGCGTTCGCTGACGAGCCCGCGCGCGACCAGCAATTCGCCCAACCGCAGCGTCTGCATGGGGTGAGGGTAGCCGAGGGAACGGCCGGACGGAAACCCTGGCCCTTCGGGTCAGGCGTAGGGCCAGCCGGCGCCGGGCGTTTCGACCTCGCAGGCGAGGATCTGGCCGGTCCCGCCCATCTCGCCCATCCGATCCATGCCGAACCATTTGGCGGCGGCGATGTAGAGCGTGCGGCGCGCCGGGCCGCCCAGCATGCAGGCGAAGCCGCCGCGGTCGAGCAGCACCTCGTCCAGCACCTCGCCGCCTTCGCGCACGCGCCGGCAACGCATCGTGCCGACGTCGGCGTACCAGATCGCGTCCGACGCATCGAAGCAGAGGCCGTCGGGCGGGCCCTCGAGCTCGGCCCAGACCCGGCGGTTCGAGAGACGACCATCTTCGGCGACGTCGAACGCGGTCAGGCGCCTCGCCCAGCTCTCGGCGCAGACCAGCGTCGCGTTGTCGGCGCTCACGGCCATCCCGTTCGGGAACTCGAAGCCTTCCGCCTGGGCTTCGACCGATCCATCGGGCCGGATCAGCAGCAGCTTGGGTCCGTTCACGTAAGTGTTCCCTCGCCCGTCGACGACGATCTCGTTCCAGCCGCCGGCCGCGCCGAAGTCGGCGACGGGCTCGAGCGCGCCTTCGACCGAGAGCCGCATCAGCTGCGAGGCGCCGGAGGCGACCACCAGCAGCGCGCCGTCGGGCGCGAAGTCGAACGAGAGCGGCGGGGCGGGCGCCTGGGCCGCGAGGTGCGGCTGGCCGCCGTCGTCCAGCATCAGGATCTGGCCGGCGGTCCAGTCGGCGAACCAGAGGCGGCCGGCGTGCCAGCGCGGCGACTCGACCAGCCCGCGCCCGTCCACCACGATCCTCGCCTCGGCCATGTCCCCCACTCCAGTTTCCTTGAAGACGCGCCGCTCGGCCCCGGCGCGGCCGACCGCCCGTCTTGGCTACGACTTCTGAAACGCAAGCTCAGGCCGTCCCGGTGGTCGACGCCGGGACGAGGTCATTGGCCACCGGCTCGGCCAGGCCGTTGACATCGGCGGCCAAGGTGTGCGGCGCCGCCCAGTGGCTCGGCTCGACGCGCGGCGCTGCCGTCCGCGAGAACGATCGCACCGCGCCGCCAGGCACGGCGGCTGTGGCGACGAGGCCCGCCAGCATTCCTGCGAGCCGTTCGGCCATCACCGGCCAGGCATAGCCCCCGGCCCACTCTGCCGCGGCGGCCTGAACCCGTCGCCGCTCGATCGGATCGCCGAGCAGGGCCTCGACGCCCGACGCGATCGAAGCCGCGTCGAGTCCTGGCAGGCGATAGGTCGCCGCCGCCACGTCGTCGAAGATCGGAATCGGCGTCACCGCTACAGGCGCGCCGCTCGCGAGCGCGACGCGCACTGCGCCGCTGGCTGACTCCTTGGTGCCCTGATGGGGCAGCACGACGACGTCGCACTCTCGCAGCAGGGCGTGGGACTCGGCGTTCTCGAGGAACTCCGTGCGCCATTCGATCGAGCCGGCGATTCCGAGCCTTCGCGCCAGCGCCTGGCAGCGGGCGATCTCCTCGGCCGAGACCGCGTCGGGGAACTCGGCGTTGACGAGGCGCAGGCGCGCGCCCGCCCA
>DATKMZ010000176.1:0-57699 GCA_035541575.1 Caulobacteraceae bacterium | reverse complement strand
CTGTCAGCTGGCTTTGGATCCGCGCGCCCACCTGATCGGTCGGGTCCTCGAACCACGACATCCAGACCCGCTCGACCTGGAAGGTCGAGAACAGGTCCCGGCCGGTCGCGAACCCCGAGATGTGGTCGGCGTGGCGGTGAGTCATGATCACCAGCGCGAGCCGCCCCCCGGTGTCCGCCTTCATCCGCGTCAGCGCGGCCGGCATCGCGCCGAGATCGTGGGCGTGCACCCCGCAGTCGACGAGAATGTGGGCGAGACCATCGCCTGACGGTATCGACACCAGAAAGAAATCGCCGAACCCGACCCGGTACATGCGGATGCGTACGCCCGCCGCGCCATCGGCGTCGGCGGCCGCCCCGTCGCCGGCGGCGGGGGCCGGCGTCTGTGTCGATCCCGCCACGCGCGCCATCAGACCCCTCCGTGAATCATCGCGAAGTCGATCGCGAACCGGCCGCTTCGCTTCGGCTTGACCGCCTCGAGCGTCGCCATGGCCCGCTGCCGGCTTTCGCGGGCGGGTGTCATGTGCTTGGCGATCGCGTAGCGCACGTGCGGCGCGGGGCGCTTTCCGGCCTGCACCGGCGGCTTGGCGATGATCAGGGTGACTCCGGAGCGCAACGGCGTGGTCTGGCTAGCCTGGGGCGCGAGCGGTGCGACCTTGGTCTGAACCGCCTCGACAATCATGTCGATCTTCAGCTGACCGGTCGCGTCGGTCCGGTACACGGGGTGGAAGGACGGGACCTCCACCGCTGGCCCCTTTGGATCGAAGCCGAGCGCGGCGCGGTTTGCGTCCACCCACTTTCGCAGGATGTCGCCATTCCTGTCGGCCTCGTCACGCGTCAGGCCGTTCGGATCGCCGAAGATCAGGCCCTCCACCGCAGGCAGTGCGTCCGGCGCCAGACTCGGCCAGCAGAGCCCGAGCTCGGAGAAGTAGCGCGCGCCTTCGGGCGTGACGCCGCGCAGCCGGAACGCCTGCATGATCGCGTCGCGCACGCCGAGCGTGTCATCGGGATAGAGATCGAAGTCGGCGGTGATCATCGCCCGCATGAAATCGCCGTAGGTGAGGTCGACCGGCGGGCAGTAGTCCAGCGACCGGACGCAGACCCTGAAGAACAGCTCCGCTGTCTGGGCGGCGAGATCCGCCAGCATCTGCGCGAGGACCGGGTGGATGTCGTCGCCGGCGTGGCCGCCGGCGCGGTAGACCTGGAACAGCGGCGTCGCACGGGCCTGATAGATCGTGAAGAACGCATCGAATACGGCGGCCACCAGGATCGACCCGCGGTCGTGCGGCTCGGTCTTGGTGCGGATGTCGTCGCTGTTCGGCGGCGTGCCGAGCGCCGAGCGAAGCCCGCCTCGCATGCCGGAGGCCTCGCCGAACTGCGTCGCCAGCTCGACGAGCGGGTTCTGCTCGGCGATGTCCGCCTGGATCTGCGGCGTCGCGGCGGCGCCCGTCACGCCAAGAGCCGACGCGCTGGCGGACTTCAGGTCGAGCGCATAGAGACGCCCGCCGGTCTTCTGCAGCGTGTCCACCAGCGTCTCGCTGTGGGCGAAATGGCGAAAGAGCGCCACGAGGTCGGCGAACGCTTCGTGGAACGCCGGGACGTCGATGTTGGTCGGCTCCATGAAGTAGCCGCGGACGCCGTCGACAAGCGCGTGGGTGGTCTCGTGGGCGACGATGTCGTGCGAGAGGCAGGTGAACACCGTCTGTCCCGGCAGGTTCCGACCCTCGTCGGTGTCATTGGCCTTGAAGTAGCCGAACAGGATGGCGTGCGCGTCCGGACAGTAGAAGGCGTTGGCCTGACAGAAGGCGTGCGGGTGCAGATAGAGCCGGTTGGGCTTGTCGTAGATCGGGCTGCCGTCGTCATCGATCGGACGGCGCCAATGCACGCGACGCCCGAGCGCCGCCTCGAAGCGCTCCATCGTCTCCGTGGCGACCGCGTAGAGCATCTGCTGATGAAATCGAGGGTCTGACTCGCTGGGATCGAGACCGCCACGGATCAGCACCAGCGGATCGTCAAGGTCGACCGGCAGATAGTAGGTGTTTCGCGCCCCGTCGTAGTCGACCACGGCGAAACGACGGCCGATCGGGCCCGGGGCCAGACGCTCGTAGCGGACCTGGATCTGGAGGCTGTTGCCAAGCCGCTCGCTCCGGCTCGGATCGTAGGCGTAGACCTTGAGCGGCCTCAGCGAAGGTGGCGCGATCGCCGTCGCTGGCGAGTAGACGTCGGTCTGACCCGCGGTGTTGGTTTCAAGCGCCATCTTGGCCCCCAGCACTGGCGAGGTTCCGAAACGCGGACGTTGAACAAGCCTAGCCGAGATACGCGCGTGAGGCGACTCCTCTCGGCACACAACCGACCGCAGGCGGCGAATGCGACGGATCGCCCGATGTTCTTCAATCGGCAACCCGCGTGGCCTATATGTGAGGGGTTCGGACTCGTCCGGACTATGGAGATAAACGCGCGCGTAATAACCGGACTGGACCCGGGTGCGATTCCCGGCGGCTCCACCAATCTTTCCCTTCCGCGTTATCGGCGGAGGTCATGCGGGGCCGATCAGCATCGACAGACGTCTAAAGGCGTTGCCTTCTCCCGGCGTGGCTCACCGTTTCGGGCCATCGACTAAATGCGAACGATAACTTCGCTGAAGAGTACGCCCTCGCCGCGTAATGCGGTGCGGTCGTAGTCGACCTTAAGCCCTAAGCTTTAGCCGGCTTAGGCGGGGCTCGGGAGGCGCCTGGCAACAGAAGCCTCCCACCTTCGCCACAACCGGAAGATTTCACAGCAAAACCGCCCTCGAGGGGCGCGGGCGACCTTGCGCCAGCGGGCCTGCGGGTTAGGTTTGGCGCATGGCCAAGGATGGCAAGCCTCGCGACCTCGTCGGGTATGAAGCGTTGCAGCAGGAGGCGCTGCGCGGCGTCGTCCGCGCGGCGCTAAAGCTCGCCGCGGCGAAGGGGCTGCCCGGCGACCACCACTTCTACATCACCTTCAAGACCGGCGCGCCCGGCGTCAGCCTGCCGCGCGAACTGCTCGAGCAGTATCCCGACGAGATGCGGATCGCGCTGCAGCACCAGTACTGGGACCTGGCGCCGGGCGAGACCTTCTTCTCGGTCACGCTGAAGTTCGGCGGCCAGTCGAAGTCGCTCTCGATCCCCTACGCGGCGATCACTCATTTCTGGGACCCCAGCGTGGAATACCAGCTGCGGTTCAGCGTCCCCGAGCCTGCGCCGGCGCCCGCCAAGGCGCCGGCGCTCGCGCCCGCGGCCGAGCCGCAGAAGGACGTCGAGAAGCCCGGCGACGGGCCCAAAATCGTTTCGCTCGATCAATTCCGGAAGAAATAGACAACACGTGACCGACGTAGCCCCTGACGCCCCCAAGGAAGTCACTGACGACGAGATCCTGCAGCGGTTCCTTCGCACCAAGAACCAGCCCACCGGCTCCCAGACGCTCGGCTTCAAGATGCTGAGCGTCAGTCAGGCCAAGATGGAGGTCGAGGTCGCGTTTGAGGCCAGGGCCGAGCTGCTCGCCAACCCGATGAAGCAGGTTCAGGGCGGCTATCTCTGCGCCATGCTCGACGAGTGCATGTCGGTGGCGTGCATGGTGGCCTCGAAGATGACCGCCGTCGCGCCCACGGCCGAAATGAAAACCAGCTTCTTCCGCCCCGTCATGCCAGGCCCCCTGCGCGGCGTCGGCCGCGTGGTCCGCTGGGGCAAGACCCTCGCCTTCACCGAGGGCGAGCTCTACGACGGCGAGGGCCGGCTGATCGCCAAGGCGACCGGCACGGCCGTGCCGACCCCATTCAAGAGTTACAAGTAGCCAGCATGATCCGCCGGGCCGCCGCCCTCCTCGCTCTCGCCCTCCTCGCCCTCCAGGGACCTGCGGCCGGCGCGGCGACGCGCCCGTTCGCCAACTGGGCGGCGGTCGTGGTCTCCGGCGACTTCCACGCCGCCCACACCAACAACCCGACCGAGACGTTCGACAACGCCCGTCGCGATGTCGGGGCCGAGCTGGTCCGCAAGGGCTTCACCGCCTCGAACCTGCGTGAGTTCTCGGTCCGCCCCGAGCTCTATCCGCAGCAGAAACTGGGCAAGGCCGACGTCGAGCCGATCTACGAGGGCCTGAAGGCGGCCGCGGCTCAGGCCACCGGCGGGTGCCTGGTCTATTTCAGTTCGCACGGCGCCCCGCAGGGCGTCGTGGTCGACGGCGGGCTGCTGGCGCCGCAGGTGATGGACCAGATGATCACCGACGCCTGCGGCAAGCGGCCGACGATCGTAATCATCTCGGCCTGTTTCTCGGGCGTGTTCGTGCCGGCGCTGGCCGACAACAACCGGATGATCCTGACCGCCGCCCGGCCGGACCGCTCGTCGTTCGGCTGCAGCGAGGCCGACAAGTACCCCTACTTCGACGCCTGCATGCTGGAAGCGATGGGGCAGGCGCACGACTTCGTGGCGCTGGGGCCGGCGGTGCAGGCCTGCGTCGCCCGCCGCGAGCTCGAGACGGGCATGCGACCGCCCTCCGAGCCGCAGTTCTTCGTCGGCGCGGGCCTCCGGCCGATCCTCCCGCTGATGGCCTTCGCCCCGGGGTAGCGCAACGCGCACGTCCTGAAGCTCCAAGGACTCCGCCGCGGAGGCGGTGAATTGCCGCGCCTCCCGGCGCGCGCCGGCTTTGCCAGGCGCGCCCAGGTCGCTAAACCGCGCCCGACGCTTCGCTCCGCAGAGGACCAGATGGCCGCCACGCGCACCGAGACCGACACTTTCGGCCCGATCGAGGTCCCCGCTGATCGCTATTGGGGCGCGCAGACCCAGCGCTCGCTGCAGAACTTCAAGATCGGTTGGGAGAAGCAGCCGCTGCCGGTGGTGAGGGCGCTTGGCATCGTCAAGCGGGCCGCGGCCGAGACCAACATGGCGCTGGGCGGGCTCGAGACGAAGATCGGCGAGGCGATCGTCGCGGCCGCCCAGGAGGTGATTGACGGCAAGCTCGACGCTCACTTCCCGCTCGCGGTCTGGCAGACCGGCTCGGGCACGCAGTCGAACATGAACGCCAACGAGGTGATCTCGAACCGCGCCATCGAGATGCTGGGCGGGGTGATGGGCTCCAAGCAGCCCGTCCATCCAAACATCGACGCCAAGGGCGAGGGGGTGAACCAGAGCCAGTCGTCGAACGACACCTATCCGACGGCCATGCACATCGCCTGCGCCGAGGAAGTGGTGCGGCGACTGCTACCCGCGCTGCGCATGTTGCACGATGCGCTCGACGCGAAGGCGAAAGCCTGGGCTCACATCATCAAGATCGGCCGCACCCACACCCAGGACGCGACGCCGCTGACGCTTGGCCAGGAGTTCTCCGGCTATGCGCAGCAGGTCGCGAACGGGATCGCCCGGGTCGAGAGCACCCTGCCCGGCCTGATGCAGCTGGCCCAGGGCGGCACTGCGGTGGGCACCGGCCTCAACGCCCCGGCGGGCTTCGCCGAGAAGGTGGCCGAGCGGATCGCCGCGATCACCGGCCTCCCCTTCACCACGGCGCCCAACAAGTTCGAGGCGCTCGCCGCGCACGACGCCATGGTCTTCACCCACGGGGCGATCAATACGGTCGCCGCCAGCCTCTTCAAGATCGCCAACGACATCCGCTTCCTCGGCTCAGGACCTCGCTCTGGCCTCGGCGAGCTCTCGCTGCCCGAGAATGAGCCCGGCTCGTCGATCATGCCCGGGAAGGTGAACCCCACACAGTGCGAAGCGCTGACCATGGTCTGCACCCGCGTGTTCGGCAACGAGACCACCATGACCTTCGCCGGCGCCTCCGGCCACTTCGAACTCAACGTATTCAACCCGGTGATGGCCTATGCGCTGTTGCAGTCGATCACCCTGATGGCCGACGCCGCCGAGAGCTTCACCGAGCATTGCGTGGTCGGCATCGAGCCGCGCGAGGACAACATCAGGGCCGCGCTCGATCGCTCCTTGATGCTGGTCACGGCGCTGGCCCCCAAGATCGGCTACGACGCCGCGGCCAAGATCGCCAAGACCGCGCACAAGAACGGCACCACGCTGCGCGAGGAAGCCGTCGGCGGCGGCTACGTCACCGACGCCGAATTCGACGCCGTCGTCCGTCCGGAGAAGATGATCGGCCCGGGCTGAGCGCCCGCCGGACCGCCCTCCTGAGCAACCAACCTAGCTCCCGTCGTGGTGATCGGCGCCGGCGCCCGCTCCGGAGGCTGCCAGCGCGCCGGCGGCAGGCGCACCGCGCGGCGCGAGCCTCACCTCCAGTTCGGTGAACGGCGGGACCGGGTCGACCAGCGTCACCGCCCCGCCGGGCGCCGGCCAGGTCAGGCGAACGCGTTGCAGCCATCCTTCCGGCGTCCGCACACGGTCGAAGCGGGTCGTCGCCGGCGGGCCGAATTGGCGGTCGAGCGCAGCCCTGACGTCGTCGTAGGCGTCGATCGACGCGTCGAAACGTATCTCCGCCAACCGCCCCTCGTCGAAGACGTAGCGCAGATCGCTCGCGCGATAGGCGGCGTCGAAGCTGACGCTGTGTGGCAGCACGGCGTCACCGAACAGGCTGACGTAGGCGCACGTCTCCTGGCCGTCGCCGGCGTCGGTGGCGGTCAGCGGATTCCCCTTGACCCGCACGACGGCCTCGTCGCGCGAGCACGCCGGCACGGCCTGCGGCCCGGCGCCGTCCGGAAGCGGGAGCGAGCGCCACTCCCCGACGGTGATGCCAAGGCGCGCGCCGCCGAACGAAGCCGCAAGCACCGCGGCCCCGCTCAGACTCGGCGCCGCCACAAGGAAGGCGGCCGCCAGGAAGGCCAGGACCACGGGTCTGAACATCATCGCTCTCGCTCGCTGGGTATCGCCGCCCCCCGCGAGCGCGAACGCGGAGCCGTCGCTTCGGTTCCGTCGTGATATCAACGCCGTGGTCGGTGCGACCTCTCCGCCGGCGTCCGCGTGGCGGCTAGCGCGGCGTGATCGTCACGGTGCGGCTGATCTTTTGCGGGATGCCGGCGCTCACGTTCGGCAGCCGCGCGACGAGGTCGAGGTCGTCGTAGTCGGTATGCGCATCCATCAGGGCGCCTGTCGCCGCGTCCAAGGTGACGCGGAACGCCCAGTGCTCGGTCCCGGTGAGCTGGATCGGCTGACCGTTCACGGTCTGGCCGATGGCCAGGTCAGCCGGCGCGGGCGCCCAATCGACCACCGCCTTGCCGCCCGAGAGCACCGGCAGGCTGACCTCGCCCCCATGCGACGTCTCCTCGAAGTTCTGGCCGGCGCGATCGAAGCGGGCGGTGAAGCCGTCGTAGTGTGCGCGGTCGCCCTGCCGATGCAGCGCGGCGACCTCGAATCTCGGGGACAACGGGATGATCACGACGTTCAGGATGTCGGTCAGCGGATAGAACACCCCGCCCGGCGCGCAGGTGTCGAGGAACGTCGGTCCAAGCGTCCTCGCCACGTCCTCGGTGATCGGCCAGAGGCGCACCCGCGCGACAGCGCCGACGGGCGCGTGCATGGCGGCTTTGCAGGCTTCGCTGGCCTCGACCGGTCGCCAGATCTCGCCGTCGGCCGTCTCCTCGGCGGTGCGCACGACGGCGTCGATCGCGCCGTCCGGCGAGGTCTCCAGGTCGAAGCCGGTGCGGTACCCCTGCCGGGTCTTGCCGTTCGCCGCCTCGACCACCTGGTACACGTAAGCGCGCACTCCAGGTGTCGGCGGACTTGGAAACGGCGAGGCTGCTGGCCCGCCGGCGGCAAGGTCTGGCGCGGACAGGCCCAGGGCCAAGGCGGCGGCGCAGAGCAACTGCTTCATGGATCTTCCCGCGCCATCGTCCGGTCGCGCGCCTCGGTTGTTTGTCCGGTAGAACCTGCAAGTCGATCTACGTGAGTTCGCAGCTGCCTGTGCGTCGGTCAACTCTCTTCTGGGTTGCTGCGTTCGCCACGGAGGGGCCGGCGCCCGCGACCGTCGCGGACCGCGCCAGGGCCGAGTCAGCGTTGACGCCGGCGGTCGATTATATAAGTTTTTACTTATGATTCTTGACCTGATCCGCCATGGCGCGACAGCGAGCACGATCGGTCACCGGTTCAACGACCACGAGCACGAGCCGCTCGCAGATGAAGCCATCGCGGTGCTGGGCCGCCTCGCCTTCGACAGCGCCGCGTACGACCGGATCGACGTCAGCCCGCTGAGGCGGGCGGCGCAGACCGCCGAGGGGCTGGGGCTTTCCGGTTTCGCGTTCGATTCGCGCCTCGCCGAGCGCGGTCTCGGCGTCTTTCGCGGGCTGACCGAACAACAGTGCCGCGCGCGGTTCCCAGCCGATATCGAGGCCTTCAATCGGTTCGAGCCCGGGTACTGCATCCCGGACGGCGAGAGTCGCGGTCAGCACCTCGCCCGGGTGCTGTCCTGGCTCGAAGAGGCGAGCGTGTCAGGCGCGCGCCAGGCGCTCGCCGTCACCCACGGCGGCGTGATCGACTTCGTGCGCCGCCTCGGCCGCTCCGAGCCGGTCCACGGCCCGCCGTTCGACGGCGGCGGGCTGCTCGCCCTTTCGCGATTCGAGATCGCCTGGCCCCAGGTGCGGCTGCTGAGCTTCGCCCAACCGCTCCCCGGGGCGTGGCGACCGTCAAGACCTTGCACGCGCGCCTGATCCGCAAGGCTCGGCACGCCGCGACGGCCGCCTGGCCCGTCACCCGACGATCACCCGGGACACGTTTGCCGACGCCGAGGTCGACGACCTGGTCCGACGCCTCTTCAACGGGCGATCCGGGGGCGCTCGAGCGGCGCCTGCAGCGGCGTCGGGCGCCGCTCATCGGAGAGAGAGGCTAGGCCGGATCGATGCGGAACACCGGGTAGTCACGGGCGATCGCATTGAACGCCGGGATCGGCGCGTCGGGCGCGATCGGCAGGTGGTGGCGGCCGCTGGTCGCGACCTGGCACCAGGCCTTCAGGATCGGCGGGCGCTGCTGCGGCGGAAGCTCGGTAAGCAAGACCGACCGCGATCGCCCATGCTTGATGACCGCCCGTCCGCGCGCGGCGCGGACGTTCCGCACCCACTCCGAGCCGTCGCCGAGCATCGAGACCAGGTACTCATGCCCGCCGTACGGCGCGACAACGAGGACGGTCGACCGCGGCCGGCCGTCGTTGCGGTCCCTGACCTGCAGCGCAGCCAGGCCATGTGAGGCCAGGCCGGCTCCCGACAGCCAGGTCCAGGCGCGGCTCCAGATCCGTCCCAGCGGGGTCGGGCGCCACCCGCGGTAGAAGAAGCGGAGATAGCCTGCCTCCGCGGGGTCTCGTCCGTTCGCCGGTGTGTCGGCGGGTGTGACGCTGGCCATGCCGAGCCTCGGTCCGATGTGGGGCGCAGTTTCGCCGGAGTGCGATTTGGGCGCGTTGATCAGCGTCAATGGCCGCAAGTCTAGGCCTCCGGTGCGTAGGCGCGCAGGAAGACGTCGACCGCGGAGTTCGCCGCGGCGACGAGCGTGGCGTCGTCGAGGCGGTCCACCACCCCGAACAGGAGGTGGGACACCGGCTCGCACTCCACCATCCCGCTCAGCAGCTGGAACGCGCGGACGGGGTCGGCCTGGCGCAGGCGCCCGGCGTCCATCTCGCGCTTCAACATCCGCGCGGCCTCCTCTCGGAACGGCCGAGGTCCGGACTCGAACAGCAGCCGGCCGATGTTCGAGCGGCCGGCCTCGCTGGCCGCCAGCCGGCGCAGGCTCGTCGAGGTCGGCGAGGTCAACAGGCGCGCGAAGGCGACCGCGAACGAACGCAGGCGCGACTCGATGGGCTCCTCGGTGTGCAGGCGAGCGAACGTCTGAGCCATGTCGCGACTGGCGCCGCTCTCGACCACCGCCAGCAGCAGGTCCTCCTTGGACGGGAAATAGCTGTAGAGCGTCGCCTTCGAGCCGCCGAGGCGGGCGGCGATCTCCGACATCGTCGATTCCGAATAGCCTTTTTCTTCAAATACTTGGGACGCCACGGCGACGATGGCCTGGCGGCGTTCCTCGGTCTTCTTCCGCACTCACGACTCCTTTTCTGAACCCAATCGTACGTTTATCGCTTGACGACGGAAAGCGTCTATAACAAAACCGTACCGTACAGTTCAAGAAAGGAAACGACCCGTGACCCACCGCCCGCACCCGTTGGCGGCGGCGCTGCTCCTAACGTCCGCGCTGGCGGGCCTGAGCGGATGCGCCACCCCGAACCTCGGCCCCGCGCCGGGCCCGAAGCCACCGGCGGCCTACGCCGCCGAGCGCAGCTTCGCCGCGCCGGCGACCGAATGGCCCGACGACCGCTGGTGGCGCGCCTACGGCGACGTGGATCTCGATGCGCTGATCGACGAGGCGCTCGCCGCCTCGCCGGATCTGGCCGCCGCCGAGGCGCGCGTGCGCAAGGCGAACGCCCTGGCCGAACAGGCGCGCGGACAGACCCTGCCCCGCCTCGACGCCGCCGCGCAGGCCACCTGGATCAAGCAGAGCGCCAACGACGGCCTGCCGCCCGCGTTCGTCCCATCGGGATGGAACGACACCGGCAAGACCGCGCTGACCCTCGGCTACGACCTAGACCTCTGGGGCAAGACGCGAGCGACGCTCGCGGCCGCCGGCAAGGAGGCGGAGGCCGCCGAGGCCGACCGTGACGCCGCGCGCCTGACGCTCTCCACCGCGGTCGCCGCTGCCTGGGCCGACTTCGCGCGGCTCTACGCCGACCGCGACGCCGCCGAGGCCGACGTGCGCATCCGCCAGGGCACGCGCGAGCTGATTTCGCAGCGCGCCGGCGCGGGCCTCGAGACGGAGGCCGCGGTGCAGCGCGCCCTCGCCGCCGAGGCCGCCGCCAAGCAAGAGCTTGCATCGACCGACGAGCAGATCGGCCTGGAGCGCGACCGCATCGCCGCATTGCTGGGCGCGGGACCCGACCGGGGGCTCGCGCTGCCACGGCCGGGCGCCCAGGCGCTGCGCGCGTTCGGCCTGCCGGCGGATCTGCACGCCGGGCTGATCGGACGCCGTCCGGACGTGGTCGCCGCGCGGCTGCGGGCCGAGGCGGCGGCGCAACGGATCAAGGCGGCGAAGGCCGACTTCTACCCGGACATCACCCTCTCGGCCGTGATCGGCCAGCAGTCGTTCGGGCTGGCCGATCTGTTCAAGGCCGGCTCAGGTTGGGGCGCGATCGGACCGGCCATCAGCCTACCGATCTTCACCGGCGGGCGGATCGAAGGCGCCTACCGCGGCGCGCGGGCCGACTACGACGCCGCCGTGGCGTCCTACGACGGATCCCTCACCCGGGCGTTCCAGGACGTCGCCGACGTCGCCGTCAGCGAGCGCGCGCTCGGCGAGCGGCTGGCCGAGGCCCGCGCGGCCCTCGACGCCTCCGATCGCGCCCGGCGGCTGACGTCCGACCGCTACCGGCAGGGACTCGCCGCCTATCTCGACGTGCTCACCGCCGAGGACGCTCTCGTCGCCAACCGCCGGGCCGTCGCCGACCTCGAGACCCGCGCCTTCGCCCTCGACGTCGCGCTCGTGCGCGCCCTCGGCGGCGGCTTCCATTCCTCCAACGCCTAGGAACCCACGCCATGAACAAGCCGCTGACCCACAAGGACTTTCATCCTCACCTGCCGCAACTCGAACCGCCGAGCGCAGCGCCTGCTCCCGCGGCGGAACATCCGCACGGCCACCGCAAGCAACTGCTCGGAGGCCTCGCCGCCGCGGTGCTGACGGGCGGCCTCGCCGTCGGCGCCTACCAGGTGCTGGTCGGCTCGCATCACGCCGTGACCGACAACGCCTACGTCGGCGCCGACGTCGCGCAGGTGACGCCGCTCGTCGGCGGGCCGGTGGCGCAGGTGCGGGTCGCCGACACACAGGCGGTCCACGCCGGCGACGTCCTGCTGGTGATCGACGACACCGACGCGCGGCTCGCGCTCGAGCAGGCAACGGCCGCGCTCGGCCAGGCCGAACGGCGCGTGCGCGGTTATCTGGCGACCGACGACGCCCTGGCGGCCCAGGTCGCCGCCAGGGCGGCGGACGCCGAGCGCGCGGCGGCGCAGGTCGCCTCCGCCGAGGCCGACGTCGCCAACGCGCGGCTCGAGCTCGCCCGGCGGCAAGCGCTGGCGCAGTCCGGGGCGGTGGCGGGCGAGGAACTTACCCGCGCCCGCACCGCCGCCGACCAGGCCGCTGCCGCGCTCCAGGCTGCGCGCGCGGCTCTCGCGCAGGCGAAGGCCGCCCAGCAAACCGCGGCGGGCCAGCTGAGCGCGAACAGCGTTCTCACGGACGGCGCCACGGTGGAGACCAACCCGGAGGTGGCCGCGGCCCGCGCCCGGGTCGACCAGGCGCGGGTCGATCTTCAGCGGACGGTCATTCGCGCGCCGATCGACGGCGTCGTCACGCACCGCCAGGTGCAGGTTGGCCAGAAGGTCGCCCCCGGCGCACCGCTGATGAGCATCGTTCCCGTCGCCGAGGTCTACGTCGACGCCAACTTCAAGGAGGTTCAGCTCGGCAAGGTGCGCCCCGGCCAGCCGGCGACGCTGACCAGCGACCTCTATGGCCCCGGCGTGCGCTTCCATGGCCGCGTCACCGGGCTCTCCGGCGGCACGGGGTCGGCCTTCGCCGTGATCCCGGCCCAGAACGCCACCGGCAACTGGATCAAGGTGGTCCAACGCGTTCCGGTGCGGATCGCGCTCGATCCGGCGGAGCTGGCCAAGCGTCCGCTCCGCGTGGGGCTCAGCATGACCGCGGACATCGACCTCACCGGGGGCGACCGGTCATGACCGCTGCGGCTCCCGATCGTGACGCGCCCCGGCTGAACCTCTGGGGGCTCTCGCCCTGGGCCGCGGCGGTGATGCTGGCGGCGGCCAATTTCCTGGCGGTGCTCGACACGACCATCGCCAACGTCTCGGTGCCCAACATCGCCGCAGGCCTCGGCGCGTCGTCGAGCCAGGGCGAGTGGGTGATCACCTCCTACTCGGTCGCCGAGGCGATCAGCGTGCCGCTGACCGGCTGGCTCGCCGGCCGCTTCGGCGCCGTAAGGGTGTTCTCGGTCTCGATGCTGGGCTTCGGCGTCTGCTCGGCGCTCTGCGGTTTCGCGCCCTCGCTCGGCGTGCTCGTCAGCTTCCGAGTCTGCCAGGGGCTGATGGGCGGCCCGCTGCTGCCGCTCTCGCAGACGCTGCTGCTCTCCATTTTCCCGAAGAAGGACCAGCCCAAGGCGATGGCGCTCTGGGCGGTCACGACGCTGGTGGCCCCGGTCGTCGGACCGATCCTGGGCGGGACGCTTTGCGACAATTTCGCCTGGCCGATGATCTTCTGGGTCAACGTGCCGATCGCGCTTGTCTGTGCGCCGGTGATCTACCGCGCGCTGCGGCCGATCGAGACGCCGACGCACAGGGAGGGCATCGACTTCGTCGGCCTCGGAATCCTCGTCATCTGGGTCGCGGCGCTGCAGATCATGCTCGACATCGGCAAGGACAACGAGTGGTTCGCTTCGCCGACGATCGATGCGCTCGCGATCATCGCCGCGATCGGCTTCGTGCTCTTCCTGATCTGGGAGCTGACCGAGAAGAACCCGATCGTGCCCTTGCGGGTGTTCCGCCATCGCGGGTTCGCCGCGGCGATGTTCGCCCTGCCGCTGGTGTTCGGCGGCTTCTTCGGGGCCAACGTGCTGACCCCGCTCTGGCTGCAGACCAACATGGGCTACACGGCCACGTGGGCCGGCTACGCCTGCGGCATGACCGGCATCCTGGCGGTGGTGGGCGCCCCGCTGGCTGCGCGGCTCTCGACCAAGATCGACCCGCGCGCGGTGATCTGCATCGGCGTCTCCTGGTTGGCGGCGATCGCCTTCTTCCGCGCCGGCGCCACCTCGCAGATGAGCTTCTCGCAGATCGCGATCTGGCTGTTCCTGACCGGGCTCGGCATGCCGATGTTCTTCCTGCCGCTGACCGGCGTCGCGCTCGCCAGCGTCGATCCGGAGGAGACCGCCGGCGCGGCGGGCCTGATGAACTTCATCCGTACGTTCTCGGGCGCCATCGCCACGGCGATCGTCAACACCTCCTGGGAGGACGCCGCCAAGGCGAACCAGGCGGAGCTGGCGGGCGCGATGTCGCCGCCCGGCGCGACGCTGGACCAACTGCAGGCGTTCGGCTTTTCCGCAGAGCAGTCGGTGGCGGCCGTGACCGCGCTGGCTCGCGGCGAGGCGATCACGCTGGCGACCAACCAGATCTTCCAGGCGTGCTCGGCGATGTTCGTCATCGCCGCGCTGGCCGTCTGGGTGATCCCGAAGCCCAAGGGCCCGATCCAGGCCGGGCCCGCGCACTGAAGCCGGCCCGCGAGCCCCTCGACCAGGAGAGACCCATGACGCTCTTGCAGCTGGCCAATGTCGGCAGTTTCGTGGGCAGCCTCGTCGGCGTTGCTTCGCTGATCTACGTCGCCCTGCAGCAGCGTCTGAGCGCGCGGGCGATGCGTGGCCAGGCCGCCGTCGCCGTCTACCAACACTACCGCGAGAGCGCCGCGATGCGCGCCGACCCGCGCTTCACCGAAGCACTGCGCCGTTGCGGCTTCGGCCTCGCCGACGTCTCCGCCGACGACCTGGCCCAGTTCAGCGCTGTCGTCGGCGCGACCCTGCGCGGTTTCGAGATGGAGACGTTCCTGAACCGGCAGGGCCTGCTCGACGCCTGCGCCTTCGCCCGACGCGCGCGCTACTACCAGCAGTTCCTGGCCATGCCGGGCGTGCGCGCCCAATGGCGCCTCTCGGCCGCGAACTTCTCGCCGGAGTTCGCCAAGCTGGTCGACGACCTGATGGCCGAGACCCCCGTCGCCTCCGCCAACGCGCTCGACTGGTTCCAGACCACCTGGCGGCGCGCGGTGGATGAGGAACTCAGAGCCACGCTCGGCGCGTCCTGAGGCGTGGGGGACTAGGCGCGGACCGGGACCTCGTCGGCGCGCGGCTGACGACTCTCCGCCTCCGCGATCAGTCGCATCAGCGCCGGCGCGCTCGCCGGATTGACGCTGATCGAGTCGATCCCCTGCTCCACCAGGAAACGAGCGATCTCGGGGTAGGTCGCGGGCGCCTCGCCGCAGATGCCCACGTGGCGCCGACGGCGCTTCGCGCCGGCGATCGCCTGGCGCAGCATCTCCATCACTCCCGGGTCGCGCTCGTCGAAGTCGAAGGCGACGATCTCGGAGTCGCGATCAACGCCGAGCACGAGCTGGGTGAGGTCGTTCGAACCTATGGAGACTCCGTCGAAGAGCTCGCAGAACGCGTCGATCTGGACGACGTTGTTGGGAATCTCGCACATGACGAAGACCTCCAGCCCGTCGTCGCCCTGCCTCAGGCCATGCGCGGCCATCGCCTCCAGCACCCGGCGGCCTTCCTCCACGCGGCGGCAGAACGGGACCATGATCCTCAGGTTCGTCAGCCCCATGGCGCCGCGCACCCGGGCGAGCGCCTGGCACTCCAGCGCGAAGCCGTCGGCGTAGGCCGGGTGCGCGTAGCGGGCGGCGCCGCGGAAGCCGAGCATGGGGTTGGCCTCGCGCGGCTCGAACGCCTTGCCTCCGAGCAGGCTCGCGTATTCGTTGGTCTTGAAATCTGACAGCCGCACGATCGCCGGCCGTGGATAGAACGCTGCGGCGATCGTTCCGACGCCCTCGGCCACGCGCTCGATGAAGAACGCGGCCGGCGAGTCGTAGCCCCGCGTGAGCCTGGCGACGATCGCCCGATCGCGCGGGCCGAGCCGTTCCGGATGCGCCAGCGCCATCGGGTGGGCGCGGACATGCTGGCTGATGATGAACTCCATACGGGCGAGCCCGACGCCCGCGACCGGGAGCATCCCGGTGCGGAACGCAAGGTCCGGGTTGGCGAGATTGACCATCGCCTTGGTGCGGGTGCGGGCCAGCTCGCGCGGCGGCGCGGTCTCGACAACGAACGGGACCTCGCCGGCAAGGACGCGGCCGGTGTCGCCCTCGGCGCAGGTGACGGTGACCGTCTGGCCGGTGGCGAGGCGCCGGGTGGCCTCGCCGGCGCCGACCAGGGCCGGGACCCCCAGTTCGCGCGCGAGAATCGCCGCATGGCAGGTGCGCCCGCCGCGGTCGGTGACGAGCGCCGCGGCGCCCTTCATCACCTCTTCCCAGTCCGGGCTGGTCATCTCGGCGACCAGCACGTCGCCGGGCCGGAACGCGGCGAGATCGGCCTTGTCGCGGATGAGGCGCACGACGCCGGAGGCGATCTTCTCGCCGACCGCCCTGCCCGTGAGGACGGTCTGTCCGGTCCCGGACAATCGGTAGGTCTCGATTGCGCCGGCCGTCCTGCGCGAGGCCGCCGTCTCCGGCCGCGCCTGCACAATGTAGAGTCCGCCGTCGACGCCGTCCTTGGCCCACTCGATATCCATGGGCGTCGGAGCGCCATGGCGCTCGGAGAAGTGATCCTCGATCCGCAGCGCCATCTCGGTGAGCCGCAGCGCCTCCGCGTCGGTGATGCAGAAGCCGGCGCGCGCGGACCGGCTGACCGCGCGCTCGATCGGCCGTCCGGCGCGGCCCAGCGCGAGCTTCGCCTGCTTGCGTCCGAGGCGCCGCCGCAAGACCGCGCGATACCCGCCGCGGAAGGTCGGCTTGTGCACATAGAGCTCGTCGGGATCGATGCGGCCCTGCACGACCATCTCGCCGAGACCATAGCCGCCGGTGATCAGCACCACGTCGCGGAAGCCGGTCTCGGTGTCGAGGGTGAAGATGACGCCACTTGCGGCCAGATCGGACCGCACCATCCGCATGACGCCGACCGACAACGCGACCCGGAAATGGTCGAACCCGCCTTCAGCGCGGTAGACGATCGCGCGGTCGGTGAACAGCGAGGCGAAGCACCGACGACAGGCCTCGATGAGGCCCGCTTCGCCGCGGACGTTCAGGAAGCTCTCGTGCTGGCCGGCGAAGCTCGCCGTCGGCAGATCCTCGGCCGTCGCCGAGCTGCGAACCGCCAGACCCACGTCGCCGCACCGCAGGGTCAGCTCGGCGTAGGCCCTGCGGATCTGGGCGATCACCGGCGCGTAGTCGACAGCCGCGTAGACCAGCGCGCGCGCCGCAGCGGCTCGGCGCGAGAGTTCGGCCACGTCGCCGACATCAAGGTTGTCCAGCAGAGCGTGCAGCTTCGGCCAGGCCCCGCCGGCGGTCAGAGCGTCGCGGTACGCATCGGCGACGATGGCGAAGCCTTCGGGGGTCGCGACGCCCGCCGTGCGCAGCCGCTGCTGCATTTCGCCCAGGGCGGCGTTCTTGCCGCCAACGAGGGCGATGTCGCCGATCCCGACATCGTCCAGCGCGCGTATGTAGTTGGGCGCCGCCACAGCGTCAGACGACGCCGAGGCGACCGCGCGCTTCGATTGGCCTCGCCGGCCTGCGTCCATCATCTCACTCGCAATAGCGAGCGGACTGTGCCGCACCGGGACCATGGCCGCCTTGTGTCAGATCAACCGACAAGGCGGAACCACCTGCTCGATGAACGCTAAGGCGCCCGCGTCCCGGCGCTGGTCCCGGTCGGGTGGGTCACGGGCCGCGATCCGCCCTGCGGGAGTTGCTTCGGGCAGTCGATGATCGTGACGCCGGTGCTGAGCCGGTGCGGCGTTCCGACGCTGCCGTCCGGGCACCTGGGCGGCGGCGGCGGCGTCGAGACACAGGTGTTCGTGCCCTGCAGCAGGTGCTGGCCGGGCGGACAGGGGATGGCGACGCAATAACGGGTCTGCCCGGTCGGATCGCGCTCCTGCCCCACGCCGCAGACCGGGTCGACGCAGACCCCGAGATCGGTGTTGGCGGTCTGGCCGGGCGCGCAGCTGATGGTCTCGCCTCCGCCGCCCGGCGCCGCGGCCCGCGTCGCGGGCGCCAGCACGGCCGTCATCGCCAGTGTCATCGCCAGGGCCCCGGCCACGTTCGCCAGGGCGCGCGCGGCCGTCGTCGTTCGTCTTACAGACATGTCGGGGCTGCTCCTCGTCTCGCCGGCGCCTCACCCGCCGGCTGATCGTCCGGGATACGCTGAGGCGCATCCTCCGCCCGCGACCGAAAAAGCGCAACCGTACGGGGCCAGCGCCCGCCTTGCGACGAAGCTGCCGATCGACGCAAGGTCAGAGAGTGACATGAAGCCCCCGCCCGATTGAGACGGATGAAGACTAGCGCGGGGGCCCCCTGAGTCCCGGAGTCGAGCCGGAGCTACGTCGCGAAGTTCCTTGGCACGTCGCGGAACGGGCGGTCGGTGTCGGTGCTCGGCTCGCGCGGCATCCGCAGCACCCGTTCGGAGATGATGTTGCGCTGGATCTCGTCGGTGCCGCCGGCGATCGAGACGGCCGGCACCGAGATCAGGATCTCGGCGATGACGCCGTTCTGCGGGCCATCCTCGCCGGAGAGCATGGCGTCGGCGCCGCTGATCAGGGTGTGGACGCGGGCGGCCGCCCGCGCCACGTGGCTCGCCGCCAGCTTGCCGAGCGAGCCTTCCGGGCCGGGCGGACGCCCCTGCGCCATCGCCGCGCGGGCGCGCCGGGCGGTCCATTCCGCGCTCCGCGCCAGGGTGAGGAGCTTGGCGATCTCCTGTCGCACCACCGGATCGTCGATCTTGCCGGTCTCCTTGGCGCGCTGAATCACCAGGTCCACCCGCCCGGCCCGCTGCGGATACCACTTGTAGGGCTCCATGACGGTCGCGACCTCGGCGCGCTCCTCGTCGTAGATGCGGCCCTGCCGGTCCGATGACGCCGCGCCGGCGCCGACCGCGCCCGTGCCGTCGGCGCCGCGGCGCTCGTGCATCAGTGTCGTGGTCGCCACCGCCCAGCCGCCGCCGACCTCGCCGACCAGGTGCTCGGGTGGAATTTCCGCGTCGGTGAAGAACACCTGGTTGAAGGAGGCGTGGCCGTTCATCTGGCGCAGCGGCCGCACCTCGACGCCCGGCTGATGCATGTCGAGCACGAAGAAGGTCAGGCCCTGGTGCTTGGGCTTGTCCCAGTCGGTGCGCGCCAGCAGCAGGCCCCAGTCGGCGTGGTGGGCGCTGGTGGTCCAGACCTTCTGGCCGTTGATGATCCAGCGGTTGCCCTTCAGCTCGGCGCGCGTCATCGCGCCGGCGAGATCGGAGCCGCTGCCGGGCTCGCTGAAAAGCTGGCACCAGGCGTCCTCGCCGGTCAGGCTGCGGCGCAGGAACTTCTGCTTCTGATAGTCCGTGCCGTGGGCGAGCAGCGTCGCCGAAGCGAGCGTTCGGATGCCGGCGCGGGCGACGTTCACCGCGCCGATGCGGCGGATCTCCTGGTCGACAACCGACGCCAGCGCCGGCGGAAGGTCGCGGCCGCCCCAGGCCTTCGGCCAGGCCGGCGCGCCCCAGCCGGCGTCGATCAGCTTCTCGCGCCATTCGACGAGCCCCAGGTCGGGGCTCCAGTTCGCCTCCAGCCAGGCGCGGACCTCGGCGCGGACGGTCTCTTCGGTGGGTTCGCTCATGACCTTCCCTCCCCGCTCAGGCCGCCCAGGCCTGCATCATGCGCTCGCGATGCCAGGTTGGATCTCCCAGGAAGACCTCCGAGCTCTTGGCGCGCTTGAACCAGAGGTGCGTGTCGTTGTCCCAGGTGAAGCCGATCCCGCCGTGGATCTGGATCGTGTGGATCGCCGTCTGCAGATAGGCCTCCGAAGCCGCGGCCTTGGCCAGCGAGGCGACCGCCATCAGATCGGGGGCGTCGTCGGCCGCCGCGGCCGCAGCGTAGTAGGCGGCCGATTTGGCGAGCTCGACGTCGACCAGCATGTCGGCCTGCTTGTGCTTCATCGACTGGAAGGAGGCGATCGGCCGGCCGAACTGCATGCGCAGGTTCGCGTAGTCGAGCGCGCTCTCGCGCAGCCGCTCGGCGCCGCCGACCATCTCGCTCGCGAGCATCGCGGCGGCCTGCGCCATTGTCTTGGCGAACGTCGCCGCGGCCGCGCCTTCCTCGCCCAGCAGCTCGGCTTCGACGCTCTGGAACTCGAGCCGCGCGATCTTGCGCGTGGGGTCGAGCGCCTTCAGCGGCGTCCGCGTCAGGCCGGGCGCGTCGCCGGGCAGCGTGACGAAAGACAGCCCCGCCTCGCCGCTGGTCCCCGGCCGCCGCGCCAGCGCCACCACGAGATCCGCGGTCGCGCCGTCGAGCACGAAGCTCTTCACGCCGTCGATCCTGAGCTTTCCGCCGGAGGGCGTCGCCGTCGCTTCGACGCCGCTGGCGTCCCAGCGCCCGTTCGGCTCGGCGAACGCGAGCGTCGCGATCCGCTCGCCGGCGACGAGCGGCGGCAGCAACGCGCCTTTCTGCGCCGCAGTCGCGGCGTTCAGGATCGCTGTGGTCGCCAGCACCGTCGAGGCGAAGTAAGGCGCGCAGACCAGCGCCCGGCCCATCTCCTCGAGCACGATGCCGAGTTCGACGAAGCCAAAGCCCTGCCCGCCGTACTCCTCCGGCGCGTGCACGCCGCAGAGCCCGAGCTTCGTATTGAGGGCGCGCCACTGGTCTGCGTCCCAGCCGGTCTCGGTCGCCATCAGCCGGCGCACCACCGAAGGCGGCGACGTCTCCTCGAAGAACCGCCGCAGCACTGCGCGGAACTCGTGCTGCTCGTCGGTGAAGCTGAACTGCATGGGCTAGCTCCCGCTGCGCTCGTCTCGGGGACGACATCGCCCCGCCGCCGCATCCATGACTCCCTCGCTCGCCGGAAGGCAATGCGGGACGCCAAAGCGCGGCCACCGCTCAAGCCATGCTGCGCCGTCGCTGCGGGCGCGTACTCTTCTGCAACAGCGCTCGTGTACGCGCGGTCCTTGCGTGTTGACCAAGCATTGAGCCAGACGTGGCCGGTTCCGGAGGTCCGCGACTGACAACCCCCGACCCGACATTGCGACCGTCCACGTCAACGGCCGCGCTGGTCGCGGTCTGGCGCTGCCTGCGCGCACCTATAGTTCGGCGCGCTGTCTCGATCCTGTGCTTCCTGATCGCCCTACTTCTGATCTGGCGCCAGATTTCGACGATCGCCTTGTCGGACTTCGTGGGGGCGCTCGCGTCGACCTCAGCGCTCGCGGTGCTGGGGAGCATCGGCCTGACGCTCTGCAGCTATGCGTGCCTCTCTGGGACCGAGTGGCTGGCCCTCAGAGCCTTGGGACGGCCGCTGCCGTTCCGCGAGGCGGCGCTGGTGGCCTTCCCCAGCTACGCCCTGACGAACAGCGCGGGTTTCAGCCCCGCGACCGGGGCGCTGATCCGCGTCCGTCTTTACGCCCGAAGGGGGCTCTCGGCCGCGAAGAGCGCGCAAGTGGCGATGCTGGCCGGCGCTTGCGTGACTCTGAGCGGCGTCGTCGCCGGCGGCTTCGCCCTCCTGGCGCGCGCCGGGGTCTATGCACGCGTGCTCCATGCCCCGAGACCGTTCATCGTCGGCGTGGGCGTGGTCGCCTTGCTTCCCGCTCTCCTTTGGCTCGTCGCCTTCCGTGAAAGAGCGCCGGTCTGGCTGCGACGCCCGGGCGGCCAGCCGCTCTCGCTGCGGCATCGGTTGGTCGGCCTCGCCGCCGGGCTTGGCGACTGGTTCTTCTCGTGCGCGGCGCTCTTCGCCCTCTTTCCGCATCCGCATTGGGGTGTCTTTCCAGGCTTCCTCGGAGTCTATGTGGCAGGCTCGGTGCTCAGCGCCGCGACTGGGGTCCCGGGCGGCGTCGGCGTCTTCGAGGCCATCATGCTCATGTTGACGAGCATCGTGGCGCGCGCTCACGAGACCGCCGCCGCGCTTGTGCTCTATCGCTGCCTGTACAGCCTGGGGCCGCTGGCCATCGCCGCGGCGGTCGGTTTCGCACGGCGGGCGATCCGGCCCAGCAGCCCCCGACGACTGTGAGCACGTCCGGATCCGGCGCTTCCACAATACGCTCGACAAGTACCTCGAGCGGTTCAGATGATGGAGCGAAGCCCTGGACACGACGACCATGATCGAACTCTGGCACTGCCCCGATGCGCGCTCGTTCCGGGTGCTCTGGGCGCTCGAGGAGCTGGGCCTTCCCTACGAGCTGCATCTATTGCCGTTCCCGCCGCGGGCGAGAGCGCCGGAGTTCCTGGACGTGAACCCGCTGGGCACGGTGCCGGCCATGCGCGACGGCGATGTGTTCATGACCGAGAGCGCGGCCATCGTGCAGTATCTGGCCGTGCGCCACGCGCCGAACGAGCTCGTGGTCGCACCCGACGATCCAGCCTACGGCGCGTGGCTGAACTGGCTCTACTTCGGCGAGGCGACGCTCACCTTCCCGCAGACGCTGGTGCTGCGCTATCGCCGGCTCGAGCCCGGCCGCGCCGAGGTCGTGGCCGACGACTATGCGCGATGGTTCCTGAGCCGGCTGCGGCACGTCGACCGCGCACTGCAGCAAGGCGCCTGGCTCTGCGCTGGCCGCTTCACCGCCGCCGACATCTCGGTCGGCTACGCGCTGCTGCTGGCGACCCAGCTCGGGCTCGCGGAGCACTTCGCGCCGGCGGTGGCCGACTACTGGGCGAGGCTCCAGGCCCGTCCCGCGTATCAGGCGGCCAGGCGCGAGCAGAAGCTCGATCTGGCGGCGGCGCTCGGCTCCTGATCAGCGCCGCGCCGCGCCGAAACTCAGGGCCTCGAACCGGGCGAGGTGGTGGTCGGTGTCGCCGAACTGGCTCTCGATCACTGTCGCGCGCTTGAAGTAGCTGCCGACCGCCAGCTCGTCGGTCATCCCCATCCCGCCGTGCAGCTGGATCGCGCCGTGGCCGATGAAGCGGCAGGCCATGCCGACCTGCGCCTTGGCGGCGGAGACCGCCTTGGCCCGCTCGAGACCGTCGTCGTCCGAAAGGCGGATGGTCGCCAGCTGGGTCATCGAGATCGCCTGCTCGAGCTGGATGTACATGTCGACCATCCGATGCCGCAGCACCTGGAATGCGCTCAGCGGCTGGCCGAACTGCTTGCGCTCTTTCGTGTAGGCCACCGTCATCTCGTGGCACCGGCGCAGCACGCCGAGCGCTTCGGCGCAGACCGCGACCGTCGCCTCGTCGATCACCTGCTCGACGAGGGGCCAGGCCTCGCCCTCGGCGCCGATCAGAGCGTCGGCCGGCAGGCTGACGCCCTCGAATGCGATTTCCGACGCTCGCTGACCGTCGATCGTCTCGTAGTCGCGGGTGGAGACGCCCGGCGCGGCCTTGTCGATCCAGAACGCCGAGACGCCTGCCTCATCGTTGGGGGCGCCAGCGCTGCGAGCGGTGACCACGAGGTGGGTCGCCCACGGCGCGCCCATGACCACCGCCTTGCGCCCGTCGAGGACCCAGCCCGACCCGTTGCGGCGCGCCGCGGTCTTCAGGTCGCGCCAGTCGTACCGCGCGTGCGGCTCGGCGAACGCGAAGGCGGCCAGCACGTCACCGGCGACGATACCGGCGAGGGCTTCGCGGCGTCCCGCCTGTTTCAGGAGGCCGCCGGCGATCACGACCGTACTTAGGTACGGCTCGACGACCAGCGCCTTGCCGAGCTCCTCCATGATCACCATCGTCTCGACCGGGCCGCCGCCCGAGCCGCCGACCTCGGCCGGCATCGTCGCGCCGAGGATGCCGAGGTCCTGGGCGAACGCTCGCCAGATTTCGCGCCGCCAGCCGGGGTCGGCGCCGACCGCCTTCCGCCGCGCCTCGAAGCTGTAGTGGTCGGCCAGGAACGCCGCCAGGCTGTCTCTGAGCAGCGCCTGCTCTTCGGTGAACGACAAATCCATTGACCTGCCCGCGGGTTACCTCGGCTATCGGAGCGGAGAGCTGACACGCCTGTCCTTCGGTCCGCCAAGGCCCGATCGTCGCGCGCCACGCCAGGAAAGGGGACCGCTCTTGGATCTCGATCTCGATGCTGAGTCGCTCGCGTTCCGGGACGAGGTGCGCGCCTTCTTGGAGGCCGAGCTGACCGACGAGCTGCGGCTGGCGGCGCGTCGGTCCACCAGCGTCTTCATCGACAAGCGCTACAGTCTCGTCTGGCAGAAGATCCTGCACCGTCGGGGCTGGGTCGCGCCCAGCTGGCCGAAGGAATACGGCGGCCCGGGCTGGAACGAGACGCAACGCTACATATTCGCCGCCGAGTGCGCGCGGGCCGGCGCCCCCGGCCTCGCGCCGATGGGACTGCGCATGGTCGGCCCGGTGATCATGGGCTACGGCACGCCAGAGCAGAAGGCGCACTACCTGCCGCGAATCCTCTCCGGCGAGGACTATTGGTGCCAGGGCTATTCCGAGCCCGGCGCGGGTTCGGATCTCGCGGCGCTGCAGCTCGCCGCGGTTCGTGACGGCGACGACTACGTGCTCTCGGGCTCCAAGATCTGGACCACCCACGCGCACCTCGCCAACCGCATGTTCTGCCTGGTGCGGACGAACCGCGAGGGCAAGCCGCAGGCGGGGATCACGTTCCTGCTGCTCGACATGGCCTCGCCCGGGATCTCCGTGCGGCCGATCATAACGCTGGCGGGCGATCACGAGGTGAACCAGGTCTTCTTCGACCAGGTGCGGGTTCCGCTCGCCAACCGGCTCGGCGAGGAGAACGACGGCTGGACCGTCGCCAAGCACCTGCTGGAGTTCGAGCGCGGCGGCGGCGGCGCGGCGGGCCTGCGCGTCTCGCTCGAGCGGCTCGTTGCGATGGCGTCGGCCGAGACCGGCGGCGCCGGCGGCCGCGTGATCGACGAGCCACACTTCCGCGCCAAGCTCGCGAAGATCGCCATCGCGCTCGAGGCGTTGCAGGTGAGCGAGCTCAGGGTCCTGACATCGCTCGCCGCCGGCCAGTCCCCTGGCGCAGTGTCCTCGATCATGAAGATCCAGAACACCGAGCTGATGCAGGCGCTCGACGAGCTCGCGTTGCAGGCGCTCGGGATCTATGCGCCGGTCCACCAGCCCGCCGCACGCGCCCCTGACGCCAACATCGACTTCGTCGGGCCCGAGGCGGGGCTGGTCACCACCGCGCGCTACCTCAACGACCGCGCCGGATCGATCTACGGCGGCACGAACGAGATCCAGCGCGACATCGTCGCCCGCCTGATCCTCGGCATCTGAGAACGCCGGGGTCTACTCGCCGGAGATCGTGATCTCCTTGGCCGTGATGAACTCGAGCAGGGCCGGCTGGCCGCGCTCGGTGGCGGCGACGCCGCGCTTCAGCGCGGCGACGATCTCGGCCGGGTCGGTGACCCGTTCGCCATAGCCGCCGAAGGCCTTGGCCATGTCGGCGTAGTTCCCGGAGATGTCGGTGGCGCCGTACTTCGCCTGGCTGACCGGCATGATCGGAATCTCGATCGCCATCGAGAAGTTGTTGAACAGGATCGAGAGGATCGGGATGCGCTCACGCGCGGCGGTCTCGAAGTCCATACCGGTGAAGCCGATGGCGGCGTCGCCCCAGACGTTGATACAGAGGCAGTCGGGCCGGGCAAGCTTGGCGCCCATCGCGAGCCCGAGCCCGTAGCCGAGCTGGGTGGTCTTGCCCCAGCCGATGTAGGTGAGCGGGTGGGTCGCCTCCCAGAACGGGGTCATCTGGTCGCGCGGACTGCCGGCGTCGTGAGTGACGATCGTCTTCGCCTTGTCGACCAGCCGGTTCAGCTCCCAGATCACCCGGTAGGGGTTGATCGGCGTCTCATTGCTCGCAAGCTTGGCCATCCACTCGCCGAGCCAGGCCTGGCGCAGCTCGCGGATGCGGGCGGGCGCGTCGGCGCGGGCCTTCGCCGGGCCCTTGTCCATCGGCGCCATCGCCGCGGAAAGCGCCGCCAGCGTGAGCTTCGCATCGCCGATCAGGCCGTATTTCGCTGGTACGTCCTTGCTGAGGTCCATCGGATCGAGGGTGGCGTGGATGATGGTCTTGCCGGCCGGCATCGGCACGCCGAACGCGGTGAGCGCGAAGCTGCAGCCGACGCCCAGGATCACGTCGGCCTCGGCCAGGAAGGTCTTCACCGGCCGCGGGTTGGCGCGCCCGCCGCTGCCGAGCGACAGCGGATGATCCTCGGGAAAAGCGCTCTTGCCCTCGATCGAGGTCGTGACCGGGATGTTCCAGGCCTCGGCCAACGCCTTCAGCTCTTCCCAGGCCTGAGCATAGTGCACGCCCTGGCCGGCGTAGATGACCGGCCGTTCGGCGGCGGCGAGCACGCGGGCCGCCTCCGCCACCGCCGCCGGGTCGGGCCCGCTGCGAGCCTTGAAGCTCGGCGTGTGGGCGTAGTCGTCGGAGATGTCTTCGTTGAAGACGTCCACCGGCACTTCGATCAGCACCGGCCCGCCGCGGCCGTTGCGCAGCTGGAAGAACGCCCGGCGCAGGACGTCGGATGTCATCCGGCCCATGGTCAGCGTCTCGGCCCACTTGGTCACATGCCGCATGTTCAGGACCGAATTGAAGTTCGGGTAGTAGCCCGCCAGCCGCCGCGGATAGCCGGCCGGCACGACCAGGATCGGGACCGCTTCCGAGAAAGCCTGCGCGACGCCGCCGAAGGCGTTCTCCGCGCCCGGGCCATGCTGCATGCAGAAGACGCCGATCTTGTCGCCGGACGAGAGCCGCGAGTAGGCGTCGGCCATGTGCAGGCCGACGCGCTCCTGGCGGACGATGACGGTGCGGATGTCCTCGGCGGCCGCCGCCTCGATCAGCGGGTTCACCGGATAGGCGAAGAGGACGTCGACGCCCTCGGCCTTCATCGCCTTGGCGATCGCCTGCACGACTTTCACGTCCGACCTCCTCCCCGAGCGAGCGGCTTGTCCTAGCGGCCTTGGAACACCGGCTCGCGCTTCTCGACGAAGGCCTTGGCCGCCTCGCGGTGATCGGCGGTCTGGCCGCAATGGACGTGGTGGGTCGCCTCGAGATCGAGACAGTCGTCCACGTCGCCGGCCATGGCGCGATTGAGGTTCTCCTTCATGTAGCGGTAGGCGACGCTCGGCCCGCGCGCCAGCCGCAGCGCGATCTCGCGGGTCTTTTCCGCCAGCGCCTCCGGCTCGCAGACCCAGTTGGCGAGGCCGAGCCGCAGCGCTTCGTCGGCCGTGACCCGGTCGGAGAGATAGTAGAGCTCGCGCGCCTTGGCCGAGCCGACCAGCTGGGTGAGGAAAAACGTGCCGCCGTAATCGCCGGAGAAGCCGACGCGGGCGAAGGCGGTGGTCATGATCGCGCTCGAGGCCATGATCCGCAGGTCGCAGGCCAGCGCCAGCGAAAGGCCCGCGCCCGCCGCGGCGCCCGGCAGCGCGGCGAGCGTCGGTTTCGGCATCTTGAACAGCGCCCCGGCGGTCGCGCGCTGGTTCACCCGCTGGCGATGGATCGCCCCGTCGATGGTGTTGTCGCCCACCGTGCCGTCGCCGCGCGAGGCCATGCCCTTGACGTCGCCGCCGGCGCAGAACCCCTTGCCGGCGCCGGTGAGCACCACGCACTTCACCGCGGGATCGAGTTCGGCGCGGGCCAGAGCCTTCGCAAGCGCGTCGGTCATCGCGCCCGACATGGCGTTGCGCGCTTCCGGTCGGTTGAGCGTCAGCGTGAGCACACCCTCGTCGAGCGAGGCGAGAAGATCGTTCGTCCCCGTATCGATATCCATGGCGGTCTCCTCCGGTTGGTCTTGGCTAGCGGTTGGGCCCGCGGCCCATGGGATAGGGCTGCCAGCGCTCGAGCGGCGTCCGCGGCAGCACAGTGGGGTTGACGCAGCTCATCGGCCATTTGCCGCGCAGCACCAGCGCCACCTCACGACCGACCCGGCGACGCGTCTCGGGCCGCATGCGGGTCGTGGCCGAGGCGACGTGCGGCGTCACCAGCACGTTCTCCATCGTCAGCAGCGGGTTGTTGTGACTGGGCGGCTCCTGCTCCAGCACGTCGAGCCCGGCGCCGGCGATCACGCCGCCCTGCAGCGCCTCGATCAGCGCCGCCTCGTCGATGATCGGGCCGCGCGCGGTGTTGACGATCACCGCGGTGGGCTTCATCCGCGCCAGGGCCGCCGCGTCGATCGCATGCTCGGTCTCGTCGTTGTGCGGCGCGTGGACCGAGAGGTAGTCGCTGCGCTCCAAGAGCTCGCCGAAACCCACCGGCTCCACGCCCGCGGCGCTGATCTCGAGCTCGCTGACGTAAGGGTCGTAGGCTATGACCCTGAGGCCGAAGGCCTGCGCGCGCCTGGCCGTGCAGCGCGCGACGTTGCCGAAGGCGTAGAGGCCGAGGGTCTGGCCGAGCAGGCGCGGGATGCGACTGAGGACCGGGCGCGCCTGATACCACTCGCCCTCACGGGCCATCCTGGCCATCGTCGTCGTGCGGCGCGCAACGTCCAGGAGCAGCATCATCGCGTGGTCGGCGACCTCCTCGATGAACACGTCCGGCACGTTGGTGACGACGATCCCGGCGGCCGTGGCCGCATCGACGTCCACCATGTCGACGCCGACGCTGCCGACGCCGATCACGACGCACTTCTTCAGGGCCTCGATCACCTGCCGGTCGATGCGCAGGCCCCAGGAGGTGATGATGGCGTCCATGTCGGCCACGCCGACGGCGAACTCGGCCGGCGTGTCTGCGCGGATCTCGACGATGTCGGCGACCGGCGACAGGCCCTCTAGCTCCAGCGCGAACCGCTCCTCGACCGACTGGCTCTGCGCCTGCCGCCCGAGCTGAATGCCGACCTTCTTCTTCGCCATGGCCGATCTCCCCTTTCAGCCGGTCCTACAGCCCTTGCGCGCGCGGCGCGGCTTACGCCATCTGCTTCTGGAAATCGGGCACGTCGAAATAGTCGCGCCAGGCGCTGATCTTGTCGCCCTCGAACTCGAAGACGCCCATCACCGGGATGGCTACGGTCTTCGGGCCCATCTCGAAGACGTCGGTGCGCTCGGTCAGGACGACGCCGCTGGCCGTCTCGGCGATGTGGCGCACGGTCCAGCGCACGGCGGTCGCCGCGCCGATGAAAGGGGTCAGGGCCGCCCGAATCTGCTCATGACCGACCATCTCGGGCATGCCGACGTTGTGATAGCGCACGCCCGGCGTCATCAGCGCAAGGAGATCGTCGACCGAGCGGCGCTCCCAGGCGGCGATGAGGGCCCGGACGATGTCGGAATGGGTCACGGCCAGCGTTCCTCGAGTTCAGCCTAGTGTTTCGACTTTCGACCTTGGCCGGCCGTTCCTGCAAGGCCGGATCGCCGAGGCGCTCCAGGCGCCGCGACTTCTCAGCCGCGCGGATTGGCCTATGGAGTGAAGCGCATCCTAGCGCTGGAGACGGACCATGAGCGCCAAAGACCTGACTCAGGCCAGCGCCGCGGAGCTTTCGAGCCTCTACCGATCGAAGTCGGCCTCGCCGGTGGAGGCGCTGAGCGCGATCCTGGCCCGCGCCGAGAAGGTGAACCCGCGCATCAATGCGCTCACGCTCGTCGACGCCGAAGCGGCCTTGGCGGCGGCCCGGGAGTCCGAGGCGCGCTGGCGGCGCGGCGAGCCGCTCTCGCCGCTGGACGGGGTTCCCGTCTCGATCAAGGAGCTGGTGCGCACGAAGGGCTGGCCGCACACGATGGCGAGCCTTCTCACCGACAAGTCAGCGGCCACGGAGGACGCCCCCGCGGTCGCCCGACTTCGCGAGGCGGGCGCCGTCGTCTACGCCCAGAACACCAGCCCGGAATACGGCTTCAAGGGGGTGACCGACTCGCCCTTGCACGGGATCACGCGCAACCCCTGGAACCTCGACCTGACGCCGGGCGGCTCGTCCGGCGGGTCGGGGGCCGCGGTGGCTGCGGGGTTGGGCCCGCTGGCGGTGGGCACCGACGGCGGCGGATCGGTGCGGATTCCATCGGCGTTCACGGGCCTTGTCGGATTGAAGGCGACCTACGGGCGGGTCCCGGCCTGGCCGCCCTCGATGCACGGCGACCTCTCCAACACCGGCCCAATGACACGCACCACGCTCGACTGCGCGCTGATGCTCAACGAGATGTCGCGTCCCGATCCGCGCGACCCCTTCCCGGCGCCGCCGGCTGACACGGACTACACGGCGGACCTGGACCGAGGCGTGAAGGGCCTGAGGATCGGCCTCGTCATGAAGTTCGGCGACGTCTTCCTCGACCCGGAGGTCGAAGGCCTCGTGACCGCCGCGGCGAAGACCTTCGAGGACCTCGGCGCGCGCGTGGAGCCGATCGCCCCGCCGCCGCAGAGCGCTGACGCCGGACGCGTCTTCGTGGCGCACTGGTTCTCGGCCTTGCAGCGCCTGCTGCAGATCTATCCGGCGGAGAAGCACGACCAGTTCGACCCCATGCTGCTGCAGAACGCGCGCGTCGGCGAGGCCTACCCGGTGCAGACGCTCGTGGACGCCATGGTTGCGCGCCGGGAGATGTCGACCGCCTGGAACCTCGTCTTCACCGACTACGACCTGGTGATCTCGCCGACCTTGAACGTGCTGCCGTTCCCGGTGGGCCGCGCGTTCCCTGATGGACCGGACGGCAGGCCCAACCCAGCCTGGTCGAACACGGCGTTGTTCAACCTGACCCGGCACCCGGCTGTCACGACGCCGGCGGGGCTCGGCGCTTCCGGCCTGCCGGTGGGCGTGCAGATCGTGGCCGCCCACTACCGCGACGACCTGGCGCTGCGGGCCTCCGCCGCGCTCGAGGCCGCCCAGGCCCGAACCTTCCCGGCACTCCCCGCGTAGTCTCGACGACGCTGGCTGGCGAAGTCGCCAAGAGGCGCTGGGTTTCCCCTTCGAGGCGAGCCGGCTTGAGCTGCGCACGTTGTCCCGACATTGGTCGCCCAGCCTGGGCGCCAAGAATCGTCCAGGCGTCATTGACCCCAAGGCAGCCCCGCCGGTCTCCCGCCCGGCGGGGCTTTTCTTGACGGATTGAGCAGCAGCCTCCGAGCCGGCGCGTCGCAATCGCCATGGTGAGGGCCGCTGAGGCCGTTGCGTGCGCGCCATTGCCGCGCGCCCGCCAATCTGTCTCACTGTCGCCGCGCGTCGCAGGCAGGGGACTGGCGTGGCTGAACAGTCTTTGGCGCCGGGGGGCGTCCTGGCGGGCGAAGCGGCGCCGGAGCAGGTGTCGCTGGCGCGCCGGTCCGTCGCCGCGGCGACGATCGGCAACGCGCTCGAGTTCTACGACTTCATCACCTACGCCTTTTTCGCCATCCAGATCGGGCACGCGTTCTTCCCGTCCAAGTCGGCTTACGCCAGCCTGATGCTCTCGCTGGCGACGTTCGGCGCCGGGTTCGTCACGCGGCCGATCGGCGGGATCATCATCGGCGCCTACGCCGACCGGGTCGGACGCCGACCAGCGATGATGCTGAGCTTCACGCTGATGGGCGCGGCGATCGTCGCGCTGGCGCTGATTCCCTCGTACGCGACCATCGGCGTCGCCGCGCCCATACTGGCGATCGTCGCACGCATGGTTCAGGGCTTCTCGCTGGGCGGGGAAGTGGGGCCGACGACGGCGTACCTGCTCGAGGCGGCGCCGCTGCGGCGCCGCGGCTTCGCCGTCTCCTGGCAGGGGGCCAGCCAGGGGATCGCCGCCACCGTCGCCGGTCTCGTCGGCTTCGCGCTGTCGAGCCTGATGGCCCCCGCCGCGCTCGACTCCTACGGCTGGCGCATTGCGTTCCTGCTCGGCGCCGCGACGCTGCCGTTCGGGCTGCTGCTCCGACGCACGCTGCCCGAGACACTGCACCTCTCGGAGGCGACGACGACGCCGGCGGCCGCGCCGGAACGCACCGGACTCGAGCTCGTGCGAGGCAGCGGACGCGTCATCGTCCTGGCGCTGCTGGTCCTCGCCGCCGGGACGATCGGCACCTACGTCTTCAACTACATGACCACGTTCGCCCAGCACACGCTGCACATGCAGCCGGCCGTGGCGTTCGCCGCCGGCGCGCTCGGCAACCTGGCGGGGGTCGCCGGCTCACTCTTCGGCGGTTGGCTCTCCGACCGCATCGGCCGCCGACCGGTGATGATTGTCCCGGCCGTCGCGAACCTGGTGCTGCTGATCCCGATCTTCCTGTGGATCACCGAGAGCCGCACGGCGCTGGCGCTGACGGTCGGAACGACGGCCAGCGCGCTGCTGGGCACGATCGGCGGCGGCGCCTTCTACGCTGCGATCACCGAGAGCCTGCCCAAGCGCATCCGCGGCGGCGCGTTCGCAACCGTCTACGCGGTGTCAATCGCGATATTCGGCGGGACCACTCAGCTCGTCATCACCTGGCTGATCCACGCGACCGGCAGCGCGATGGCGCCGGCCTGGTACCTGTTCGCCGCCTCCGCCGTCGGGCTGATCGCCCGCTGGCTGATCGTGGAGAGCGCGCCGGCGAAGACGTTGGCGCTGGCGAGCGCGTGACTCGCTTCGGCTAATCTAGCCGGCGACCTGAGCCGCCGCCGCTTTGCGGCGGCGCCTGGCGGGGGCGAGGGCCGCGGTCATGGCTTCTGCGAGGCGGGCCGGGTTCACCGGTTTCGACACGACATCGGTCATCCCGCAGGCGAGATAGCGCAGCACCTCGCCCGGCGCCGCAGCGGTCGTGACCGCGATGATCGGAACCTGGGACACGGGCTCCGGCAAGGCGCGGATGGCGCGCGTGGCGGCGATGCCATCCATGCGCGGCATGAGAATATCCATCAGGATCACGTCGAACCGCCCCGTGCCGGCGATCTCGACCGCCTCGCGTCCATCGGCCGCCCACTCATGTGCGACGCCGAACTGCTCGCAGCAGACCGCGAGCATCTGGCGGTTCTCGGCGAGGTCGTCGACGATAAGGACGCGCGTGCGGCGCGGGAACGGCGATCGCTCGGCTCTGGTCGAGGGCGATCCGGTTGCCGTCTGCTGCGCCCCGTCCATCGCTGTCCTCGTCCCTAGTGAGCCGAGGCCAGCGGCCTCGGCATCCGACCCGATCCCGCCCTCCGCGGCCGCGCTCCGCGGCTCGCCGAAGGCGATGGCGCAGAATGGGCGCGAGATCGTCTAATATTAGCAAAGAAACAGCGTAAACGACTGATTACCACCCACAGTGAAGCTTGGCTAACGTCGGGCTAAGCTTAACACGCGTTGTTCTTATTAATCCGCCATCGTTTCAACCCGGGTTACTGACGTATTATCTTGTGTCATCTGAGCAACAGCCGAGATTCTTCAGTAGAAAGTCAGTGCAGACGGCGTCCAAACGGGCTATTCTGAGTGTGCTGGGCGAAGACGCCGAGCTTTCCTCGGCAAGGGGAACTCAGGACGATGGCTATTTCTCATCTGACCCCGATCTCGGATTCGGCGAATGACCCGACCAAGGGCGGGGTCGTCGACCTCGGCCGCGGCGCGGACCCGGTCGCCTGGCGCATGCGGCAACTGCAGTTCGAGGCCCGCAGCCTGGCGCGCGAGCAGATCGAGGGCCTCGCCCGAGACCTGGGCGCGATGGCGACTCGCGCCGCCGAGATCGCCAGCGGCGGCGAGTCCTACCCCGTGGGCGCCCGCGAGGTCGCCGCCCGTCTCGCCGAAGACCTGCCGCGCAAGGCCCAGCTGCTCCTCACCCTCGTCCGGCGCGAGGAATAGAGGAGGCGCAGGGCCAACCGCTGCCTCCCACCGGGGGACGGTTCGCAGCCGTCCCCCTTGACCTCCCCCTTGGGCAAGCGCCCAGACTGGCGTCCTCCACCTTGCAAGAGGACAGCCATGAGCGAAGCCTGGATCATCGACGCCTGCCGCACGCCCCGCGGCATCGGCAAGATCGGCAAAGGGGCTCTGGCGGAGATCCATCCCCAGCAGCTGGGCTCGACGGTGCTCAAGGCGCTGGCCGAGCGCAACAAGATCGACACCGCCGAGGTGGACGACGTGATCTGGGGGACCAGCGCCCAGGTCGGCCCGCAGGGGCGCGACCTCGGCCGCATGTCGGCGCTGGACGCGGGCTATAGCGTCAAGTCGAGCGGCGTGACGCTGGATCGCTTCTGCGGCTCGGGCATCACGGCGGTGAACTTCGCCGCCTCGACCATCATGTCGGGTATGTCCGACCTGGTGGTGGCCGGCGGCTGCGAGATGATGAGCGGCAAGGGCCGCCCGCCGCCGACGCCAGGGACGGCCTGGGCTTCGCCCGTGTTCGACTCCGGCAACATGCGGCTGCGCAAGAGCCATCCGCAGACCCAGCAGGGCATCTGCGCCGACGCGATCGCGACGATCCAAGGGATCGAACGCGAGGCGCTCGACAGGCTCGCGTTCGAGAGCCAGCAGCGCGCCGCCGTCGCCATCGACGAAGGCCGCTTCGCCAAGAGCCTGGTGCCCGTCTACCACGAGGACGGCGCGCTCGCGCTCGACCGCGAGGAGTATCCGCGGCCACAGACCACGATGGAGGGTCTTTCCGCGTTGAAGCCGGCGTTCGAGGCGATGGCCGACATCGCCGTGGACGACACCGGCGTCACCTTCCGCGGCCTCGTGCTGCAGAAGTACCCGGACGTCGACCTCAAGTTCGTGCACCACGCCGGCAACTCGTCGGGGGTGGTCGACGGATCGGCCGCGATTCTGCTCGCCTCGCCCGACTACGCCAAGAGCCACGGACTGAAGCCGCGCGCCCGCGTCGTCGCTATGGCCAACCAGGGCGACTGCCCGACGCTGATGCTCAACGCGCCCGTGCCGGCGATCAAGAAGGTGCTCTCGAAGGCCGGTCTCACGCTCGACGACATCGACCTTATCGAGATCAACGAGGCGTTCGCCGTGGTGGTCGAGAAGGCGATCCGCGACCTCGGGCTCGATCGCGAAAAGGTGAACGTCAACGGCGGCGCCATCGCCCTCGGTCACCCGATCGGCGCCACCGGCGCGATGCTGATCGGCACGGTGGTGGACGAGCTGGAGCGCCGCGGCGGCCGCTACGGCCTCGTCACCATGTGCGCCGGCGGCGGCATGGCCCCGGCGATCATCGTCGAACGGATGAACTAGGCCTTCCGCTGAGGAGGCGCGACCCAAGTCGCGTGGCCGGCGCGGCGCCCGATCCCGACGAAGCCGAGGTGACGCGGCTCGACGAGGCATGGAACGAGGCCTATCGCCGCCACGACCGCGCGCGCCTGGCGACCGTCCTCGCCGAGGACTTTACGGCGCTGACGGCTTCCGGCGCGCCGGTCACGCGGCCGACGCTGATGGTCGATCCGCCCGAAACCGCGCGGTCCCTGACGTTCAGCGACCGCAGCGTGTGCGTCTTCGGCGCCGCGGCGATCAGCCGGGGACGGCTGCGCCTGGAGCTTCCGAATCGCCGCATCGACCAATGGTTCGTGCGGTTCTTCGCCAAGCGCGACGGTGCGTGGAGGGCCGTGTCCGTGGCCGTCACCCCGTTCTCCGAATAGGGAGCGTGCGGAAGGGTGCGATTTGCGCCGAAGCTCGCCTAGCGAGCGGCGCGGGCGAGTGGTAACCACCCCCGGTAGCCGAGGGGACAAGTCGTGCGGATACGGTCGATCTCGTTCGCCTTCGCGCTGGCGGCCGCCGGCGCGGTGGTTGCGACCGCTGCGCCTTCGCGGCGGGAGGCGATCCCGACCGGCCAGTTCGTGACGCCGACGGCCGCCCCCGGCGCGGTGTTCCAGCCGCTGAACCCTGATCTGGCCGACCTGCCGGCGTTCACGGCCGACCACGCCGCCAGCATGGCGCTGTCGCCCGACGGCAAGACGCTGCTGATCCTCACCAGCGGCTTCAACCGCAACGCCGGCGCAGACGGCAAGAACATCCCCGCGCTCTCCAACGAGTACGTGTTCGTCTACGACGTGACCAGCGACGCGCCGAAGAAGCGGCAGGTGCTGCAGGTCGCCAACACCTTCCTCGGCCTAGCCTGGGCGCCCGCCGGCGACCGGTTCTTCGTCTCCGGCGGGTTGGACGACGACGCGCTCGAGTTCGTCGCCGGCGCGGACGGGCGCTTCCTGGCCGGGCGCACGTTCAAGCTCGGCCACAAGGCGGGGGTCGGCGCGCGCGTGCCGCCGTCGGCGGCGGGGCTGGCGGTGAGTCCCGATGGCAGACGCCTTCTGGTCGCCAACATGCAGAACGAGTCGGTCAGCCTGATCGATCTCGGTACGGGCGCGGTCGCTTCGGAGGTCGATCTGCGCCCGGGCAAACTCGACCCGAGCCAGGTCGGCAAGCCGGGCGGCACGTTTCCGCGCGCGGCGATCTGGATCTCCGACACGCTGGCCTACGTCGGGACGGCGCGCGATCGCGAGCTGATCGCGCTCCGCCTCGCGGGCGACAAGCTCACGCTGGTCCGGCGAACGGTCGCCAAGGGCCAGCCCGACGCTTTCCTTCTCGGCGCGCACGGCCGTCGCCTCTACGTCGCCGAGGATAATACCGACCGTCTCGTCACGCTCGATCCCGAGACCGGGCGCATCGTCGAACAGATCCCCACCGCCGCGCCGCCGGCGCTCGCCGCGAAGACGGCCCGCCTCGGCGGCGCGGGGACCAATGCGCTGACGCTCTCGCCGGACGGCCGCACGCTCTATCTCAGCAACGGCGGCGAGAACGCAGTCGCGGTCGTGCGGCTCTCGCCGAAGGCGCGCGGCGAGGCTGGCGAAGGCGTTTCCCAGGTGACCGGCCTCATCCCGACAGGCTGGTACCCCACCGCGGTGCAGCTCTCCGCCGACGGACGGCGGCTCTTCGTCACCAACGCCAAGAGCAACTCCGGCCCCAATCCCAAAGCCTGCGGGCCGGAACTGTCGGCCGGCGGCGAGGTGAACAAGGCCGAGGTCTGCGGCGCGGCCAATCAGTACGTCTGGCAGCTCGAGAAGGCCGGCTTCCTCACGCTGCCGACGCCTTCGCCCGAAGCGCTGCCGGCGCTGACGCGCCAGGTCGCCGTGAACAACCACATGATCGCCGAACCCGGCGCGGCTGAAGACGCGGCCACGTTCGCGTTCCTGCGCCAGCACATCCGGCACGTGGTCTTCGTGCTGAAGGAGAACCGTACGTACGATCAGGTGTTGGGCGACCTCGAAGTCGGCAATGGCGATCCGAAGCTCGCCATACTCGGCGGCGCGCTCTCGCCCAACCAGCACCAGCTGGCGCGCCAGTTCGTCGACCTCGACAACTTCATGGCCTCGGGCGAGAGCAGCAACACCGGGTGGAACTGGTCGACCGCGGCGCGCACCAACGACTTCACCGAGCGCGCCGGCCCGGTGAACTACGCCGACCGCGGCCTGCAGGTCGACCAGCTGGGCTACAACCGCAACGTCGACGTCGCCTTGCCGACCAAAGCGGCTCGCAAGGCGGTCGACCCGCTGATCGTCCCCGACGATCCCGACGCGCTGGCCGGCGACCGCGACGTCGCCGAGCTCGACGGCCCGGACGGCGCCGAAGGCGCCGGCTACATCTGGGATTCGGCCCTGCGCGCCGGGCTCACCGTGCGCAACTACGGCTTCTTCGGCGTGCCGCCGCGCTCGACCTGGCGCCCCGTTATCCGTGAGCCCTGGAAGGAAGGCCGGGTCGTCATCGCCCCTTCGAAGCCCGCGCTGCTGGACAAGTCCGACCTCTACTACTGGGGTCTCGACCTCGCCTATCCAGACTACTGGCGCTTCGTCGAATGGCGGCGCGAGTTCGACGCCTTCGCTGGCAAGGGCCAACTGCCGTCACTGATGCTGGTCGACCTGCCGACTGACCACTTCGGCCAGTTCAAGGAGGCGATCGACGGCGTGAACACGGTCGAAACCCAGATGGCCGACAACGACTACGCGCTCGGGCTGCTGGTCGAGACCATCTCGAAGAGCCCATTCGCCAAAGATACGCTGATCTTCGTCGTCGAGGACGACGCGCAGGACGGCCCCGACCATGTCGACTCTCACCGCACCATCAGCTTTGTCGCCGGACCCTATGTGAAGCGCCGCGCGGTCATCTCGCAGCGCTACACGACCGTGAACCTGATCCGGACGATCGAGGCCGTGCTGGGCGCCTCGCCCATGGGCCTCAACGACGCCTTCGCGCGCCCGATGACGGCCGTGTTCGACGTTCGCCAGGCGCCCGACTGGGCCTTCGCCGCGGCAGTGCCGCCGGCGTTGCGCACGACCCAGCTGCCGCTGCCGCCGGACGCCCGCGCGGACGCCGCCTCGGCCTGTCTACGGCCGCTGCACACGGCGGCCTACTGGAGCGCGGCGATGGCGGGACAGGACTTCAGCAGCGTCGACCGTCTGGACACGCCCGCCTTCAACCGCGCCCTGTGGAAGGGGCTGGCCGGGGAGAGGCCCTACCCGCGGCGCACCGGTCGCGACCTCCGCGCCGACCGGGCGGCGCTGCTTCGAGCCGACGCCGCCGATCGCGGCTGCGGGGAAGCCAATTAGCCGTCGAGCGATCCAAAAGTAGCGATCAAGGACGGCCAGCTTCAGCCGGGGATCAACATGGCCAGCGCCGCGACGGCCATCACCGCCGTCGCAATCCAGCCGAGGACCTTCAGCGGCCGGGTCGCGACGTAGTCGCCCATCACCGACTTCTTCGACGCAAGCATGACGATCACGGCCATCAACGGCACGGCGACCACGCCGTTGATGACGGCGCTGTAGAAGAGCGCCTTCATCGGGTCGATCGGCGTGAACTGGATGACGAGCGCCACCAGCACCGAGAAGGCGATTACGCCGTAAAAGCCGCGCGCGTCGGTCGCCTTCAGCTCCAGCCCCTCCTTCCAGCCCATTGCTTCCGAGAGGCCGTACGCCGCCGAGCCTGCCAGCACCGGCACGCCGATCAGCCCGACCCCAAAGATGCCGACGGCGAACAGGATGTAGGCGAAGTCGCCCGCGAGCGGCCGCAGCGCCCTGGCTGCCTGGGCGGCCGTGTTGATGTCGGTGACGCCCGAGACGTGCAGCGTCACCGCGGTCGCCAGGATGATGAAGAAGGCGGTGATGTCCGAGTAGAACATGCCGCTCCAGGTGTCCCACTTGATGCGGCGCAGCTCCCGGGCGGCGAGTTCGGGCTCCAGCGAAAGCGCATGCCCGTGGCGCGCCTGCATGTCCTCGACCTCCTCAGACGCCTGCCAGAAGAAGAGATAGGGGCTGATCGTGGTGCCGAAGATGCCGGTCACTACTGCGGCGGCGCTCGCGTCGATCTTGAAGCGCGGGATCACCGTGCGCAGCGCCACCTCGCTCCAGGGCACATGGACGGTGAACAGCACCAGAAAGTAGGCAAGCAGCGATACGGTAAGCCACTTCAGGTAGGCGACGTAGCGGTGATACGGCACGAAGATCTGCAGGCCGAGCGTCACCACCACGAACGCCAGGGTGCCGATGTGGCGGTCGACGCCGGTGACGAGTTCCGAGACCTCGCCCATCGCGGCGACGTCAGCGGCGATGTTGAGCGTGTTGGCGATCAGCAGCAGCAGGACGACGCCGCGCAGGACGACCGGCGGGAACGCGGCCTTGATGTTGGCCGCCAGGCCCCTGCCCGTCACCCGCCCGATGCGCGCGCAGATCGACTGCACCGCGGCCATCAGCGGGAAGGCCAGCGGCATGGTCCAGAGCATGTTGAGGCCGAACTGCGCCCCGGCCTGTGAATAGGTGGCGATGCCGCTGGGATCGTCGTCGGCGACGCCGGTGATGAGACCCGGCCCGACCCGCGCCAGCGGGTGCTCCTTCAAGCGCGTCCAGGCGGACCGCAGCGCGCCAAGCCGCGTCACGGCCACGCCATCGCTCATCGATACTGGCTCCCTGATCGTGAACAGCGCCCGTTCGGCCCCGGATCGAGACGCGCGGCCATGAGGTGAATCAATCCGCGCTCCAGGATACCGCTCAGCGCCAAGCGAACACCGGCTGCTCGAAGTGCGCGACCCGGGTGACACGCCCGGCGATCAGCTCGCGTAGCTGGTAGATCATGGCCGCCGTCGGCGCGTTGACGAATTGCTCGCCGATGCTGACCCGCACCAGCGGACGCGGGCTTTCAGGAATCGTCTCGAACGAAACGGCGTCGTCGCGGGCGATGTGGTCGAGGCGAACGTGGTGCACCGAGGCGACCTCGTGCGGATTCGGCCGCGGTTCCCCGAGGCCGTCCAGCCAGGCCACGACGGGCGTGATCGCGTAGCCGGAGCGCGTCGGGTAGTCGTCGAGCAGGCCCAGCACCCCGTGAGGCGGCAGCGTCAACCCCAGCTCCTCCTCGAGCTCGCGCAGCGCCGTCTGCTCGAACGTCTCGCCGGGATCGCAGCGTCCGCCCGGCAGCGCCCATTGGCCGGCGTGCGCGCGCAGCGCCGCCGCCCGCCGGGTCAGCAGGAACGCGGCCTGGCCCGAGCCGTCGTCAGCCTGGGTGAGCGTGATCGCGACCGCCGCGCGGGTCAGCTCGTTTCCCTCGTGCGCGACGCGGGGAAAGGCGAGGCACCGGGCGGCGATCGTGTCGCGAAGCGAGGGAGCGAACAGGTAACTCATGCTGGGCCGGCGCTAACCCTCGAGCTCGACGGGCTGGCCGTGCGGCGTGCGCCGATAGGCGTCCGCCCAGGCTGCCTTGCGCGTCGCCAGGGCCGCGCCGTCGGTCAGGCCGCGATCGAGCGTCAGGCGTTCGAGCGCGGCGAGCCAGTGCTCGTAGTAGCGCGAGCCGTCGTCGGGGCGGCCCGCGGCCGCGGCCGCGCGCAGCTCGGCGGCCAGCGCTTCGGTCCATTCGGTCCACGTGAACGCGCCCTGGGCGTTGAGCTCGACCACGAGCGCGAACGCCTGCGCCTGCCACGGTTCGGCGAAGACGGGGACGCCGTCATCCTTCGGAAGCCCGGGCGCCTCGGCGACGCGCCGCGCGGCTTCGCCGCCCGCCGCCTCAGACCGGCTCAAGGTAGGCCTCCCAGAGATCGAGATAGACCGCGTCGTTGGCCCTGGCCCGATCGCCCCAGAGCTCTCGCGCCTCGAAGCGCACCTGGTAGAGCGGCTGCGGTTGCGGGCCGAGGCCGGCGGCGTTGGCGTCCGGGAACGTCTGGGCGCCGTGAAGGGCGGCGATCTCGCCCACGCAGCCGCGGACGTAGCGCGGCAGGCGCGTGTGGCCGTCGGGATTGAGCCGGCGCGCCCGCACCGCCTCGCCGACGGCGAACTGCGGCGGGCCGTAGGCCTCGGTCGTGCGAGGGGCCGTTGCCGGCGGCCGCGACGCCGGGCCGGCAGAGCGCCCCGTGGCGAGCTCCTCGCGGGTCACCAGGCCCTTCTCCACCAGCAGCTCGGTCAGGCCGAGGAGCCAGCGCTCGTAGTAGCTGATGCGCAGGTAGTCGGCCGGCGGCGTGCGCTCGAGCTGGTGACGCCAGGCGTCGACGTTCCAGGCCCCGAGCGAGAAGCCGAGCACGTTGAGCGCGAAGGCGCGACCCTCCCAGGGCGCGTGGAACACCGGCTCGTCCCGCTCGGCGACGACCGGCCCGAAGCCCTGCATGCCGCCCATGTCGTGCACACCGTTCATGCCGCAGCGCCCTTCGGCTCGCCGGCCAGCGCCACGCCGATCATCGAGTCGCGCGAGACGAGGTCGGCCAGCCGCGCCTCGTCCAGGCCCTCCGTTCCCGCAGGGCGCTGCGGCAGCACCAGGTAGCGGACCTCCGCCGTGGAGTCCCAGACACGGACCTCGACGTCGTCCGGCAGGGTCAGACCGAACTCGGCCAGAACGCCGCGCGGATCGATGACGGCGCGCGAGCGGTAAGGCGCCGACTTGTACCAGACCGGCGGCAGGCCGAGCACCGGCCAGGGGTAGCAGGAGCAGAGCGTGCAGACGATGAGGTTGTGCGTCCTGGGCGTGTTCTCCACCACGACGATCCGGCGGCCTTCGGCGCCGCTGAAGCCGAGCTCGGAGATCGCTGCGGCGCCGTCCGCCAGCAGGCGCGCCTTGTAGGCCGCGTCGGTCCAGGCGCGCGCCACCACCCGCGCGCCGTTGCGCGGCCCGATCTTGTGCTCGTAGGTGTCGACGATCGCGTCGAGCGCGGCCGGGTCCACCAGCCCCTTCTCGACCAGCAGCGATTCCAGCGCCTTGACCCTCAGGACCAGGTCCGACGGCGCGTCCTGCCCCTCGTCGGCGTGATCGTGACCGTGGTGGTCGTGGCGCACATCGTCGGCCGGCATGCGGGCTCCTTGGGAAGCGGCGCGGCGAGGTTAGCCGTTTTCTGCGCCGATGCTTAGCCTCCCCTCCGATGGTGCGCTCTCAACCCCAACGCATTGGCTTGGCCGCGAGGTTGACGGGCAGGACCGCTGCGCGATGCTGTCGGCGCTGGGGACCTGCGATGGCGCTGCCGACAAGACCGAGTTCTGGCCTGTGCCCGATCTGCCTCTCCCGCACGGAGAGCTGGACGGTCGAGTTGCCGGAGCCCAACGCCGCCTGCCCCAGGTGCGGTCGGTGGTATTGCGCGCCCGGCCCCGCCGGCGATCCGATCGAGGCGGGGATGGCCGCCGAAGCGGCGCTCGAGCGCTGGTTCGCGACCGGGAGCAAGGGACGGCGGTCTGCTGCTCAGGCAGGCCCCGGTAGAGGCGGGCCGAACTGGGCGAAGGGCCCCGATCTGCACGATGTGATGCGCCGCCGCGCGCGGCTGAGCCACCTTGTGCGCCGACAGCAGCGGGGCGCCGTGGTCGGCGTGCCGGTCCATGGCCTCGAGACCTGGGGCCTCGACGAGCCGCCGCCGACGCCGACGCAGCAGGCCGACAACCTGATCACCTGGATCGGCGATCAGCAGCAGTCCGAGTACTTCCGCAAGATCACGATCGACCGCACCAACGTGCAGGCCGTCGCGGCCTGGCTCGGCGCGCCGATCACCCGCGACGACTTCAGCCTGGTCGCCTGGCTTGCCGGGTCAGTCGCCGGGGGCTTGATCGACCTCGAGGCCGGCGACGACGCGCTGTCGGTCGCGCTCACGCTCGCCGGCTGGGCGCGGCACGCCGAGCTGCAAGAGCACCCTACCGCCAACCGCCGCGCGTTCATGGCCATGAAGTTCGACGAGCCGGTGCTGGTCGAAGTGTTCACCCGCTGCTTCCAGCCGGCCGCCGCGCGCGCCGGCTTCACGTTGCGGACCGCGCTGCACGACCAGCCCGCCGGTCAGATCGACGACCAGATGCGGGTAAGCATGCGCACGGCCCGCTTCGTGGTCGCGGACCTCACCCACGGGAGCTTCGGCCCCTACTGGGAGGCCGGCTTCGCGGAGGGCTTGGGCCGGCCGGTGATCTACACCTGTCGCAAGGCCGACTGGGACCAGCAACGAACCCACTTCGACACCAACCACCTGGTCACGGTGGTCTGGGACCCCGCCGACCTGGCCGACGCCCAGCAGCGCCTCGTCGCCACGATCCGCGCCACGCTGCCGACGGAGGCGGTCTTGGAGGATGCGCCGTGACGCCACGTGGCGCGCGAGGGGTTTTGATCTAAGACCGCAGGCGCGGCGGGAGGGGGCGATGGCGCGACGGCAGAAGGTGCTGGTCCTGTACCTGAAGAACTCGGCGCTCGACGCGCCAGTGCTCGGCTGGGCGCAGTACGACGGCGCGGGCGAGACCCTGCACATGTCCGGCGACATGGACGCGCCGCCCTACCCCACAGGCCTCGCGGCGCTGAAGGACGGCTGGCGGCTCTTCCAGGCATCGCAGCTTCTGCCTCACGCCCACGGCGAGGAGCTGGACCTTTCGTACCTGAAGTACGAGTTCTTCTTCGAGCAGATCGTGGAGACCGAACCATGACCGAACCGGCGCTGCTGACCTCGGCGCAGGTGGCCAGCTTCGTCGCCCGCGGCTTCCTGCGCTTCGATGCGGCGGTCCCCGCCGACATCAACGCGCAGTTCATGGCCGAGGCCGGCGGCGTCGCCGAGCCGGCGGCGGGGGCGAAGATCGGCAAGGTCTACGGCGAGACGCTGGCGGCCAGCGGCATCCCGGAGGTCCCGGCCGGCACGCCGCTCTCGGAGGCTTATGCGCCCGGCAGCGCTCTCGCGCGGCTGATGGACCTGCCGCTGGTGCGCGGGGTGCTGCGCAGCCTGCTGGGCGAGGCGCCGGTGTTCGACCACCACTTCCTGCACGTCACCTTCCCGCCTCGCTTCCACGAGGCGGCGGCGCACGAGAACGTCTCGCAGCACACACACCAGGACTCGACCATCGATCCGCGGCCGCGGGCCTTCGACGTGCAGCTGATGTACTATCCGCACGCGGTCACGCGGGCGATGGGCGGCACCCGCTTCATTCCGGGAACCCATCTTCGCAAGGTCAGCGAGGTGGCGATCGGCCGCTACCAGAACATCGCCGGCCAGCAGCACATGGTCTGCGAAGCCGGCACGCTGCTCTTCCTGCACCATGGCCTCTGGCACGGCGGCGGCGTCAACCTCTCCGACGACGTGCGCTACATGTTCAAGATCCGCATGCACGCCAGCGGCTCGCAAGCGCGCGGCTGGAAGCTCGACGACCTGCCACAGCGCAACGCCCAGCGACCGATCTTCTTCCTCAAGACGACGCCGGAGCGCGGGACGGTCGAGACGATCCTGACGACGCCCGAGCCCTGGTTCGAGCAGGACACCGGCCGCCTCGAGTACGTCAACCGCATCAAGCTGTGGCGCTACCTGACCGACGATCCGACCTACGACGCCGACTACTGGCTGACGCGCCTGGAACAGAACGCAGTTTCGTGACCTGCGAGCGCGACGGCGACGTCAGGCCGCCAGCGCCTTGTTCGCCGCGACCAGCTCGCCGATCTTGTCCGCCTCGACCGGCCGGCTGAAGAAATAGCCCTGGTAGAGCCCGCAGCCGAGCCGCGCCAGGCGCCCAGCCTGATCCTCGGTCTCCACGCCCTCGGCGAGCACCTTCAGCTCGAGCGCTTCGGCCAGGTCGATGATCGCCTTCACGATCGCGCTCGATTCCGGCCGCCGGCCGAGCTGGGCGATGAATGACTGGTCGATCTTGATCTTGTCCACCGGGAAGCGGCGCAGGTAGCTCAGGCTCGAATAGCCGGTCCCGAAGTCGTCGAGCGCGATAGAAAAGCCGAGCTTGCGGATCGCGCCGAGCGTCTGCAGCGTCTCCGGTTCGTCGGCCAGCAGCAGGCTCTCGGTGATCTCGATCTCGAAGTCCTGTGCGTTACGGCCGGTCTCGATGAGCAGCGCTTCCAGCGTCTCGACCGCCTGGCCCGACCGGATATGCGGCGCGGCGAGGTTGACGGCCACGGTGACGCCGGACCAGTTCGCGGAGTCGCGGAAGGCGCGCTTCAGGGCGAAGCAGCCGATCGCCTCGCTGAGGCCACAGCTCTCCGCCAGAGGCACGAACACGCTCGGCGGCACGACGCCGTGCTCGGGGCTGGTCCAGCGGATCAGCGCCTCGGCGCCGACGATCACGCCTTTGGCGTTGACCTGCGGCTGGTAGACGAGGGACAGCCCGTCCTCCTCCAGCGCGCGCCGCAGATCGCTCTCGAGCGCCTTCTGCCGCTGCAGGGCCTGATCCATCTTCGGCTCGAAGCTGGCCCACTTGGCGGCGCCCTGCTTGCGGGCATGCGAGAGGGCGATCTGGGCGTGGCGCAGGGCTTCCAGCGAGTTGTCGGCGTCAGCGCCGACCTCGCCCATCCCGACCGAGGCGCTGAAGAAGGACAGTTCGGCCGGCCCGTCGCCGCATTCCGTCAGCTGATCGACCAGCTGGCTCGCAAACGTGTTCGGCTCGGGCCAGCCCTCGTCCCAGCGCAGCAGCGCGAACACCCCGTCGCCGAGGCGGGCCGCAGTGTCTCGGCTGCCGCTGAGGCGTACAAGCCGCGCGGCGAGCTCGACGATCACCCGCTCCGTCGGCGCGACACCGAGCAACTCGACGACATCGTCGAACCGGTCGAGACCGATGCAGAAGACGTTGACGCGCTCCTTCCCCTTCGTCGCGGCGGCCTCGGCCAGGCGCTCGTTGAAAAGGGTGCGGTTGGGAAGCCGGGTCAGCGCATCATGCGTGGCAGCGTAGATGGCGCGCGCTTCGCTGGCCGCCATGCTGCTGGCGGCCTTGCGCAGCTGCCGGAACAGGATCAGGCCACCGGCGCCGAGCCCAACCACGACCGGCGCGATCAGATCGCGCGCCTGCGGCGTCTTCGCGGCGGCATAGCAGAGCAGCGTGACGAACGCGGCGATCGCGCCGACCGAGACCAGCGCAAGGATGTCGGTGGAATTGCGCTCGCGCTTCTCTTGCGCGCGACGGGCTGGGTCACGCATGCGATGTCTCTCGGCGCTTCAGGTCGATCCGCTCGAGCAGGCGCAGCCCGTGCTCAGGCCCCGCCGACCAGACGAGGCTGGCCCGGAACGCGATGCGCTCGAGGGTGTCGATCAGGTGAAAGCTCGTAGGAAGGTGCACGCGTTGCTCGACCCTCACCCGCGCGCCGCTGTCGCTGATGTCGACGATCGTGCACGGAAGCGAGAAGCCGCCGTCGTCGGCGGTCACACGGCCGCTTCGAAGCAGCCAACGGCGCGGCTCGGCTCGCTGCTGGAGTCCGTCGCTCATGTCGCCACGTCCGTCGTCGTCGCGCTTTGGGAGGCTGCGCTCGCTCGCGAGTTGTGTAGATGGCGCGGCGCCCGAGTCGCTGGCAACACCTTGCGACCGCAGGCTCTCGTCTTCGCGACCGTCAAAAATGATAGGGAGTACCCCATTTGGCGCAGCAGTCTTGGCCCCCGTCCGCATCGTTTCTAACTGACAACCTCTAAGGGAGACTTAAGTCGTCGGACGTGGGGCGGCGGCGAATTGCGGCGCCACGGACGGCCACAAGGGCAGCGATTTGAGGTCTAATTCGCAGGATCGATTCGCTTCGCCGGGAGTTCGCGTGCGCCTTCCCATTCTCGCCGCGCTGGCCCTTCTCGCCACGCCCTGCGCGCTGGCCGCCGCGCCGGCGACGCCGACGTCCGTCGCCGCCGGTCCGATCATGAAGGACGGGGTCGAGATCAGCATCCTGCCGCACGTGGCGACCGGCGGCGGCCCGGACGCCGTCTCGGAAGTCGGGCTCGACATCGAGGCTCGCACCACCGACGCCGCGACCCGGCTCGGGTTCCGTTCGCTGCGCGCCGCGACCGCGATCGACTGTCGCCAGAGCTCGAACCGCTTTGTCAGCGCCACGGCGTTCGACCAGCCGGACCTTGCCGGTCAGGGCAAGCCGCGCGCCGTCAGCGGCGAGTGGGTGCAGCCGACCTCCGATTCCTACATGGCCGCGGTGATCGCGCGGGTCTGCGCCAGCCCTGCCCAGCCGACGCCGACGCGTCCGCCGCCGGTCGTCACCGCCGTGGTCGACACCCCGCCGCCCGCGGCGGCGGCCGCTGCGCCGGCGGCCGTCGCGGCGACGCCCGCCCCGCCGCCGCCCGAGCCTGCCGCGTCGAGCGCGCCGCCGCCCGCGCCGCCGGCGACCGTCAGGATGGGGCCGGTCCGCGCGGCCCCCGCCCCGGCGCCGGCGGCCGGTCCGCCGAAGCCCCCAGGACCCTGGGTTGCTCAGGTCGCCGCCAGCCCGGACGCCAGGGATGCGCAGCGCGTCCTTGACCGCCTTCGGGGGCAGATCACCGCGCCCCTGACGACCGCGGTCGAGCCCGCTTCGGTCGCCGGTGCGCAAGTCTACCGGGCGAGCGTCGTCGGCTTCGCCTCTGCGGCGGACGCGAAGGCGTTCTGCAGCCGGGCCGCCAGCGTCTCCAAGACCTGCTGGGCGCACCTGAAGGCAGCCGCGCCGGCCAAGCGCTGACGACGCAAACTTGGGTGCGAGGTTCGAGACGCGCTCTTCGAGCGCTCCTCACCATGACGACGTTCGCAGCGGCAGCTTTGGACTTCGTCATCCTGAGGCGCCGCGCAGCGGCGTCTCGAACGGCGCACGCCTCGCCGCGTCAGGCCCTGCGGCTCACCGCGAAATCCGCCAGGGCCTCGAGCGCCTCGCGCCACTCGCCCGCCGGGAAGACCTGCAGCGCGGCCTTGGCGGCGTCGGCGTGGTCGGCGGCGAGGTCGAGCGTAGCGTCGAGCGCGCCGGTGCCGAGGACGAGCTCACGCGCCCGGCGGAAGTCGGCTTCGGTCTGCTCCTTACGCCCGATCGCGCGCTCCCAGAACTCGGCCTCCCGCGGCCCGGACCGCTGGATCGCCAGGATCAGCGGCAATGTCGCCTTGCCTTCACGGAAGTCGTCGCCGGCGTTCTTGCCCAGCGTCTCGGCCGAGCCCGCGTAGTCGAGCGCGTCATCGGCGAGCTGGAACGCCAGCCCTAGGCTCTGGCCGTAGGCGCGCAGGGCGTCCGAGCGGCCCGCGTCGGCCCTGGCGCAGACCGCACCGGCCTCCGCCGCAGCGGCGAAGAGCTCGGCGGTCTTCGCCCCGATGATCTCCAGGTAGATCGCCTGACCGAGCCTCAGGTCGTGCGCCCGGGTCAGCTGCAACACCTCGCCCTCGGCGATCACACGCGAGGCGCGCGCCAGGATCTCGAGCGCCCGGTGCGAACCGGTCTCGACCATCAGCTCGAACGCGCGGGCGAACAGGAAATCGCCGACCAGCACGCTCGAGGGCGCGCCCCAGATCAGGTGCGCAGCCACCTTGCCGCGCCGCAGCTGGGAGGAGTCGACGACGTCGTCGTGCAGGAGCGTCGCGGTGTGGATGAACTCGACCGCGGCGGCCAACTTCTGCGCTGCGTCGCCGACGCCGCCCGCGAGCCGCGCCGCCCCTACGGTCAGCAGCGGCCGCAGCCGCTTGCCGCCCGCGGCGATGATGTGCTCGGCGAGCAGCGGGATGACGCTGACCGGGCTTTGCATGCGCGCGAGGATCAGCGCGTCGACGCCGTCCATGTCGGTCCGCGCGAGTCGGACCAGATGGTCGACGGAACCGGCGGGCCGGACGCTGGGCGCGCTGACTGCGTCCAAGACATGCTCCTCGCGGCGCGAAGGGCGCCGTTCGCCGTTGCCGACGGACAATGGGTGCGGGATAGGGGAGCGTCAAGGCGAGCACAAGGCGCCGAGCCCCAGCGATGGACGAAACAGCCGCGGCTGTCACCGAGGATCACATGCTGGGCGGGCGCGTGTCGGTGCGCCAGCCCGCCAAGGGCTATCGCGCCGGCCTCGACGCCGCGCTGCTGGCCGCCGCCTGCGACGCAGCACGGGGCGAGCGGGTGCTCGAGGCCGGATGCGGAGTCGGCGCGGTGATGATCTCCGCAGCGGCGCGCCGGCCGGACGCCGTCTTCGTCGGGCTCGAGCGTGACGCCACCGCGCTGGCGTTGGCGCAGGCCAACATCGCAATCAACGGGCTCGAGGCCAGAGTGTCGGCGGTGGGCGGCGAGATCGGCGGCGGCGCTGCGCCGGGCGCGCCGTTCGACGCGGCGCTCTGCAACCCGCCGTTCTTCGACGACCCGACGCGGCTGCGCGCGCCGCACCCGGCCAAGGCCGGCGCCTGGATGGCGGGCGACGGGCTCGCCGCCTGGACCGGCTTCCTGGCGCGCTCCGTCCGGGACGGCGGGAACCTCACGCTGATCCATCGCGCCGACCGCCTGGCCGAGTTGGTGGCGCTGCTCGGCGAGCGCTGCGGCTCGCAGCAGGTCCGCCCCATCCACCCTTTCGCCGACGCGCCGGCCAAGCGGGTGCTGGTCCGCGCGGTGAAGGGCGGACGCGCCCCGCTGCAGCTGCTGCCGCCGCTCGTGCTGCACGCGCGCGGAGGGGCCAAGCACACGCCCGAGGCCGAGGCGATCCTGCGCGGCGAGGCGGACCTGGCATGGCGCTGACGCAGCGGGTCGCCCTGCTGCGCGCGGTCAACGTCAACGGCCGAAAGGCGGCCTCGGCGGACCTGCGGCGCCTGATGGCCGAGCTCGGGCTCGAGGACGCTCGGACGCTGCTGCAGAGCGGGAACCTCGTTTTCGCGGCCGAGGGGCCGGACTCAGCGCTCGAGCAGACGCTGGAGGCGGCGTTCGAGCGCCGCTTCGGCTTCGCGACCGACATCCTGGTCCGCTCGGCCGACGCCTGGGCCGAACTTGTCGCCGCCAACCCGCTGGCGGCGATGGCCAAGGGAGATCCCGCCCACCTGCTCGTCTTCGTGCTGCGCGCCGCGCCCGAGCCGCTGCGGGTGAAGGCGCTCGCCGACTGGATCCCGGGCCGCGAGACGCTGCACGCCGCCGGCCGAGCGCTCTACATCGCCTACCCCGATGGGATCGGGACCTCGAAACTGACCAATGCCGTGATCGAGCGACGGCTCGGCGTGCGCGGCACTGGGCGCAACTGGAACACCGTGCTGAAGCTGGCCGCGCTAGTGGGCGGCTGAGCGGCCGTGCGTGGTTCGAGACGCGCTCTTCGAGCGCTCCTCACCATGACGAGAATGGTGAGGCCGCACCCAAGTTCGTCGTCCAGCGGAGCCGCGAAGGCGCGTCTCGAAGGACGCACCGTCGCGCGCCTCAGACCGACGCGCCGGCGTCCAGGCTGAACGGCTGGCGCGCGTCGGTAACGGCAGGCTGTTGTCGTCCATTCCGACTCCGGCCCGACGCTCTCGCTGGCCAACGGCGATCATAGTAGGCTCGGCCCGCGACTCCTTGAAGACAGGGCCCATCGATGAAGTACGAGATCTCCGGCACGGTGATGCAGACGGTGGCGATCGACCTCGCCGCTGGCGAGACGATCTACAGCCAGACCGCGACGATGGCCTGGATGTCGGACAGCATGCGGATGCAGACCAACACCGGCGGCGGCTTCCTGGCCGGCCTGCAGCGCAGTCTGACGGGGGGCAGCTTCTTCATCACCGAGTTCACGACCGACCGCGGCGGGCACGTGGCCTTCGCGCCGCGCTTCCCGGGCAACATCCTGGTGCGTCAGTTGGCGCCCGGCCAGTCGCTGATCTGCCGCAAGGAGACGTTCCTCTGCGCCGAGCGGTCGGTCTCGATCGAGCTCGCCTGGCAGCAGCGGATCGGCGCCGGCTTCTTCGGCGGCGCGGGCTTCATCCTGCAGAAGGTCACCGGGCCGGGGACCGTGTTCCTCGACCTCTCGGGCGAGGTGGTGACCAAGCAGCTGGCGGCCGGCGAGCGCCTGCTGGTCCACGCCGGCCACGTCGGCGTGCACGAGCCCACCGTCTCGTTCGACATCCAGATGCTGCCGGGCTTCTCGAACGTGCTGTTCGGCGGCGAGGGCCTGTTCCTCGCCACGCTGACCGGCCCCGGCGAGGTGCACCTGCAGTCGATGCCGATCCTCAACCTCGCCGAGGAGATCGCCCGCTACATGCCGGGCGGCCAGCGCAACAACAACGCGGCCGGCAACGTCGCCGGCGCAGCCGCGGCGACGGCCGTCGTCGGCGGCATCCTCGGGAGCCTGCTCGGCGGGAACAACTGAAACACCTTTCCCGGATGGAGAGGTGCGGAGAACCGGGACGACAGCCTTATCTTATTGATAAAACGGGGCTTTCCGATCTCGGCAACTGGGTGCGGCCCCTAGTTCCGCGCCTGGTCGACCAGCTTGTTCTTGGTGATCCAGGGCATCATGGCGCGGAGCCTTGCGCCGACCTCCTCGATCGGGTGCTCGGCGTCGCGGCGGCGGATGGCGTTGAAGTTCGGCTTGCCGGCCGAGACCTCGAGCATCCAGTCGCGCACGAAGCGGCCCTCCTGGATGTCCTTCAGGATCCGCTTCATCTCCGCCTTGGTCTCGGCCGTCACCACCCTGGGCCCTGACACGTACTCGCCATACTCCGCGGTGTTGGAGACCGAGTAGTTCATGTTCGAGATGCCGCCCTCGTAGATCAGGTCGACGATCAGCTTCACCTCGTGCAGGCACTCGAAGTAGGCCATTTCGGGGGCGTAGCCGGCCTCGACGAGCGTCTCGAAACCGGCGCGGATCAGCTCCACCAGGCCGCCGCAGAGCACCGACTGCTCGCCGAACAGGTCGGTCTCGCACTCCTCGCGGAAGGTGGTCTCGATGATGCCCGAGCGGCCGCCGCCGATCGCCGAGGCGTAGGCCAGGCCGAGGTCGAGCGCGTTGCCGGTGGCGTTCTGCGCCACCGCGATCAGGCACGGCACGCCGCCGCCCTTCTGGTATTCGCCGCGCACGGTGTGGCCGGGGCCTTTCGGCGCCACCATCAGCACGTCGATCGACGGCTTCGGCTGGATCAGCTGGAAATGCACCGAGAGTCCGTGCGCAACCAGCAGCGCCGCGCCGTCGCGGATGTTGGGAGCGATGTCGGCGTAGTAGATCTCGCGGTGCAGCTCGTCGGGCGCGAGGATCATGATCAGGTCGGCCCAGGCGGCGGCCTCGGCGACCGTCATGACCTTCAGTCCCTCGGCCTCGGCCTTCTTGGCGGTCGCCGAGCCGGCGCGCAACGCCACGGCGACATTGGCGACGCCGGAATCGCGCAGGTTCAGCGCGTGCGCGTGCCCCTGCGAGCCATAGCCTACGATAGCGATCTTCTTGTCCAGAACGCGGGCAAGGTCGGCGTCGCGATCGTAGTAGACGCGCATGGTTCTATCTCCAGTCAGGCAAGCCGGGCGGGGCGCGTTGCGCGCCGCCGCCGAGCAAGGGCCGCTATCGATAGGTTTTTGCCCCGCGCGTCAAGGCGAACGGGCCGGGCGGAAATCTGCCCGGCCCCGCCTCGTCACCAGAAGACGCCGCGCCAGACCGAGAGGATCTCGCCGGTGTAGATGTTGACCAGCAGCGCGTCGTCGCCTTCGCGCACCCATTCGCAACCGACCGGAGGCTCGGGCAGGCCGTAGTCGTTCCACTCGAGGTAGTAGTCCGGCGCGAACCAGCCGAACGGCAGGAAGTCGCCGAAGTACCAGGTGCGCGCGTACCAGCCGCGCGGGTAGTGGTACCAGCCGAGGTGGAAGCGGTGCTCGGCGTATTCCTGGTGCGGAAACTCGCCGGCGCGGAACCAGCCGCGGCCTTCGTCGCGGCCACGCAGGTCGTGGTTCCAGCCCGGCGCGCCGCGCCAGGCCGAACCGCCATGCTCGCCGCGCCACTGGTTGTTCCCGCCGACGAAGTCATGGCCGCCTTGCCACCGCTCGCCGCTGCGCGATTGATTGTTCCCGCCGTTGAAGCCTCGTCCGCTCTGCCATTGGCCGCCCTGCCCTTGGCCACCTTGCCCTTGGCCACCCTGGCCGCCGGCATGATTGCCCCCTTGGCCGCCTTGCCATTGACCGCCGACATGATCGCGACGTCCGTCGCCGCCGCTCCAGCCGTGGCCGCCGGCGCCCTGGCCCCCGACGGCGCCTTGACCACCGACAAAGTCGTGGCCGCTCTGCACGTGTGCGACTGTTCCGGGCGGCGGCGCACCCGGCCCGCCGCGGTAGCGGAACTGGCTGCCGCCCTGCGCGCCGCCGCCGACAGCGCCCTGGCCGCCGCCGTGAGAGGCGCCCTGTGCGGCAACCGCGCCGCCGTGATAGCCGCCCTGGCCGCCGGCATGATTGCCCCCCTGGCCGCCTCCGGCGCCACCGCGGCCGGACTGCACGGGGGCGCCGTTGTTGTTCTGCGGATCGGCCGTGGCGACGGCCGCGCCGGCCGTCAGCGCGAGCGCCAAGGCGGCCGTGGCGAAGTATTTCATCGAAGGGCTCCCTTTCGGCGCGAGACGCGCGCCGGTACTTCTGCCGACAGACTGGCGCCCGCCGCATGAACCCGCGTTGAACGAGAAAGGTGGCGTTCGGTTCATGTTCGCATCCGGCGCGGGGCGCGGTAGACGAACGCGATGACCGCGCATCCTAACGACGTGATCGCGTTCTGGCGTCAGGCCGGCCCGAAGAAGTGGTTCGCCAAGGACGACGCCTTCGACGAGGCGATCCGGCTGAAGTTCGAGGCCACCCACCACGCCGCCGCGCGCGGCGAATACGACGCCTGGATCGAGACGCCGGAAGGCGCGCTCGCGCTGCTGATCCTGCTCGACCAGTTCCCGCGCAACCTCTACCGCGGCTCGGCCCACAGCTTCGCCACCGATCCGCTCGCCCGGTTCGTCGCCGCCGAGGCCATCACCCGCGGCCACGACCTCGCGACCGAGCCGGCCCTGCGCAGCTTCTTCTACCTGCCATTCGAGCACTCCGAGGACCTGGCGGACCAGCAACGGGGCGTGGCGCTCTGCGAAGCGCTGAAGGCCGAGACCGGCAACGAGAACGACGTGATGTGGGCGATCATGCACCGCGACATCATCGCCCGCTTTGGCCGCTTCCCGCACCGCAACCGCGCCCTCGCCCGCGCCGCGACCCCTCAGGAGCAGGCCTACCTCGACGAAGGCGGCTTCTCCGGCTGAGCGACTCACAAGATTTTGTCGTGTTCCCGTTTCGTTCGTACACTATATCCTAAGCGGGCGCGGGCGAATCAGGCGCTCATCCGGTCCATGCGTCTGTCGAGTTTCGATCCATGAGCGCTGCGGTACATCGGCTAGCCGCTGACCAATCCCGCGGGCCGCACCCCGAGCGGCAATACCTCGGCCTGCTCGCCGACATCATGACGACGGGCGTCGAGCGCGGCGACCGCACGGGCACTGGCACGCTCGGCGTCTTCGGTCGGCAGATGCGGTTCGACCTTGCGGCCGGCTTCCCGCTCGTCACCACCAAGCGCGTCCACTTCCGCTCGATCCTGGTCGAGCTGCTCTGGTTCCTGCGCGGCGAGACCAACGTTCGCTGGCTGCAGGAGCGGGGCTGCACGATCTGGGACGAATGGGCGGGCGCCGACGGCGAGCTCGGCCCGGTCTACGGCAAGCAGTGGCGCTCGTGGGCGGCGCCGGACGGGCGCGTGATCGACCAGATCGCCGCCGTGCAACGCTCCATCCGCGAGAACCCCGAAAGCCGACGGCATGTCGTCAGCGCCTGGAACCCGGCCGACGTCGACGACATGGCGCTGCCGCCCTGCCACTGCCTGTTCCAGTTCTTCGTCGCCGAGGGCCGGCTCTCGTGCCAGCTCTACCAACGCTCGGCCGACGTGTTCCTGGGCGTGCCGTTCAATATCGCCAGCTACGCTCTGCTGACGATGATGATGGCCGAGGCGTGCGGGCTGCAGCCGGGCGAGTTCGTGCATACGCTGGGCGACGCGCACCTCTATCTGAACCACCTCGAGCAGGCGAAGCGCCAGCTGACGCGCGAGCCCCTGCCCCTCCCGACCGTGCGCCTGGCGCCGAGGTCCGACATCTTCGACTTCGGCGAGGAGGACGTGACGCTCGAGAGCTACCAGGCCCACAAGCCGATCAAGGCCCCGATCGCGGTGTGACACCTCGAGTGCGTGGTTCGAGACGGGCTCGCGGGCGCTCCTCACCATGACGAAGGTGGGGGCTGCTTCACCAATCTCGTCATCCTGAGGAGCCGCGAAGCGGCGTCTCGAAGGACGCAGCGTCGTTCCGCCTCAGATCTCCGCCGGCTCGGCCTTCACCAACGGCATCTTGGCCACCTTCGCCCGCACCGCGCCGACGTCGGCGACCGGGACGAAGCTCATGCTGCCCTGGACGAGGCCCATCGAGACGCCGATGCCGACGCCTGCGACCTGGTCCGCCGCGACGTCGAATTCGTAGACGCCAGGCTTACTCTGCGGCCCCGCCAGGCCGCCGAAGCCGCAGGTCAGCGTGTGGGTCCCGGGCGAGAGCACGAGCGTGGTGAACTTCGGCGCGGTCAGCTGGGCGAAGCCCTTGCCGTCGACGGCGACGTTGAGGCCCGCGAGCTTGGCGACGAAGCCTTCGCGGTAGACCACCAGCAGCGACTTGCCGGGCGGCGGCTTCAGCTCGAGCGCCGCGGTCTTCTCCTGATCGCTCGCGATCGGGAGCTTCTTGTTGCCGGCGAGGTTGGCGAAGATGTAGGCGACGAAGGCCCCCGTGCCGAGCCCGTAGATGAGTGGCGTGATCCCCCCGAACACGAACCCCATCAGAAAGGTCATGACGATCGCGGCGACGACGCCCGCGATGATCGCCGGCACATACTTGCCCATGCCTAGCCCCCGTCGTGTCTCGCTGTCCGACGGTCCAGCTTACGGGGGCGCCGCTTGGCCGTCCACCTGACGCTGGGACCTCTGGCGCGGGCGAGGAACGGCGTCATCGGGCGAGGCGACGGACTGCCCTGGCGCCTTGGAACCGACCTGCGCCGCTTCCGCGCGCTGACGCTCGGCAAGCCGGTGATCATGGGCCGCAAGACCTGGGAGAGCCTGCCGCGCCGGCCTCTGCCCGGCCGGCTCAACGTCGTGCTTTCGCGACGGCCCGAGTTCGAGGCGCCGGGCGCCGTCGTCTGCGACGACTTCTCGGAGGCGCTCGAGATCGCCCGCGAGCAGGCGGGCGAGGACGGCAAGGACGAGGTCTGCGTGATCGGCGGCGCCGACCTCTTCGCGCTCGCCCTGCCGCGCGCCCGGCGCATCTACCTCACCGAGGTCGACGGAGACCCGGAAGGCGACGTCACGATGCCGCCGCTCGACGAGGCGGGCTGGCGCGAGCTCTCACGTGAGGCGTTCGCCGCCGGCCCCGACGACGAGTTCCCGACCGTGTTCCGGGTGCTGGAGCGCGGGTAGCGCGCGGCGGGACTATGCGTCCTTCGAGACGCCGCTGCGCGGCTCCTCAGGATGACGAGCACTGGTGCGGCCACCAACCTTCGTCATGGTGAGGAGCGCTCGGAGCGCGCGTCTCGAACCACGCACGATCCGCGGCCTCCGCACCGCCAGTCTGGACGCGGGCCGCGCCCGCCGTCATGGTCGCGCCCCGATCAAGCGCCGAGGGAGGACATGATGGACATCGAGCTCGTCACCGAGGGCCTGCGCTTTCCGGAAGGCCCGATCGCCATGGCCGACGGATCGGTGATCCTGACCGAGATCGAGGGCCAGGCGCTGACCCGCGTGAAGCCCGACGGGACCAAGGAGACGGTCGCCGAGACCGGCGGCGGGCCGAACGGCGCGGCGATCGGCCCGGACGGCGCCATCTACGTCACCAACAACGGCGGCTCGTTCCACTTCCTCAAGAACAACGGCCTCAACATTCCCGGCCCCACGCCGCCGACGCACAAGGGCGGCTACATCCAGCGCGTCGACATCAAGTCCGGGAAGGTCGAGACCCTCTACGCCCCGGACTCCTGCCCCGGCGGACGGCTCAACGGCCCCAACGACCTCGTCTTCGACAGGCAGGGGGGCATGTGGTTCACCGACCACGGCTGCGGCGACGAGGACGGCCGCAAGTGGGGCGGGCTCTACTACGCCAAGCCCGACGGCAGCCTGATCAGCCGCCAGCGCGAGCACATGATCTCGCCCAACGGCGTCGGTCTCTCGCCGGACGAGACGGTGGTCTACGTGGCCGACACCAACCTCGGCCGGCTCTGGGCGTTCGACGTCGCGAGCCCCGGCGAGCTCATGGCCCAGGAAGGGTTCGGCCCGGGCCGGGTGATCTGCAACCTGCCGGGCTTCCAGCTGCTCGACAGCCTCGCGGTCGAGGCCGGCGGCAAGGTGTGCGTTGCGACCATCATCAACGGCGGCATCACCGCCTTCGACCCCGACGGCACGACCGAGCACTACCCGTTCCCGGACCTGATCACGACCAACATCTGCTTCGGCGGCGCCGACATGCAGACCGCCTGGGTGACCTGCTCGTCGACCGGCAAGCTCTACAAGTGCCGCTGGCCCCGCCCCGGCCTGAAGCTGAACTTCAACGCTTAGGCCGCGCGCCACAGGCGCGGCCTCTTCTAACGCAGAGGCGCAGAGGAGACGCGAAGACGCAGAGCAATTCGCAGCGCTCCGCGCCTCAGCGTCTTCTCTGCGGCTCTGCGTTGAGCCTGGAACGCCTCCGGCGGGACTATGCCTCAGCCTCTAGGCTGGCCACCCCTTCGAGGAACAGCGTGCGCTGGGCGGGGGCGCGGTACATCTGGGCGCCCATCTCGCGGAGTGACATCGGCGTGCAGCGGGACATGGCGGCCAGCGCTTCACGGGCGGCGGTGAGGTCGCCGAGGTGGCCGTAGCAGGAAGCGAGCTGGGCGTGCACCTGCGGGATCGCCGGGTTGAGATGCGCCGACTCCTTGAGCGCCGTCACCGCCTCGGCGAAGCGCTTCTGCGCGAACAGCGCCGCACCCAGCATACCCACCTGCGTCGCCCGCATCGCCGAGAGCGGGTCGAGCCGCATCGCGGTCTCGATGTGG